>CAIJLW010000148.1 GCA_903821685.1 uncultured Sphingomonadales bacterium | reverse complement strand
TTGACCTTAGCACCGGTAATCCAGCCAAGCTCATCGACGCAATCGCAGCGCATTTTGGCCGAACACCGGATCTGCTGGTGAACAATGCGGCGATGTTCGGGCAGGATGATTGGCAGGCGATGACGCTTGAAACGCTGGAGGCGCATTTCAGGCTCAATATGTTTGCGCCACTCTTGCTGGCACAGGCTTTGGTCCGCGCCGCTGGCCCAACGAACCGGCCAGCTATTGTCAACATCCTCGACCAACGTATCGCCAACCCGCATGGCGACCAGTTGAGCTACACGTTATCAAAGCAATCTCTGGCGGCATCGGTACGGTCCATGGCGGCATCATTCGCTGGGCGCGCCCGTTATAATGGCGTTGCGCCCGGGCTTGTTATTTCAACCGATGATTACACCGCAGACCAAGAGGTGCGGTTGGCCGATATGATGCCCTTGGGCAAGCTGCCATCGCCCTCTGCTGTAGCGGACGCAGTGGTCTATCTCGCCCAAGCGCAGGATGTCACAGGACAGGTTATTTTTGTCGATGGCGGCGCGCATTTGAAAAGCTTCGACCGGGACTTCATGCATCTTTAGCGCACGCGCCAAACGCGGATGCCCTTGCCCATGACTGGCAGTGGCACGAGCCAATCCGGCACCTTGCCCTTTGCCATTCGTGCCCACAACCCGTCCGGGTCCTTCCGCACATAATCAGCCAGTTCTTCTTCACCTGCGCAGACAGCGACATAATCGATGCCGCGCTTGTTCAATAGACGATGCGCAACAGCGGGCGGCGAACGAAAGACCTGAATATGGTCGTGCATCGCACGTGCATTGCGGTGGTGACTGCTTGCCAGAACGCTATGCTCTGTACGCGCAAGGATCATCGGTGCCATATCAAAAGGTGCGATAAATTGTGCCTTGGGCAATACGCGCAGCGCGCCAACCGACTGCGCAGATTCGCATGTGGCTAAACTCTTCTCCCTCTGCACCTTCTGCGCTGTCTGTGGTGTTGGCCAGAAATCCATTAAGGAACTCAACCAAGAACCCGGCATCACCAAGAACAACATGGCCACGACGCACAAGACGCGGCGCAGCGCAACATTTTCTCGCCGATACCGCGCAAAGATATGCGCTACCAACAATGCCGCTGGAATAATGGCGTAAGCCGATGCGACCGACACCGTACGGAGCACCAGCAACGACAAGATGAAGCCACAAAGCGTAAAAAAGCTGAGGGTGATAAGCCTATCCCGATCCTGCCCTTTTGCCTTATGCGCCAGATAGAGGCTGCTGCCAAAACCAACGACCGGTCCAGCGAGCAAAATTGCGGCTGTGCCCGGGGATTGATGCCAAATGGGCATTCCTTCTTGCACATAGACATACCAATATTCACGCACGAGCGGATCAAGTGTGCTGAATGCTCCGGTGAGGCACTCAGGTGCGCGAAACCCAAGAACAAGGACGGCAGCAACCCCCGCCGACAGCATGATCAGCGCACGCAATGCTGCGCGGCGCGGCGCGACCATGACGCCCGTCAGCATGCATCCTGACGCCGCCAATATCGCCCAGATATGCGGCGGGGACACCGTGTCGCAATAGACGCTTGCGCCGAAACCCTGTGCCTGCGTGCCAAGAAACAACGCTAAAGAAGCGGCGGAAAACGAAGTGATGGTCCAGAACAGACGTGCCGCCGCATCCCTGTGGGCTAACCACTGCCAACCAAGGAAGAAGAAAAACGCCGCTGCCATCGGCGCACCTTCCAATGAAATATGCAGCCAGACGGCAAGAGCGACGCCCAAAACGATGCCTGCCTTACGTGCCTGCGCATGAAATAGCGACGCAAGCGCCAGAACTGCCATCGCGATCTGCCAGCCATGATGGTCGATCCGCATGGGGCGCAATTGCACGAGCAGCGACCCGGATATAGCCGCCATGACGGCCGCTGTTATGCCCGCCACTTGCCCGCCGACCCGCGACGCTATGTACGCCAGCAAAAAGATGATGAACCCGAACAGAGACAAGGGCACAACCGTGCTCGCCACTATTTCTGCCTGCACTTGCCCGATCAAGGGTGCGCCCAAAAGAACCAATGCCGCAAGCGGCAATTCGATAAGGCGAGACCAGTGCATCGGTGCACCTTCGGGCGCGTTCAGCCGATACTGCCGATTATCAAACCAGCCCTGCCCGTTTAGGAAATCGCGTAACTGAACAAGCCGCAACTGGTCATCAGGGTCCCAGCCAACACCCGAACGGATATGGCTCCAGCCCGTGATAATCAGGGCAAACGTCAGCAAAAGCCATATAACAAAAATGGCCCAGTTCCCAGTGCGGCGCATTGTCATGATGGCAGTATTTCAGGGGGAAGCTTGCCATGGTTGACCTCGAAAATCTGAAACGGACCAATATCAGACTTGCGTTGCAGCCAATTAGGAACATTGCCCGCGCGCAAGCGCGCAAGCATCCCTTCAGGGGCTTTGCGCGCATATAACAAGAGTTCATAACTGCCGTCGCAAATGACCACAAAGCGTATGTTGCGCGCGATGATAATCCGTGCTGCCTGATCGGTCTTCCCTGTGAAGGTGCGCATGACATCTGACATTGCTGCGGTATTCCGGTGGTGGCCGGATGCCACGACGCTATGCCTCGTGAATAGCAAAATGGCCGGATTTGTGTCGAGCCCAGCCATGATGGCGGCGGAAGGTAGCTCGCTCAATGCGGCAACTGCAGAGGATTTTTGACAGGCCATAAGCTGTTTTTGAAACTTGTGGTTCAGCATATCGGATACGGGGTCGGCTCTTGCTTCGACGGCATTGACCCTGTTGATCAAGGCCTGCGCCGGCAAGATGGGCATCGCCAGCAATAACGCAAATATCCGCATCCCTATGCGTGCGAGCAAACTTCGATGTCGCGCCGAGGAAATGAATATATCAACCACCATCGCCGCCAAAAGCAGGTTGGCGACTGACATCGCATAGACAGAAGTGCGGCTTACAAAAACACCAATGGCCCAAGCTCCTGCATAGAGCAGTAAAAGCCGCAGTATGTCAGATTTCGTCAGCTGCTTATTGTGAAGCGATAGATAAGCGAGCGCTATCACCCCAGAAGCCATGTAGGCATAGGCCTGCACAGCCACATCAAGTGGCCCCGCCCATAAGGGCAGACCTTCAGGGACGCGGTTAAACCAATATTCGCGGACCAGGGGATTAAGGCTGGAGAACGCGTAACCCACGCATTGTGGCGCCATGGCAAATAATGTTGCTAGGCCGACGGTAGCAGCCGCACAGCAAATGCCAAAACGCAGAAAAGTCGTTCCAATCGACGGCCCTGCGCGCTGAAGCAAAGTGCCCGCCATAATGATTGTAGCCATCGCACCGAGTGCAGCAATATGAACAGGCGATAACGCATCGCAGAAATTGGGACTTCCCCAGCTTTCCGTGATGCAAAACAAAGTAAATGTTCCAATCCATGTCCAGAGCAGAGCGATTGGGAACTGGTTATTGCGTTCGCGCGAAGATGCCATTGACGGGACAATCCATCCAAGCCCCGACACGCCCAAAATAAGCGCAACAAACGGTAAGCCTTCGACTGAAATCTCGATCCACAATGCACAAGATAGGCCCAGCACCGCGGCGGATCGCAGGCTCCCCTGCCGATTGAACAACGCCCATAACGCCGCAAGGAAGCACACCAACTGCCACCCATGATGATCAATGCGCATTGGCACCATCTGGACCACAAAAGACGTGAGCGTAAGAATCAGGGCGGTCGCCACGGTCGCCGTCAGCGGACCAAAAAGGCGCCGAGCCCCCAGTGCGTAAAAGAACATCGCCGCAGCTAAGGTCATAAGCGGCACTGCAGTCGCGGCCAACTGCTCGGCAGTGGCCTGACCCAGAAATGGCGTGGCCGCAACAATCACCAATGCCAACGGAACATCCACCAAGCGCGACCAATGCATATCCCCGCCGTCGGGTGCATTCATGCGATATTGCGTGATGTCCCACCAGCTTTGTCCCGCCACCCAATCACGCACCTGAAGTAGACGCATCTGGTCATCCGGATCGCCCATTTCCCATGTTGCGACCACGTCACGTGCGAGAAATAATATGGCAACTGCTACAAGCATCCAGATGCCTAAGATCACCCTCAAAAAATACCGTTCGGCAAAATTGTGCATGGCTAAACTGACGGCGCCTGCCTAAAAATGACAATATTCCGCAAGGCGTAAGTCAGCAGAAACGAAATGATAATCGCGATGATTTTGGCCAGACGTGGGTCGATGCCCAATGCGGCGCCTGTGCCGACGATGGCTACGGTCATGAGCAGGCCAAGCAGTGCCGAAGCCAAAAACATAGCCTTTTGCTGCGTGCGTGCTGCAGTCCCTTTCTCGGACACCCGGTCTTGAAACACCGTGCGGCTGGATAAAAACCAGTGCGTCAGTATTCCGACCGAGTAGCCAACGGCAGACGCTGCCATGCTGAACAAGCCCAGCTCTAACAGAGCCAGAAAAACCGACATATCGGTGGCAAGCGCGCCAACGCTAACGACGACATAGCGCAGGAATATATTGCCCCTTAGCCTATTGGCGAATGTGAGCACGCCATTGTCCACGACAATTCTGGTTACGCTGCTTTGCTGATGTCATGCGAACCACTGTCCGGCCCGCTGGTTGCGATCCGCTTTGGAACGTCGCGCTCTGATGTGAGAGCAGCCGCTTGATCCTTACTGATCTTGGCTGCGAGTGCGTGCTGCGCGCCCTCATTGCCGGCCTCATGATATTCGGCATCTTCGTTGACATTCCAGATGTTAAAAACCCGCGCGCCAGCGACGATGTTTTCAATCGTCAACATCGCTGTCATCATTGCGTGATCTTGATTGTTATAGCGGTGCATGCCGTTGCGGCCGACCATGTGCAGCGTCGGATAAATTGTCTCAAGCTCTGCGCGCATCGCTTCGACATTGGCGGCATAATCGTCGTCATACACCGGATATGCCTTTTCCTGACGCACAACCGCGCCACCAACGACATCTTCGGCTTTGCATAA
>CAIJLW010000147.1 GCA_903821685.1 uncultured Sphingomonadales bacterium | reverse complement strand
GTGGACGTCCAGCTGATCATCGATAGTTTCGGATCGGGGAATGTAAGCGACCGTTTCTTCGATGCATTGGTAGAAGCCGGCGGCTGCTATCACTGCTTTAGTACGCGTAAAGGGCTTGGCTACATCATCCGTAACCACCAGAAAATCTTGATCGCTGACAGCGCGCATGCGCTGGTCGGCGGCTTCAACATTACAGACGATTATTTTGGCCGAGCCGGGGACAATAGTTGGGAAGATCTCGGCATAATCGTATCGGGGGCCCAAGCGCAGAAACTGAGCGATTATTTCGAAGATTTGGCGCGTGCCTCAAACAATGGGAAAGTTCGATACCGCAGCATCCGCAATATCATCCACCAATGGCGCCCCGGCATCGGCCAAGTACAATGGCTTTTGGGTGGGCCGACAAACCGCATTTCGCCTTGGGCGATTACGTTCAAACGATCGCTTGAGGCTGGCAAAAGATTCGACATTGTGTCGGCCTATTTTTCGCCGTCACAAACCATATTGCGACGCCTTGCCAAGGCAGCCAAGCACAATAAAGGGTCGCGTCTTGTCGTGGCGGGAAAGACCGACAATAATGCGACGATAGCGGCTGCACGCTTGCTGTATCGCTACCTGATGCGGCGAAAGGCCCGGATATTCGAATTTCAATCGCGCCCGCTCCACATGAAGTTAATGGTCATTGATGACACCGTCTATATTGGTTCGGCCAATTTGGACGTCCGCAGCATGTTCATCAATCTAGAAATCATGGTGCGCGTCAAAGACGCACGCCTTGCGCTGCATATGCGCAAGTTAATTGACGAGATGGTCAAGCAATCAGAAGAACAAACTCGAATATTATTGAAAGCACGGGACAGTTATTGGAGCAGGTTTAAGGCCGCTCTCGCCTATTTCCTGGTCAATTCGGTAGACTATACGATTGGCCGGCGGATCACATTCGGGCTAATCCGCAACAGATAATCACTCTTTCCAGCCCCAGAAAAGGTGGCAGGGCAGAATATTCCAAAGCTCATAACCCTTGTCAATTTTAGCGAAATGCGGTGCCATGAAGTCGCGGGCGCGGGCACGGAACTGATAAACCAAGAACGCACCGCCCGGCCGTATGGCTTTCGCCGTTTCTGCGGCGATCACCGGGCCAAGATTGTTGGGCAGCGTCGAAAACGGCAGGCCTGACAATATGTAATCAGCGTGGGCGAAGCCGAAACTTTGAATAATCTCATTCACATCTGCGGCGGACCCGTGCACCGCAATGAAGCGGCTGTCGCGGATGGTATCGCGCAGATATGCAATAAAATCTTGGTTGAGATCGATGACCAACAAGGTCGCGTCGGGGCGTATCCGGTCCAACACAGGTTGGCAGAATGTGCCGATACCCGGCCCATATTCTACAAACAATTTGGTATCGTCCCAATCAACAGGCGCGAGCATCTTTTTTACCGTCAGTTTTGATGACGGTATAATCGATCCGACCATCACGGGATGTTTGATAAATCCTTTAAAGAAAATACCCCATGGACCAAAAAAACGGTTGGTGCGGTTCTTAATGCGCTCGAGCATTGTCGTTTTAGTCAAGCTCGAGGATGTCATATGATGGGTCCGGGGGAGGTTGTCACGAAACTGACATACGCGTAAAATGCTGCCACGCATACAACTGCGTAAAGCAACTATCTGTTCCACCCAGCTTGCATTGCATGACATATCAGTCCTATGCCGCCTTCATGGCAAAGCTAAGCTGTGGCATGATATCGGTTATTTTTGTGGCGCAGCGCAACAGGCTAGACGCCGACGGTTATGCGCGCGCCGCAACACTGATGAATGAACTAGCCGCGCAGCAAGATGGCTATGTCGGTATAGATACGGTGCGCGGATCAGATGGACTTGGTATAACCATAAGCTATTGGACGGACGAAACGAGTGCGAGCGCATGGCGCGACCATCCAAAGCATGCCGCAATCCGCGATGCTGGTCGCGACCGTTGGTATAGTGATTACAGCCTGCACGTGGCTCAAGTTACGCGCAGCTACGATTGGAAAAAGGCATGAGTACGGTTCAAGCAATCCCTAACAGCCGTGTTGTCGTGCTGTTCCTCGTAATGCTTGTCGCTGCGGCGGGTAACACCGCCATGCAATCTGCACTCCCCGCCATCGCCAGTGAGCTGGACATGCCGGATGTATGGGTCAGTCTGGCGTTCAGCTGGTCGGCTCTGTTATGGGTCATAACGGCTCCGAAATGGGCCAGATTATCCGACCGCCGGGGCCGTAAGCAATTGATGAGCATTGGCATCATCGGCTTCGTCGCGTCCATGGGCATGTGCGGACTGGTGCTGTGGCTTGGTCTTGCCGGACTGATCGGGCCAGTTGTTACCTTCATCCTCTTTGCGTTATTCCGAAGCCTATACGGCGGCTTTGGCTCCGCTGCGCCCCCCGCAGTGCAGGCTTATGTTGCCGCACGTACCGAGCGGGCAGAGCGCACCAAGGCCTTGTCGATGCTTGCATCGTCCTTCGGTGTGGGCACCGTCATTGGGCCTGCCACAGCGCATTATTTTCTCTTCCCGCCCTTTGGTCTTGCTGGGCCGCTGATCGTGTTCGCGGCTTTTGGGATCGGCGTACTGATCGCTTTGCATATTCAACTGCCGAACGATACGCCGCGGTTTGAAGCACGCGGGGATATTGCAGACTATCCCAGTTCGGCATCGATCAATGCGTCAGATGCCGAAGATGTTAAAGGGGAGGCCTTGGGAACGCCATCGCACGTTAAAGAGGTCCGATTGCCATGGCGCGACGGCAGAATGGCGCCTTGGCTAATCGCCGGGCTCGTTGGGGGCCATGCGCAGGCCATCATGCTGGGTGTTGTCGGTTTTCTCGTGCGCGATCGTCTTGGCCTGCATGACCGTCCATGGGAGGCAGTGCAGGCCAGCGGATCGGTTATGCTGATAGGTGCAATGGCAACCCTGCTGGCGCAATGGGGTCTCATCCCTATGTTGTCCCTTGCTGCGCGAAGCTCAGTACTGCTTGGTGCCTTACTTGCGCTGGTTGGCACTGTTTTGACGGGGATTAGCCAAGACTTTTATGGTATTAGTACTGGCTTTGCGATTGCCTCGCTTGGCTTCGGGCTGTTTCGTCCGGGCTTTACCGCTGGGGCTTCCTTAGCCGTACGACGCTATGAGCAAGGCGATGTCGCTGGCAAAATTGCCTCGATAAACGGCGCAGCCTATATATTCGCGCCAGCGGTTGGGGTTGCATTGTTCAATTATTGGGAACCGGCGACATTCATCCTGATCTCGGCGTCTTTGCTATTCTTGATCATTTGGGGACGGCGGGCATTGGTCATGCCTGTTATTTAGATATCATGGTTTAAATCAGGCGCTGGCCTTATTATTCTGATGGGGGGTAACCTTGGGCTTGGCCTGCAGCGGGCTTTGCAAGCTATTGCTAACATTAGGACCTACCTCCCAGAATTTAGACAAAAAAAGGGCCGACCGAAGTCGACCCTGAAAAAGTTTTAGGAGAGGATGCCTATAAGGCACATTCGGTATGGCGACATTTTATTTATTGTGCAAGTGCGAACAGTGCAATGTCTGTTGCAAATGATGCAACTACAATTTATAAGTTTAGACTGAATTTCGCGGTATTTGCACGATAGCGAAATCGGGAATTTTTTGTTGCAGTGCGACAAAATGAGGAGATGATAATGCGCAGATTGCCGCCCTTACGTTCGCTTGAAGCCTTTTTGCGTGTTGCGAAACTTGGATCAGCAAAGGCGGCCGCAAGTGAACTGGCCTTGTCTCCACCTGCTTTAAGCCGCAGAATAAAGGCACTTGAAGACTTCATTGGCAAATCACTGTTTGACCGCCGCGCACAAGCGATGGTCATCAATGCCGACGGTGAGGCCCTGCTCGCAGCCGTAGAGCCCGCTATGGACGCGATGGCCGAGGCTGTCGACGAACTGGCGGGTCGCGGCGGCGAATACCGCCTGCGCCTTGGCCTTTTGCCCCTATTTGGGTCGCAGCGACTTATCCCGCGCTTACCCGAATTGCGCAAGGCGTTTCCCAAGCTGCATATTGATGTCGACACATCTGGGCATGCCGAAAACTTACTCGGCGATGTCGTTGACGCGGCCATTATCATTGCGGCTGAAGTCGATCCCAAATTGTACAGCGTCCGGCTTGACCGTAATCTGGTCTACGCTATCGCTT
>CAIJLW010000146.1 GCA_903821685.1 uncultured Sphingomonadales bacterium | reverse complement strand
ACGTCACGGGGCTGTTTCTTGCACATTTGGACGAGGCCATGGCGCAAAAAGGCCGCCGTTTCATTCCAAGTTTCGTCCGCAAACCACGCAAGCTCAATGGCTTTCAACTGGACAGGGGTCGGCTCGCCTTGCCCGATGACGAATTTTTCGCGCGCGACCCTGTGCGCCTACTCGAAATCTTCCATTTAGCCGACTTGCATGAATTGGAAATTCACCCTTTAGCGATGCGTGCGGCACAAAGGGATGCTCGGCTGGTAGACAAGGTGGTTCGCCGTGATCCCAGAGCCAATGCGCTGTTCCTGGATGTCCTAACATCGCCGCGCGACCCGGAAACAGTTCTGCGTTGGATGAATGAATCCACTATCTTTGGAAGATTTATCCCGGAATTTCGCAGGGTCGTCGCGCAGATGCAGTTCGACATGTACCACCATTATACAGTCGACGAACATTCTATCCGCGCCATTGGCTTGCTGGCCGATATCAACCGCGGAAAGTTGAAGCAGGACCATCCATTATCGACAGCCATCGTTCAGCAAATCGTTAGTAAGCGGGTATTGTTTATCGCAACTTTGCTGCACGACATCGCCAAGGGACGCGGCGGCGACCATAGCGTGCTAGGGGCTGAAGTGGCCGACACCTTATGCCCGCGTCTGGGGCTCTCGCCAGCCGAAACCGAAACCGTGGCTTGGTTGGTTCGTTTCCATCTATTGATGTCTGCCACTGCGTTTAAACGTGACTTGGCTGACTTTAAGACAATTTTGGACTTTGCCCAAGCGGTTCAATCCCCAGAACGCCTAAAACTTCTGCTGGTACTCACGGTTGTCGACATCCGCGCGGTAGGGCCAGGTGTCTGGAATAGTTGGAAACGGCAATTGTTGTCGGACTTGTATGAGGCCACCGAAGAAGTGCTTCGTTTGGGTCACAAGCAAAGGGGCCGTAGCGAGCGGATCGCATCGAAAAAGGCGCAGCTGGAATCCACATTAAAATTGCCTTCGGAGAAATTTGCGGCGTTCGCGAAAAACCTGCCCGACGCCTATTGGATAGCGGAGCCCGATGACATTATCGCGCGTAACGCCGGGCATATACTGAAGAACGCCAGGACAGAGCTTGCGATTGATGCGTGTTTTTACCCCGATAGGGGGGCAACGCTGGTCACTGTTTTTGCCGCCGACCATCCGGGCCTTTTCTACCGGATTGCCGGCGCCATACATTTGGCTGGTGGCAACATCATCGATGCCCGTATTCATACCAGTAGCGATGGGATGGCGGTCGATAACTTCCTCATTCAAGACCCGCTGGGGCGTCCCTTTCAAGAGCAAGGGCAGCTAAACAGGCTGAAGCGGAGCATTGAGGAAGCTTTGACAAATCGCGCCAAATTGATGGTTCAGCTCGACGCTAAGCCAAAGGCGTTGCGCCGGGCGGACGCTTTTAAAATTGCACCATCGGTGTTGATCGACAATCAGGCCTCAAACCGGTTTACCGTGATTGAAGTAAACGCACTCGATCGCCCTGCATTGTTGAATAATCTAGCGCTAGCGCTTTTTGAATCCAAGGTCACTTTGCACAGCGCCCATATTGCGACCTATGGCGAACGAGCGGTCGACACATTTTATGTTACCGATTTGTTTGGCGGGAAAATCGAAAACAAGAATAAGCTAAAAGCTCTTGAGGCGCGCCTTTTGGAAGCTGCGACTGTGAACGCCGGACCCAAAGCAAAGGCCGCAGCGTAAAAACCAGCCTGCTTATCTGGCGTAACGCCCACGTCGCACAAAAAAAGGCCAGTCTTTCGACCGGCCTTTCTTCTAACATTACGGCAGTTTGGAAATTACATTCCCGAACCTGGACCATAGGTAACTTCAACGCGGCGGTTTTGCGGTTCACGCTCACCATCAGCGGTCTGTACCAGAGGTGCAGTTTCGCCGAATGCTTCAGCGCTGATTGCGCCGTCTGTAACGCCCTTCGAGGCAAGGTAGCCACGAACGGTATCGTTACGACGCTGCGATAGGCCGACGTTGTACTTTGCGGTGCCCGACTTATCGGCGTGACCAGCAAGCATAACCTTTGCCATGCCGCAGTTCGCATATTGCGCAACAGCATTATCCAAAACCGAAGCCGCATCTGGACGCAAGTTCGATTTATCCCAATCGAAAAATACGATATATGGGCCAGAGTTGCAAACCGGCGCAGGTGGCGGTGGTGGCGGTGGCGCGGGTGGGGCTACATAAACGGGTGGTGGCGGCGGCGCTGCCACTTCGACTGGCGCAGGTGCACCACCGAAGTTATACATCACGCTGGCCATTATGCTGTGCGAACGGAAGCGTGTATTAGACGCGCGACCAAGACGATCAACCAGGTTAACGTTGCTCGCGTTGAAGAAACGATACTTCAAGCCGGCATCCCAGTTTTTGCTCAATGGCGTGCGAACACCAGCAAGTGCCTGCCATGCGAAACCAGTGTCGGAATCGTCAAGAAATGCTGGAGCTGCCAATACAGTTTGCACGTCAACGCGTGCAACACCGGCGCCGCCGCCAACAAAGCCCTGAATGCCGTCATCCTCACCGAAATCCAACACTCCATTGACCATGAAGCTCAATGCGCTTGCGTTACCAGTCACGCTGTAGAAACCGGCGGGCTGAAGCGCTGTGCTTCCGCCACTCGTGATCTGTGCTGTCTGGCTGGTGAAACCTTTTGTATCGGCTTGACGGTATGAGACTTCTGATTCCAGACGAAAACCGCCAAAATCATAACCAACAACGCCGCCAACATCAAAACCCTTATTCGTGTCAATCGACGCCGCATCCTGAAGCGTGCTAATTTCTAGGCTAGGGTCTTCTACAATCATGGCACCGCCATCAACTCCAACATACCACTGGTCGTCGCGGGCCAAAGCCGGTGATGCCAGAGCTGTAGAAGCGAGCGCCAAACTTATGGCTAACTTACGCATTAACTTTCCCCTTTTCTATCTTAGGAACGTAAATTCAAGAACTACGGTCTACCGTTTCTGTTCCATCGATGCAAGTTGCTATGCTTCTAGACTGTTGCTAAAATGTCGCCATTATTGTCGATATTTGATATTTTGGCTTACTTCCGCGAGCTTGCAAATTTAGGTTGCGCACATTCCAATCGATTTCATAAATTGCAGAATTGCAGCAAGCGCATCGCGCGCTTCAACGTCAATGACGGCGGCGCCGGCCGGCGAAGATATGAGGGGGGCAGTAGTCCATTGGCCCGCATTGTAATGGCGTTGGCGACCCATAGACGTGTCCCACAATCGCATGCCATTTTGGGGAACTGAAAATCTCCAACTGCCCCCCGTCCAGATCGCAATATGTCCGGACTTATCTGCCCACAAGTCGGAGGGCACCGCACCAACTAACCAACACCTTCCTATGTCAGCATCGGTCACCGCCGGCGGCACCGATTGGGCGCTTTCAACCGTCAACTACCGCAACTGACTGTCCTTACTGCCGCGCCGGTTGATTGTGGAATGTTGCACCGACGCATCCCGCGCGGATTGGCATGCTATGCAGGTGCGCACGCCGGGTAAGGCGGCTTGGCGACGTTCGGGAATAGGCTCACCGCAGTCGTCGCAATATTCAGCGCTTGGTCCAGCGGGCAGGCGCGCACGTGCGCCGGACACTGCGTCCTTAACGCTATCGTCGATCTGGTCCTGCACCGCGCCGTCACGCGTCCAGCCGCCGGCCATTATCCTACCGCCTTTTGCAGGCTACGCAAAACCAGAGGGTTACAATCCTCGGCTGTGGCAGATAGGGCTTTAAGGTCAGTCATGTTGCAATCTCCTACACCCTATCAACGGTCTTCTTATACGCGAAGTTCCCACAGACAAAATGAGTTGGCACAAGATGATATCGCCGCGCGCCCGCTTTGGCTAAGGCGCAATCATGTCCCGCATCATCCTGTTCAACAAACCTTATGGCGTCTTGCCGCAATTCACCGACAAGGGGACCGAAGGGTCGCCGCGCCCGACGCTGTCGCAATTTGTCGACGTCCCGGGTGTCTACCCCGCCGGACGGTTGGATATGGACAGTGAGGGGCTGATGCTGCTGACCGACGATGGCCGGTTGCAGGCGCGGATTTCAGACCCGAAGTACAAAATGGCCAAAAGCTATCTGGTTCAGGTCGAGGGCGATGTGGCCGACGATGCGCTGGTGCGGT
>CAIJLW010000145.1 GCA_903821685.1 uncultured Sphingomonadales bacterium | reverse complement strand
TATCCGCAACATATCTTCTGACCAATATGCGGGCGCTGCGGCCGACGAAGTCGTTGATCCGCGTCCATGGGCTGAACTGCTGCGCCAATGGTCAACCTTCCATCCTGAATTCAGTTATCTGCCGCGCAAGTTCAAGATTGCGGTGATTGCGTCGGCAGAGGATCGCGCAGCGATGCGTCTACATGACATTGGGCTTGAACTGATCCGCAAAGATGGCGAACTGGGCGCACGTGTATTTGTCGGCGGCGGCATGGGCCGCACACCGATGATCGCTCCGGAAATCAACCCCTTTGTAAAAGCCGACGATTTGTTGAGCTATCTTGAGGCGTGCCTGCGCGTGTATAATCGCTACGGACGGCGGGATAATATTTACAAGGCCCGTATAAAGATCCTCATTCACGAGATCGGTGCGGACGAATATCGCCGTCAAGTGGCCGAAGAATTCGCGCATGTTAAGACCTTGGGTATCGACCCGCCCTTGGCAGAGCTGGAACGCATCAGCGCGTTTTTTGCGCCACCGGCCTATGACACATCTGATGTAGAGCCAGACCGCAGCGATCCCGATTTTGCCGTATGGCTTGACCAAAATGTCAAACCCCACAAGCAAGCGGGCTATGCCATCGTCAACATCAGCCTGAAGCCGATTGGTGGCATACCGGGCGATGCGACATCGGCGCAGATTGATGTGATGGCTAATCTTGCGGAAAAATACAGCTTTGACGAACTACGTGTCACACATGCGCAGAACATTGTGCTGCCTTATGTTGCAAAGCGTGACTTGTACGCCGTCTGGCAGGGTCTGCGCGATGCCGAACTTGCCGATGCCAATCTTGACCTGATCAGCGACATCATTGCCTGTCCCGGTCTGGATTATTGCAGCCTCGCCAATGCTCGCTCCATTCCCGTCGCACAGAAGATTGCCACCCGCTTTGCGAACATGGACCGGCAACGTGACTTGGGCGAATTAAAGCTTAAAATTTCGGGCTGTATCAACGCATGCGGACATCACCACGCGGGTCATATCGGCATCTTAGGCGTGGACCGGAAGGGCGTGGAAAATTACCAGCTGACCTTTGGAGGGTCGGGCGCAGAAGATGTCAGCATCGGCAAAATCATCGGGCCCGGCTTTGACGAAGACGGCGTTGTAGACGCAGTCGAGAAAGCCACTGAAGTCTACAAGGCTTTGCGGCAAGGCAATGAACGTTTCATCGACACATATCGCCGCGTCGGAATGAATCCATTTAAGGAAGCGATTTATGGTTGAGTTTCGCTATCGCTCAGATGAAGTCACGGAACAGCCGTCCGTTACGCTTGATGCGTTTCTTGACCAATCGAACGCAACTGCCGTTCGCCTTGAGCCAGACGATGATGCCCGTGCGCTGATCCCGTTTCTGGATCGGCTAACTTTGATCGAAGTTGCCTTTCCTAAATATCGCGATGGCAGGGGATATAGCGCGGCGCGGATTTTGCGCGAGGCAGGCTATAAAGGCGAACTGCGGGCGCAAGGTGACGTCTTGGTCGACCAGATTGCATTCATGCGCCGCTGCGGCTTTGACAGCTTTGCCCCAGAAGCCTCGTTAAATCCTGAAGCTGTTGCACGCGCGCTGTCGAACTATGATCATGTGTATCAAAAGGCTGCCGATACCGCGGTGCCAATCTGGAAGTTACGGCATGGCTGAAACAGTTCGCATCGCCGACCGTATCAACAGTGATCCCCGTTACACCGAGGGTGACGCCGTGCGCCTGAACAACATGTTCCGGGGGTATGACACGATTGAGATGCTGACTGTTTTGTTGCGTGAAAATATGTTGGGTGATGCCGCTATTGTGTCCAGTTTTGGGGCAGAAAGCGCGGTGTTATTGCACCTGATTGCAAATATTGATCCGACGATACCAGTGCTGTTTTTAGACACGGAAAAGCACTTTCCTGAAACGATTAGCTACAGGGAGGAATTGCGCGCAATTCTGGGATTGTTAGACTTGCGCATCCTAACGCCTGACCCTGCGCTGTTGCGTCAAAAGGATGAAACTGGCCTGCGTTGGTCCTATGACCCCGATGGCTGCTGTGAAATGCGCAAAGTATTGCCGCTAAGTGCCGCATTGGCGGGATTTGATGCGCAATTTACGGGACGCAAAGCATTTCAGTCATCGACGCGCAGGGCGTTGCCGCGATTTGAAATTGAGGACGGCCGTTTAAAGGTCAATCCGCTTGCCGATTGGGACAAGGACAGAATTGACGCTTATATGGCAGAGCATGCTTTGCCTTCACATCCATTGGTAGAACTTGGCTATCCGTCCATCGGTTGCTCACCCTGCACCACGAAAGTTGCGCCCGGCGAAGACCCCCGTTCTGGCCGATGGAAGGGCTGGGACAAGGTGGAATGTGGTATCCATAACGCAGTCACACCGATCGGGGATGGCAGCGACGATCCTATTTTTTAGAGCAGCTTCGGTTCAATCTTTGTGAAAAAATACGCCTGAACCTCGGCAGCGATCCGCGCAGGTCGCAAAGTTTCTGCATCAATGCAGCACCAGCTTGATTTGACCTCAGCCAAAACTTCCTCGCCGCGCTTGATAACCGTGTCATAAAAAGACCGTGCGCCCTGCACCTTTTCGAGAACGACCGTTGCGATGACGTCATCATCCAGAAAGGCAGGCTTGCGATAGGTAATCTCATGCTTGAGCGCGACCCACAGATATTTCGCCGCCGTCTCCGGTGGGGCAAGCTTGTTCCAATGCGCCAAAACGGCATCCTGCACCCAGTTCAGATAGCGCGCGTTGTTCACATGCCCCATGAAGTCGATGTCGGTGGGTAAAACGCCGATATGGTGAAGGTAAGAGAGAGCTTTGGTCATTAATCTTTCAATATAAGCGGTAAAAGAGAGTGATACAGCCCTATTGCGGCGAAACCATGAATGAATGCTGACGATTGCTGACAATTGCTGACAATACCAAATATTTTATATCTCTGCGGAAACTGCTTGGTGGCGACATGAGCTTGCAACACCCGTTCCGCTACCCCACATGACGAACATGCACCGCTCGAATCGAAAAAACTGGAGCGACACACCGGCCTATCGCTGGTCGATGATCATTTTGGGTTGGGCGCTGATCGTTGCAGCGCCACTTGTCAGCTGGCTTCCAGGACCAGGCGGACTATTGCTGTTCATCATCGGGCTCGGCGTGATCCTCAAACATTCTCGTTGGGCAAAGAAGCGATATTCGCGGCTTTCAAAGCAACATCCCGAATATGCCCACTGGGCAAATTGGGCACTGCGCCGCCACAAGGTCAAAGGCCGCCCTCCCTTCCCGAACGTTAAAGGCGATTTTCTGAACCTATTCCGCCGCGACGACATCGACATGAAAATGCCCTGACCTGTGTTGACTTTTAACCTCCCTAACCGTATCGGCCACAGCAACAGAAACGGTCGCTGGACAGATTCGGCGGCCATTTTCATTTCAAGACGCAAAAAATTTAAGGATTACAGTCATGAAGCGCACTTTTCAGCCGAGCAATCTCGTGCGTGCCCGTCGCCACGGTTTTCGTCTCCGTATGTCGACCGCTGCAGGCCGCAATATCCTGAATGCGCGCCGCGCACGCGGCCGCAAGAAGCTGTCAGCTTAATCGCACAGCAGGCGAACCGCGACATGCGCGGTTACAGCGTCATCAAAAAAAGGCCAGATTTCTTGGCCGCCAACCGGGGGAAGCGATATGCAACTCCCGGTTTTGTTTTGCTTGTGAAAGACAGGCAAGATGAAAGCGCCGATATTAGGCTTGGCATTACCATCACCAAAAAAGTGGGTAACGCCGTCGTCCGCAACCGCATGCGCCGCCGTTTCCGCGCCTTGGCGCAGGAGATGCTAGGACAAAAAGGCAAATGTGGCGCCGATCACATTCTGATTGGTCGCGATAGCGGTATTGAACGGGATTTCAGCGAATTGCGGGCGGACATGGCCAAAGCTTTAGACAAATTATGTCAGCAAAACCGCAGCGCGGAACCTGCCGAAGCGCGCCAAGACAAAAAGCGCCCTTCTACAGAATCAGGGCCGCGCTAAAGATGATCGCAAAGCTCTTCATCCTTGTTGCAAGGGCTTGGCAAATAGGCCCGTCGCGCATTTTGCCGCCGACATGCAGGTTTAGCCCAAGCTGTTCGGCTTATGCGATTGGGGCGCTCCAGAAATATGGCGCATTTAAGGGTGGCTGGCTGGCCATCAAACGGCTATTGCGCTGCCAACCTTGGGGTGGGCACGGATATGACCCGGTGCCATGACGCCCAACTGACTGTTTAATGGGGATTTGTAGACGTGGACGATAAACGCAACTTGGTTTTTGCTGTATTGCTGACGGGCCTTATCCTGTTCGGTTGGCCATATGTCGCAAGCTATTTCTTCCCAACCCCTGCCCCAGTGACCAGCACAGCGAAGTCTGCGGCAACGCCTGCGGGTGCCGCGACATCCGATGTGTCTGTCGAAGCTGCCCCTGCTAAGTTGGAATCCCTACCCTTAGGGACAGCGCTCCAATCGTCGGCCCGTGTCCTTGTGGAAACACCTAAGTTGAAAGGTTCAATCAACCTTGAGGGCGCAAAGATCGATGACCTCCTGCTGCTTGCCCACCGCACTGAGCTCGCCAAGGATGCGGCGCCGGTTCGGCTCTTTGCCCCATCCGGTACCAAAGATGCGTATTTCGCGCGCTTTGGTTGGGCGGGTACGGGCATCATCGCGCCCGATGACAAAACCGTCTGGACGCCAAGCAGCAATAAGCTGACGCCTTTGACCCCCGTCACATTAAGCTGGACCAACCCGCAAAACCAAAAGTTCGAGATCGCTTTGTCGATTGATGAAAACTACATGATCACCGCGAAGCAGCGCTTTACCAATGGCGGAAATGCGCCGGTGCAGATCGCAAATTTTGCATTGCTTAGCCGCACCGGCAAGCCTGCAGACTCGACAGCAGGTGGCTCCATATTCACGCATATCCACATTGGCCCAATGGGCGTGTTTGATAACAAACCCAATTATGATTGGGGCTATGTCGATGTTGCCGAAAATAAGGGTGAAGCATCGTTCAACAGCACCGGTGGCTGGCTTGGCTTCACCGACAAATATTGGTTGGGCGCACTTATTCCCGACCAGAAAACAGCTGTGTCGGCAAAGTTCCGTGCCAGCGGTGATGTCTATCAAGCGCAAGTTATACCTACGCGTTATACCAATGTCGCTGCTGGTGCCGCGTTGGAGACCAATTCGCGTCTTTTCGCCGGCGCCAAGGAAATGGCTGTTCTGGATAGCTATTCAAAGAAACTGGGCATCCCTTATCTCGATTACGCCATCGATTGGGGATGGTTCTGGTTCATCGCCATTCCGTTCTTCTGGATACTCCACTGGCTGTTTGGCGTATTCGGTAACTTTGGCGTTGCAATCATTGGCCTGACCCTCGTCGTGCGCGGCTTCATGTATCCCGTCGCGCAGAAGCAATTTGCGTCGATGGCGCAGATGCGTGCTGTCCAGCCGAAGCTGAAAGCCCTTCAAGAGCGTTGGAAAGACGATAAGCCGCGCCTGCAGCAAGAGATGATGAAGCTGTACAAGGAAGAAAAGGTTAACCCGTTGGCGGGCTGCCTTCCGGTCGTGCTCCAAATTCCAATCTTCTTTGCGCTTTACAAGATTCTGCTGCTGTCGATCGAAATGCGTCACCAGCCTTTCGTCTTGTGGCTGAAGGATTTGTCAGCGCCAGATCCGCTGACACCAATCAACCTGTTCGGGCTGCTGCCTTTTGACCCGCCGTCCTTCATCGCCATCGGTGTATTGCCAATCTTGTTGGGGGTCACAATGTGGTTGATGCAGCGGCTTAATCCGCAACCGATGGACGAAGTGCAAAAGCAGGTATTTGCGGTAATGCCATGGTTCCTGATGTTCATCATGGCACCTTTCGCCGCTGGTCTTCAATTGTATTGGGTGATGTCGAACGTCGTGTCGATTGCGCAGCAAAAATGGTTATATTCGCGGCACCCCGTATTACGGGAGCAAATGGCGCGTGATGCCGAAGAAAAAGCCAAGGCAAAGGCGAATGCAAAGGCGTGACCGAAACGACGACCAAAATCTTTTCAGGACCCATAAGCTTCCTGAAATCCGCGCCGAAACTTGAATTTCTGCCCGAACCAACGGTGCCAGAAATCGCGTTTGCGGGTCGGTCAAATGTCGGCAAGTCGAGCTTGATCAACGCACTTGTCAACCGCAACAATCTGGCGCGTGCGTCGAATACGCCGGGTCGCACGCAGGAGCTTAACTTCTTTGATGTGGGCGACCCTGCGGTGTTTCGCATCGTGGACATGCCGGGCTATGGCTATGCCAAGGCGCCGGTCAAGACCGTGCAGCAGTGGCGGTATTTGATTAACGATTATTTGCGCGGCCGCGTGGTGTTGAAACGCGTGTTCGTTCTCATCGACAGCCGCCACGGCATTAAGGAGGTCGACCACGACATCATGTCGATGCTCGATAAAGCGGCAATAAGCTACCGCATCGTGCTGACCAAAACTGACAAGATCAAAGCCAGCGACCTTGCGGATGTCGAAACCGATACGATGACAAAGCTGCGCAAGCATGTTGCGGCGTATCCTGACCTGTCGGTGACCTCAGCCGAAAAGCGCGGCGGGATTGAAGAACTGCGTGCGGCGGTATTGGAAGCTGTGGCCTCGTAAAAAGTGCGTAAATTTTGCTTTTCTGCCCTCTCGACAGAAAAGCAAACAGCGACCATGTAAGGTCGCATGACCTTGAAACTGATCATTGGAAACAAAGCCTATTCAAGCTGGTCGCTGCGCGGCTGGCTTGCTGCGAAGCAATCTGGCCTCTATTTTGAAGAGGTCATCGTGCCTTTGTTTGCGCCGGACTGGGAACAACGCAAGCGTCAGGCAGATCTTGCACCATCGTCGGGCAAGGTGCCAATCTTGTGGGATGGAGAAGCCGTCATTTGGGACAGCCTCGCGATCATCGATTATTTCGCCGACAAGGTCGGGCGTGACCGTTATTGGCCCAAGGACCCTATCGCGCGCGGCATGGCGCGTTCCATGGCGGCGGAAATGCATTCGGGTTACATGTCCTTGCGCCGCGAATGCCCGATGAATACGCGCAAGACCTTCACCGAGGTGACGCTGTCCGAAGAAACCCGCGCCGACGCAATCCGTATATTGCAAACATGGGCGGAGGCACGATCGCGCTTTGGCAAGGATGGGCCATATCTGTTCGGCACCTTTAGCGCGGCGGACATCATGCTTGCGCCTGTGGTCACGCGGTTTGTGACCTATGGCTTCAACCTACCCGGCTTTGCGCAAGCTTATGCTGAAGCCATCATGACGCATCCATGGATGGAACAATGGTATGCCGCCGCAGCGCAAGAGCCGTGGACGATAGAACGCATTGAGCGCGCCTTTACATAGTTGCGTCTAACCGCATTGCGCGCGGTGCAGCATCTTCTGATCAGCGAGCACCAACGCCATCATCGCCTCTACCACGGGCGTGCCCCTGATGCCTACGCAAGGGTCATGGCGGCCCTTGGTGACAATGTCTGTGGCATCGCCATCACGCGTCACCGTTTCAACTGGCGTGAGGATGGACGACGTTGGT
>CAIJLW010000144.1 GCA_903821685.1 uncultured Sphingomonadales bacterium | reverse complement strand
TTCCTTGATAAGCTCTGCCTGTAACTATGCCGCAGAGGCCGAAAAGGTTCCCTATCAATAACGCGACAGTTCCACATCCATCTTGCGATAGCCATGTACGAAGCATCCCGAGACACGCTCGGGTTCGGCCACCACATTTGGTCGGAGGCGGCGCGCAGCCATTTCCTCTAGCAGAATGCGGATTTGCAATTCGGCAAGCCGCGCACCCACGCAACGGTGGATACCATAACCAAACGCCAAATGGCGCCGCGCATTCTCACGGTCGACGATCAGCTTGTCAGGATTTTCGAACACGGTTTCATCGCGGTTGGCTGACAGGTACCACATGCCGATTTTGTCGCCCGCTTTGATAGGGGCACCAAATAGGTCATGGTCCTGCGTTGCAGTCCGTCGCATATGCGCCAACGGCGTCTGCCAGCGGATGATTTCGCTGACGGCATTGTTGATGAAGGCGGGATTCTTTTCAAGCTTCTCACGCTCGTCCTGAAAGCTGTGCAGACCGTAAGCATAGCCCGACATAGAGTTGCGTGTCGTGTCGTTGCCACCAACGATTAGCAAAATGAGGTTGCCCATATACTCTAACTGGCTCATGTCCTTCATCGGCGAATGGATCATCCGGCTGATAAGGTCAGGGGCTTCGCCGCGATTTTTGCGCTCTTCCCACAAATGCTGGAAATAGGCACCCATTTCGAACATTTTGGCAAGCCGCGCTTTGCGCGTTTCCTCCGCGCGGACCAATTCTATGTCGCCCGCCCAATCGGACCATTCGGTCAGCTTGCGGCGATCTTCCCACGGGAAATCAAACAGCAATGCGAGCATCTGCGTGGTCAATTCAATCGAGACGAGATCGACCCAGTCAAAAGTTTCACCGACAGGGAGCGAATCCAGCAATTCGGCCGTGCGACGGCGAATATCAACGGCCATGCGGTCCATTTCACCGGGTGTGAATGCCGGCGCGATAACCCGGCGTTCTTCGGTATGCTTTGGCCGGTCCATCGCAATGAACATCGGCATGATCACTCTTTGGTCTTCGGGAATCGGTTCGGCGAGGGCGTTGTCGTCAATCAGCGTGATGCCGCCATGTTCGAAGGAGGATGAATAGATATCTGGCAATGCCTCGACATGCTGAATCGCTTTCAGCGTCGTGACGTTCCAATAGCTGCCAAAGTCAGAGCCTTCGATTTTGTTAATCGGCGCCTTTTCACGCATTTCTTTGAAAATGGGATGCCAACGATCCTCAACATAAATATCGGCCTTCGTCACATCCCAGTGATGCGGTGCCTGATTAACTTCGTAAGGTAACGAATCGCTCTCAATTATCGGGGCAGTTGCCATTTTTCTCGACTCCTTTGAGATTAGAAAGTGCCACTACTGACAAAAATGTCAATCCAGTTTCGAGCCGCAACTTATTATGCAACGGGCCTTTTTGCCCGCGAACGTTGATGAAGCCGAACAGCTTGCGCCCACCCCTTCGGATACGCGGCCAACGCTCCCCGACTGCATCACATTTTTCTTGAACAGATAGACGCCGAGACGCAGCAGAAGCACTGCAAACAACATCTGGCCAATGATCGCTATCGCATTATGCCAAAAATGCTGCCTTCAGGAATTTTCAGGTCGACGCCATCGGCCTCATGAAAGCCTTCGAATTGCTTTACGAGCCCCTTTGCCTCTATTGCATTCAATCTGATGTGCCCCGGAGTGAGTGTCAGTGCTGAATAAGGTTGGCGTGTGAATAGAGACAAGACAAATTTGGTTAACATTTTGGAAGAACGCGCCAAGAGCGAGGGGTTTGTTGCCTTTGGCATAGCGCCCGGCCACCTTGCACCGCGCGCTGGGGAACGTCTGCGCCAGTGGTTACAGGAGGGTCGCCATGGCGAGATGCTTTGGATGGAGAGCCGCGCCGATGAACGCGCCAATCCGGAGATCTTATGGCCCGACGTGAAATCTGTCATCATGCTGGGCATGAGTTACGCGCCGCCGCAAGACCCGATGGTACTTGCGGACCAAGGGGATCGCGCGCGGATTTCGGTTTATGCGCAAGGGCGCGATTATCATGATGTCGTCAAAGGCGCGCTAAAGCGGCTCGCGGGATGGCTGGCGCATGAAGCGGACGCTGGCGTGAAAGTCTTCGTTGATACCGCGCCTGTTATGGAAAAGGCATTGGCGCAAACGGCCGGACTTGGCTGGCAGGGTAAGCACAGCAATGTCGTCAGCAGGGAACATGGCAGCTGGCTATTCTTGGGCGCGATTTACACGACTGCGGAACTTGAACCCGCGACAGCAGCAGAGGACAGTTGCGGTTCATGCAGTGCGTGTCTGGATATTTGTCCCACCAATGCATTTCCGGCGCCCTATCGTTTAGATGCGCGCCGCTGTATTTCCTATCTCACCATCGAGCATAAGGGGCCTATTGATCCTGAATTGCGTCCCTTAATGGGCAATCACATTTATGGTTGTGATGATTGCCTTGCGGTCTGTCCTTGGAACAAGTTTGCCGAAGCGGCGGCTGCGCATAAGGCGTTCTTGCCGCGCGCTGCACTGGTGGCGCCCCAAATTGCCGATTTGCTTACTTTGGATGATGCCGCTTTTCGAAAGCTATTTTCAGGATCGCCGATTAAGCGGATTGGCCGTGATCGCTTTGTCCGCAATGTTCTGATCGCCGCGGGCAATGGCGACGATGCAGGGGTCATCGCGCAGGTCGAAACATTGCTGTATGACCCGGCCCCTGTTGTGCGCGGGGCAGCGATATGGGCATTGTCGAGGCTGTCGCCTGAGAAGCTTGACCGCAGGCGGCGGGAATTGTTAGCGGATGAGCAGGATCCCTCGGTGCGCGCTGAATGGGACATTGCAACTGGCGATAGCGATATGACTGCTCGCTAGCGGCGCTGCAATGCCTCAATGCATGCGGCGCGGTCTACGGCAGCACCGTCGCTTCTTCGCGCATCGACATAAGTGACGACTTCTCGGCCACCCTTACTTTCGGGATAAAGAAAAGCGTCGAGGATGCATGGCTTGCCGACAAATTGTAACTTGCGGCCATAGACTTCGACAACATCAAGCCGCGGTTCGCCGAATTGGCGTTTCAATGCGCTGATATCCTTCCCGATCACACTCTCAAGACCACGCGCGACGACAATAGGCCGCGCAGGTAAAGACACAGCGGTGCGCTCCACAGGTGCGGGGGGACGTTCCGCCGCGCGTCGCGCCTCCTGTGCCGAAACGCTGCCAGCCAGCAGCAACGTACCTAAAGTGAGAGGGATGGCTATTTTAATCACGACCTATTTCCGGAGTGAACCAAATGAACGGCCATTGCTGTTGCCAAAACTGGCACGAGAAGATTGACGAACGGCATCAGCATTCCAGCGGTGCCAAGAAGACCAAGCATCAGCCGTGGCAGCTTGTTGATTGCGCCCTTCGACTTTCCGTGGCGTGCGATGAGCATATCTTCAAGGTCGCGACCCAGAAGCAACGCGTTGATCAGCAGGAAGGCAATGGCCGTGCCGACGCCTGTAAACAGCAGGAGTAAGTATAGGGGTAGAGCGAGCAGATTATAGCCAGCCACCCGCACAATGGACTTCATGGCCATTTTTAAGCCCGCGCCAAAGCTTGGCCGTTTCCCGAAGGCGGCGTGCTGCGGATAAAATTGATCCTCCACGGCATCGATAATATCGTCGGCAAAAATCCACGTGATCGCGACCGTGACAACGCGGAACAATAGGGCGCCCGACAAGACGATAATAGCTACCGATAGTAAGCCAGACCAAAATCCTCCATCCTCCACATGGAGCCAAGCGAACAGCCATTGTAGGGCAAACCAAAGACCAGCGCCCAGAGCAAAAAAGCTTATGATGGTCAGAAGGACCACTTTGACCATGACAGCAGCGATGCGCCGGTCGGACAAACTTTGGAACGAAAGCATCAGCGATTGGAACATTGCGCCGTTCTAAAGCGCTTGCCGGAAATGTCCAACCCCACTAGGGCGCGCTTGGCTTAAATAGGAACCCTGATGACTGATACCCGTTTCGACGTACTCGCAATTGGTAACGCGATTGTGGATATCATTGCCGATACCGATGATGCGTTTGTCGCAAGCGAAGGTCTGACAAAGGGCAGCATGCAGCTTATCGACGAAGCGCGCGCGCAAGCTTTGTATGCGCATATGGGGCCAGCCCGTGAAATCAGCGGTGGTTCGGCCGCCAACACCTTGGTGGGACTTGCACGGCTTGGACACAAGACGGCTTTTATCGGGCAAGTTGCGACGGACCAGCTTGGTGAAGTGTTCGCGCATGACATTCGCGCAGGCGGCATTCATTTCGATATTCCTGCCCGCGACGGCGCGCCATCAACCGCGCGCTGCTACATTTTGGTCACCCCCGATGCGCAGCGCACGATGAACACCTTTTTAGGGGCATCGCAATATCTGCCTGCAACCGTGATCGACAAATCCTTAATCGAAAGCGCCGCGATTCTTTATCTTGAAGGCTATTTGTGGGACCCAGAGGAACCACGTGCCGCGATGCGCACCGCGATTGACGTCGCGCGCGCGGCTGGCCGCAAGGTAGCTTTGACACTGTCAGATGCTTTTGTGATTTCGCGCCACGGTCCAGATTTCTTGGCCGAGATGGAAGCTGGACGCATTGACATATTGTTTTCCAACGAAGTTGAAATCTGCGCACTGAATAACAGCGATGATTTCGAAGCTTCGGTCGCTGCTATCGCTGCCAAAGTCCCGTTGCTTGTATGTACGCGCGGCGAACAGGGCGCCATTGCGGTCGAAAATGGTGTACGCACTGGAGTGGGCGCTGAGCCTGTGGCGCAGCTGGTTGATACCACTGGTGCTGGGGATCTGTTCGCAGCTGGTGTGTTTGCGGGTCTTACGCAGGGCCGTCCTATGGCGGAATGCCTTACGATGGGTGCCATATGCGCGGCTGAAATCATTTCGCATTATGGCGCGCGGCCAGAAGCGGATATCGCCGACCTCGTAGCCAAACGGCTGGGTTAATTCGGTTTTTTGCGGAACAGGACACGGTCCTCGGTTCCGAAACCCCAGCGCCAGATGATCCAACCATAAAGGCCAAGGATCGCAGGGACGCCAACCATCAATTCTACCCATTCGAACCGAGCGGGCAGGCTGACAAAGGCCATGCCAAGCAATGCCCCAGCCGCGACCGCGGCCAACAATGCCCAGCGTAAAACACGGATCTTATGCCCCAACAAGTGCGACAAAAACCGCGACTTCACCAGTGACCCAATGCCAAGCGAAATCATGAGGCCACACGCAACGGCGGCGGCC
>CAIJLW010000143.1 GCA_903821685.1 uncultured Sphingomonadales bacterium | reverse complement strand
GCAGTGACTGGCCGGAGCCTGCGGCAGCATTAGAAAGGCTAAGGGATATGCAATACACACTCATCACCGCAAACCGCAATTATTCAAGCTGGAGCTTGCGGCCTTGGGTGCTGATGACAATGCTTGGCATTCCGTTCGAGGGCCGCGTTGAGCCCTTTGCCGCCTCAAACAGTTATCAAGCGTTTAGGGCCTTTTCGCCGACTGGGCAAGTGCCGGCGCTGTTGGATGGCCAGCGCACTGTGTGGGATTCCCTCGGTATCACATTATATCTGGCCGACCGGCATGAAGGCGTGTGGCCAACTGATCCGGCGGCGCGGGCTTGGGCGCAGTGCGCTGTCACCGAAATGCATGGCGGCTTTTCAGCGTTGCGTAACGACTGCACGATGAATGTCGGTGTCAGGGTTAAACCGAAGCCGATGTCTGCCGCGTTGAAGCGCGATGTCGCGCGCCTCACCGAATTATGGGCGCAAGGTCTGGATAGCTTTGGCGGCCCATTTCTGGCGGGGCCCCAGTTTACGGCAGTTGACGCGTTTTTCGCGCCCGTTGCGTTTCGCGTGCGCACCTACGGCCTTGATGTCGGACATGCTGGGCAGGAATGGGTACACCACATGCTTGGGCTGCCACCTATGCTCGTGTGGGAGAAAGATGCATTGATGGAAAGTTGGCGCGAAGTTGACCATGAGGCAGAACTGCGCGCATGTGGCGAAGTGACTGCCGATTATCGTCGGGTGTAACAAACGGCAGCCATAAAAAAGGCCGCCCAAATGGGCGACCCTTTTTCGGCTTTGACAGCGACTTACACTTTGTCGCCAATAATGCCCTTCAGCTTGCCCATGAAGCCCTGACTTTCGCCTTTGCGTTCTTGCGCGATACCTTCGCCTTGGAGCCGCTGGTTATCCGAAGCTTTACCTGCGGCCTGTTTGACATTGCCTGCGATTTCATTGCCGAGGCCTTTTGCCTTATCTTTCAATTCGCCCATAAAACGCTTCCTTTCTGCGTAATTCGGCCTCGCGGGGATTGCGGGCCGATACCAGGATGAAACGGGAGCAGGGGCGCTTTGGTTCCGCTGCGTGGCGCCGTTAGACGGCGGAAAGCAACGCTTTGGCAAAATCTGCACCTTGGTCTGGGGCGAACCGCAGAAATAAGGACGGTTCAATCAGTTCCAGTTCCATAAGGCGGAATATGCCATCACTATCCCGCAGGACATCGACGCGCGCATAAGCCAGTGTCCCGGTCTGGGTAATCGCGGCGGTGGTGGCAAAGGCGCGCTTTGCCAGCGCCAAAGCTTGATCAGGCGCTGCGGCAGCCTCTTCCCGGCCACCATATTGCTCCTGCACGCGAAAGTCGCCTTTGGCCGGGCGCTTGATGATCGCATGGCTGAACACACCACCGAAGTAGAACAGCGAATATTCGCCCTCTTCGGCAATATTGGGTAGATAGGGTTGGATCATCATACGGTAGCCAGCGACTGAATCGGGCACGGGATCGCCGCGCTTCAATCGGAAAGTTCCGTCCGCTCCGCCCGATATTGGTGGCTTGACGACTAATGTTTCGACATTGAAGGTTCTCCGCGCTTCTTCAAGTGCGACCCTGTCGAGTAGGGCGCTCCATATTGTGGGGACCGAAGGAATACCGGCGGCGTCCAATTCCGCCAGATACAACTTGTCGCTGTTCCATCTTAATATACTGACCGGGTTGCTCACGCGCACATTTTCGGCCTCCAGTCGGTCCAGCAGACCAAACCAACGTGGACAGTCGCGCGGATAGCCCCAGGCCAGTAAGGGTGTGACAAGGCCGAAGGCGCTAAAGTCATCCGCCTTGGTCCAATCGATGAAAATAGCGCTGTCGCCTAACAAACGCGCATAATCGGCCCTTATATGCGACCAATCTTCTTCATATTGGGGCGTAGGACATAGGATACCGATCCGATGACCGCTCATTCGTCCGCCATCTTCAATATCTCTTTCCACTCGGTTGCGCGAACTGGCGCGACCGACAATCGCGACTGCCGAAGCATTTCCATGTCTGCGAGATCGGGGTTCGCTTTAATCGCTTTCAACGTCACGGGTTGCTTTAATTTGCGCGAAGGCTTGACCTTAACCGCAACAAAGCGCGCCTTCTCATCGGTGGGGTCAATGAAATGCTCTTGGCTGATCGTGATGATGGCAACAATCTCAAGCCCGATATTGCTGTGGTAGAAAAAGGCTTCATCGCCGACCTTCATCGTGCGTAAGTTATTGGCGGCGCTGTAATTGCGTACGCCATCCCATGTGCCTTCGCCCTCAGCCATCAGATCGTCATAGCTGTAAACGTCGGGTTCGGACTTCATCAGCCAAAATTGTTTTGCCACCTGTCACTCCTTTTCGCTGGCAAGCCTTTAAGGCAGGCAGTAATATGCTGTCTATGACACAAATGCCTGTGATTTCACTCAGCAGCGGCGATGCCGATGCCCTTGGCCAACAGCTTGGGAGCTCCTTTCAGGCCTATGGCTTTGCAACCATTGTAGATCATGGTCTTGATCCAGCCCTTGTTGCCAAGGCGTGGGCGCTAACGAAGACGCTGTTCGAACAATCCGAGTCGCAAAAAATGTCTGGGTTCGAAACGGCGCTTGCCGGACAGCGGGGATATACGCCGTTCAAGACCGAGATTGCCAAGGGCGCGGACTTTCATGACCTGAAGGAATTCTGGCATGTCGGACGCGATGTATCGCCCGATAGTCCGCTTGCAGGATCGATGCTGCCTAATATCTGGCCGGATGTTCCCGACTTTAAAGAGACGTTCCAATTACTGTTTGCCGAGATGGATAAGGTTGGCGCGCGTATATTGTCGTCGATTGCCCGCTATCTTGATTTGCCCGCAAGCTGGTTTGATCCCGCAATTGAGGATGGGAACTCTATTTTACGCTTGTTGCATTATCCGCCCATCGCTGGGGATGCGGAGGGCTGCATTCGGGCAGGCGCGCATGAGGACATAAACCTCATTACGCTGCTGCTGGGGGCCGAGGAAGCGGGTCTGCAGATATTGCGCCCCGATGGGAGCTGGATGGACGTGTCGCCGCCGCAGGGTGGCCTTGCGGTCAATGTAGGCGACATGTTGCAGCGCCTTACGAACAATATGCTGCCATCGACAACGCATCGTGTGGTGAACCCGACTGGCGAACGATCACGGTTTAGCCGCTACTCCATGCCCTTCTTCTTACATTTGCGGTCTGACTTTCCCATTGCAACGTTGCCGCAGTGTGTGAATGCGCAAAACCTCAATCTTTACCCCGACCCAATTCTCGCCGACGACTATCTGCGCGAACGGTTGATTGAGATCGGCTTGTTAAAGGCATAAAAAGTGGGGGCTGGAGGTGCCAGCCCCATTTTAGGGTTTCGGGGTGATGGCGCGAATCCCGTCTGAAATGGTGGGTCAGGCGAGACTCACCTGCACTGAATAGCAGAAAACAGCCATTATTGGCCGGGTGTGGAACCTTCCGCCGGCATGTTCATTATGCCAAGCGATGAAATCCCTAGCCGCCTGATTGACTAAAAATCCCAGAAAACCGTGCATTTACGACGGAAGTGCATTTTTTTTGTAATAAAATTGCAAATGGCGGTTGACCGAATCCCGAAGTCACTTTAGAGGCCCTCTCACCGGACGGGAAGCAAGCGTTTCTGCGGTTCGGTCGCTAACAATCAGGTCACCTACTCCTCTGGTAGTAATATCAGGGAACCATAGGTGTCCGCTTTTTTGTCGGTGGTAACTGGGTGAAACTGGTTCGGCTCTTTGACATTGTGATATTTAGATGAAGGGACATGTGGGCGACGGCGCCAGGTCCGGGGGTTTTTAGGCCCCGGGTGCTTGGTTAAAAATTAGCTGTTCGCACATAATGTCCTATACACCATGTATAGTAATT
>CAIJLW010000142.1 GCA_903821685.1 uncultured Sphingomonadales bacterium | reverse complement strand
TATCAACGTGCCGATTCCGGTTCCGGTCGCCTATCATAGCTTTGGTGGATGGAAGCGTTCGGCCTTTGGCGATACCAACCAGTACGGCATGGAAGGCATCAAGTTCTGGACCAAGGTTAAGACCGTCACCGCGCGCTGGCCCGACGGTTCGCACGATGGTGCGAACAGCTTTATCATTCCAACAATGGGGTAATATCGCGCCTCTAACGGGGTGGTCGATCGCTTACTGGCGATGTCCAAAAAAATCCCGGTTCCGACCTTCTTGGCTGGAACCGGGATTTTTTGTTTTCACTTGATTAGCAGTTAGGCGTCTCTGCTCGGCAATTCTGCAACCGATGTGCCGAAGGCTGAAATTTCGCCACGATGTGTTTCAGCGCGCTGTTGGATTTCGACATATTTCTTGCCGTTTTCTTCAAACTTGCGGATCACGGTGCCGTCGATGAAGATAACATCGCCGTCCGGATTGTGGCGGCGGATCTGGCACTTGCTCTTATGCAGGAAGCCATCGTCGCCAATCCAGTTGGTGATGTGATGCGTCAGCCAGCTGTTGCGTTCTGGACCGTAATCATACGCGCCCGGTGCGCCGACTTCCAACGCGAACTCTTCGTCCCAATGGACGCGCTCTGGGCAGTCAGGAACGTTGAAGCGGTTTTTGATGCCCAAGCCTGGATGCGCCTGCTGCATTTTCCAAGCGAGCTTGTTTGCGCGGATATAGAGGCCACCCCAGCCCTGTGCGTAGCAGATGAAGCCGGTGACAGTCATCGGACCTTTCATCATACGTGGCAGTTCGTCGCCGACATTGACGTCTTCCCAGTAGCGCGGGTTTGCGCCACGGATTTCTTCATTTGCGTAAAGCTTGCCCCATTCGGCGAGATCTTCATCGCTTAGCTGCTCAACACCGCGGCTGCGTGCTTCGGTATATTTGGTGCCTTCTTCACGCGCGATATCGCGGTCGGTGCGGAACACCCAGCTGTCGGCTTCGCACACCAGTTCATTGTTCTGGTTATAGAAATCGACATGATAGATTTGTTGGAAGCTACGACCGGCAAATTTGGTCTGATGTTCGACCAGATCTTTGAGGTAAGCCTCGGTCCGGATCGTATCATTGCGCATCACCGGCTTGTGCCAGGTCCAGTCCGCTCCGGCCCACATTGCGTGCACGCCGGACAGGCCGCCGCAATAGCCCGAAATCAATCGGCTGGTGGTGAACAAAAAGCTGGGGAGGGCAACGACGTCGCCATATTTGGTGGTCTTGGCGTATTCCGGATCGCACCACAGTGGATTGTCGTCGCCAATGCCGTGCGCATAATGGCGGATCGCGTCGCGCGTAGCTTCATAATTCCAAGGCTCGATAGTGTTTTCAACCTTCACGCCAATGCGCTTACGCAAATCGGCTAGGCCCTGTTCAGTAATTTTGGGAAATTTGGTGGACATTCTCTTCTCCTGTAAATTCAGTTTGCAGACGCTTTAGAAGCTTCTTGTTCGCGCAGTACTTTGCGGTTCACTTTCCCCGCGGGGGTTTTGGGTAGCTCGCTGACATATTCAACAATGCGGGGGAATTCATGTTGGGCTAGCTTTTCACGGGTGAAAGCCTGCAATTCCTTGGTCAGCGCGTCGCTGCCTTCGACATTGGCGATGACGAAGGCTTTGACGACTAGGCCGCGCGCTTCGTCGGGTGCGCCGATGACCGCGCATTCCAACACTGCGTCATGCTTCAACATCGTGTTTTCGATTTCGACGGCAGACATCGTCCAGCCGGCCGAGATTATGACATCGTCGGCGCGTCCCTTGTGATAGAAATAGCCGTCTTCGTCGATCTGTGCCCGATCCTTGGTGGTTTCCCACTGGTTGCGTCGCCAAAGCATAAGTTCGCCAGTTTCGTCCGCCGGTGAGGCGCTGCCATCGGGGCGCTGTACTTCGAGCCTTTGGCCCGGAATGGCTTTGCCAAGCGATCCGGGTTTAACCTGAAAATCCTTCGCCCCCGGATAATTGACCAGCACTACACCGATTTCGGTCGTGCCATACATTGAACACGCCGGAACCTTGAAATTGGCGTCGATCCAGTCGAGTGTCGCCGGGTCAATCGGTTCGCCGGTGTAAGACAGCT
>CAIJLW010000141.1 GCA_903821685.1 uncultured Sphingomonadales bacterium | reverse complement strand
TATCGCTACCCGCATCAACAAATGCGACCGCGTCGGCGGTGGTGATATGTTCAAAGACTATTCGAAGTTCGGGCAGGTTGCGCACCAGTTTCGAAAGTGTCTGCTCTATAAACACCGCCTCACGGTCAAATATGTCGACATGCGAATCGGTCACCTCGCCATGGATGAGCAACGGCATGCCAATGCGCGCCATATGTTCAAGCGCAGGCATGATGTTTGCCACATTGGTGACGCCATGCGCGCTTCCGGTGGTTGCGTGCGCTGGGTATAATTTGGCGGCAGTAAACACGCCTTCGGCAAAACCGCGTGCCAACTCGTGCCCATCTGTTGCATCGGTCAGATAGGCAGTGATAAGCGGCGTAAAGCTAATGCCTTGCGGAACGGCAGCTACGATCCGGTCGCGGTAGGCGGCGCCGGCCTCAACCGTGGTCACGGGCGGTGACAGGTTGGGCATCACAATGGCGCGCGCAAATTGGTTTGCGGTGTAAGGCACCACGCTGCGCATTACTGCACCGTCGCGCAAATGAACATGCCAGTCATCGGGCCGGCGGATGGTAAGAATCGTCTGGTCGGTCATGGCTTCCCTTTAAGCGTCCATCCCCCTATCTGTCACCTATGAGAAACACCCGTCTTTTTGATCGTCATATCATCCGCCTTTCACCGACCGAAGCCGGAGAGGACGTACGGCAATTTTTGCAGGGTTTGGTCACGCAGGATACAGCAGCAGACATGCCCTTATGGGCGGGCCTTTTAAGCCCGCAGGGCAAGGCATTGTTTGATTTTCTTTTATGGGCCGATACCGACGATGTGCTGATTGATTGCGAGGGCGCGCAAACAGATGCGCTTATTCGGCGACTTTCGATGTACCGGCTGCGGCGGAAGATTGCGATTGCGGTAGACTCCGAAACCGCCGTGTATTGGAGCGCAGAAGGTAGCAGCGACCCACGCCATGTTGAGTTGGGCGAACGATGGCTAGGGGCGCCGTCGGCGGATGATGGGGATGTGAGCGCTGCATACCGCGCACATCGTCTTGGGCTTGGTATCCCCGAGGGCTTGGCGGAGCTTGGAAGCGAGCAAACCTTATGGCTTGAGGCGAATGCCGCCGAGCTGAATGGCGTTTCCTTCACAAAGGGATGCTATGTCGGGCAGGAAAATACCGCGCGCATGAATTGGCGGCAAAAAGTCAATCGGCGGCTGGTGGTGGTGCCTTTGGAAAACGCGGACATTAGCCGTCAACGCTGCGCCTATCCTGAACTTGGTCTGTCGGTTGAGTTACGCCGTGTGGAGGATATGACGGCGCTGGACCTGCCGGAATGGCAACGTACTGCGATTGGTTAGTCTAGCAGCTCAAGCTTAACTTTTGCGGTACCGCTTCGGTGCATGCCAAGTTGCTTAGCGGCTGCGTAGGACACATCCAGAATGCGTGATTTGCCCCAAGGGCCGCGATCATTGACGCGAACGACCACTTCCTGACCATTCGCCAAGTTGGTCACGGCTACGAGGCTACCGAATGACAAGGTTCGATGCGCTGCTGTCATTGCATTAGGATCAAAGCGTTCGCCACTGGCTGTTCGGTTGCCACTCAGCTCAGAGCCATAATAGCTGGCGATGCCTGTACCAATCTCTACCCGGCGGTCGCCGGCTTGCGCCAACACGGGCAGAGCCAACAAAGCCATAATGAAAAAACTACGATTGCCCATATACCCCCCCGAGGAAAACCGCATATTCAGTCTGCTAAACCTATCCAATGGTCAAACGACGTGTTGCCCAATCTTTACGGCTACCCGAAATCTTAAGGAAGCCACCGTCCGAAAGACCGTCGCTTAAACATCTAGATTGGCGACATTCAGGGCGTTTTCGACAATGAAGTCGCGCCGCGGCTCCACAACCTCACCCATCAATTTGGTAAAAATATCGTCGGCAAGATCGGCTTGGTCAATCTCAACGCGTAATAGCGAGCGGTGATCGGGATCAAGTGTGGTTTCCCACAATTGCTCAGCGTTCATTTCGCCAAGACCTTTGTACCGGGAAATCGACAGTCCCTTGCGGCCTGCCACCAAAATAGCATCAAGCAGTTCGGAAGGGCGGGTAATTGCACCCTTATTGCCGACGCTAACTGCAGTCGTTGCGCGTTTGGCTTGATCGCCAACGGCGTCACCGGCCTCTTCATCGCTCTCGACCTCGTCGATCGCCTCGGCAGCAGCAGCGGAGACTTTAACGAGTCGCGCTGGCGTCTCGTAGCTTGCGGTCTCTTCGCTCGCGAGCTTGTGCAATTTGCGGGCTTCCGCTGACATCAGGAATGCGGCCTCGATGATATGATGATCTGTGACGCCGCGCCAGAGGCGTTCAAAATGATAGCCACCGTCTTCGGACACGCGACCGGACCATTTGCCTTCGACATCTTGTGTTGCCATCCATGCAGCCGCTTTGGCAACAGCAGCAGTCCTGTCTGTGGCCTCTGGATCAAGCGCGCCCGTGAGCGCCATGGCCTCGACAATTGTGGGGTCATACCGACGTGGTACAAACGCCATAAGGCTGCGCATACGCCGCGCGTGATCAACCAGTGCGCCCAGATCGGCTCCGGCACGCTGGCCACCAGCGCCTTCCAAAACAACACCTCCAAGGCCAAGCTCTGCCAAATGGTCGTCTAGTGCCTTGTCGTCCTTCACATATATTTCACTGCGGCCCTTTGCCACTTTGTACAATGGCGGCTGCGCAATGAAGAGATGTCCGTTTTCGATAATCTCGGGCATCTGCCGATAGAAAAAAGTCAGCAATAAGGTGCGGATATGCGAACCGTCGACGTCGGCGTCGGTCATAATCACAATTTTGTGGTAACGCAGCTTTTCGATGTTGAAATCTTCACGGCCAATGCCGGTGCCCATGGCTTGAATGAGCGTGCCTACTTCCTTCGATGAAAGCATCCGATCAAAGCGTGCGCGTTCGACGTTCAAGATTTTACCCTTAAGCGGCAAAATGGCCTGATAATGGCGGTCGCGGCCTTGCTTGGCTGATCCACCTGCAGAGTCACCCTCGACCAGAAATAGTTCGGACTTAGCCGGGTCTTTTTCTTGGCAGTCGGCAAGTTTTCCGGGCAGGGACGCAACGCTCATTACCGATTTACGGCTGGCTTCACGTGCCTTGCGGGCGGCTTCGCGCGCGGCGGCGGCATCAATCACCTTTTGGATGACGGTGCGCGCATGGCCAGGATTTTCCTCAAGCCACTCGCTCATCCGGTCAGCCATCAAGCTTTCCAGCGGCTGGCGGACTTCCGACGAGACCAACTTGTCTTTGGTTTGCGACGAGAATTTCGGATCAGGTAGCTTGACTGACACAATAGCGGTGAGGCCTTCGCGCATGTCGTCACCGGTCAAAGTGACCATTTCTTTTTTCAACACGCCTGATTTTTCGGCATAATTGTTGAGGGTGCGGGTCAGTGCGGAGCGAAATGCCGCCAAATGGGTGCCGCCGTCGCGCTGGGGTATGTTGTTTGTGAAGCACAACACGTTTTCGTAATAGCTGTCGTTCCATTCGAGCGCGACGTCGATGGCGATGCCATCGCGCTGCGACGTAATTGTAATAGGCTCTGACAGCAAAGCCACCTTGTTGCGATCAAGATATTGTACGAACGCGCCGATGCCACCCACGTAATACAGATCATGTTCTTTGACATCGGAATGCCGGTTGTCGCGCAGCAATATGCGGACGCCTGAGTTCAGGAATGCCAATTCGCGATACCGATGCTCAAGCTTATCGAAGTCAAATTCGAGCACGTTTTTGAACGTGTTGGTCGACGCCATGAAGGTCACGCGCGTGCCCTTTTTGGGCTTGCCATCGACCACAGGGGCATCACCCCGAACAACCAGAGGCCCAACGGCATCGCCATGCTCAAAACGCATCCAATGCTCTTTACCTTCACGCCAGATGGTCAGTTCCAGATATTCGGACAGCGCATTGACCACCGAAACGCCAACGCCGTGCAAGCCGCCGGACACCTTATAGGCGTTGTCGTCCGATGTGTTCTCAAACTTGCCACCTGCGTGCAACTGAGTCATGATGACTTCTGCCGCCGAAACGCCTTCTTCCTTGTGCATGCCCGTCGGAATACCGCGGCCATTATCTTCGACAGACACCGAACCATCGGGGTTCAGTTCAATTAGCACCAGATCGCAATGTCCGGCCAATGCCTCATCGATAGCGTTATCAGAGACCTCGAACACCATATGGTGCAGGCCGCTGCCGTCGTCGGTATCGCCGATATACATCCCCGGCCGTTTACGAACCGCGTCGAGACCCTTCAGAACCTTAATACTGTCGGCACCATATTCATTCTGGTTGGGGTTTTCTGCACTGTCTGCAGTGGGGTTATATTGCGGGTTTTCCGATGTTTCTTCAGTCATTCCTTGACCATAGGCCGGAACCCGGAAAACCCCAAGGGAAAGCGCCTGAAAATCAGCTTTTTTCCACAATCTTTTGTGGGCGGGAAAAGGTCCATTTGGCGGTCAAGAACGGCGGGAGAAAATTAGACAATGAAACTTTTGAATATCACGCTAAATCATCAGTTAGGCCAGTGAAGGAGCGACGCGAGTTTATATGCATATCGAGACTGAACTGGAAAAAACTTTTGGTGATTTCGGCGCGCTAATC
>CAIJLW010000140.1 GCA_903821685.1 uncultured Sphingomonadales bacterium | reverse complement strand
GCCAAAATCACTTTGATAGGGGGACGGTGCGCGATAACCGTCATAGCTTTCATCACCGAAACCATCTCTTTTGTCCCGGCCTTTGCCAGCACGCTTGCGATCAAAACCCATAACTTCTTGCTTGCCTTCTCATCGCCCTGAACCACTATGTTATGCAGTCGAGGGCGACTGTACTGCACGTCACAAGCGCAGCCGTTGGTGATTGCGCAAGGATTTTGTATATCGCATTAAAAGGTTACGCGATAGCAAATATTGCGGCCGAAAATCGCAGGGCACCCACTGTAGTTTCATTTGCCTTGGACAGTTCGGTGGGGCAAGGGGCTAGCATGAGCGTATTTTTACACGAAGAAGACCTTCCCGCAGGCGTACTGGCCAATGGCCCCGTCGCCGTAGACACCGAAACCATGGGGCTCATCACCCCACGTGACAGGCTGTGCTTGCTGCAGATTTCAGACGGACGCGGCGATGAACATCTTGTGCGTTTTGGCCGCAACAGTGACTTTTCTGCACCAAATTTGCGTGCCGTATTGGCCGATCCAGCTCGTTTAAAGCTGTTCCATTATGCCCGATTCGATTTGGCGGCGATTTCGCATTATTTGAACGTCGTCGCGACACCGTTATTTTGCACCAAAATCGCCTCGCGCCTCGTTCGGACCTACACCGACCGCCACGGGCTGAAGGAACTGGTGAAGGAAATGCTGTCGACAGACATTTCCAAGCAGCAGCAGTCAAGCGACTGGGGCGGCCCCATATTGTCCGAAGCGCAAAAAGATTATGCCGCCAGCGATGTGCGCTATCTGCACCGCCTGCATGCCGAATTTGTCGTGCGGTTGGAACGCGAAGGCCGCACCGACTTGGCACAGGCCTGTTTTGACTTTCTGCCGCATCGTGCGAACCTTGATCTGTCTGGCTGGCCAGAGACCGATATATTCGGGCACAGTTAAGGTTTAATCGGGTTAGAGACATAACATGTCCGCACAGGCCGATCTTGAACGCACCTATCGTCAACGCTGGGCATTGCCCGGCGGACGGCATGACCGCCTTATCCGCGCGATGCGTGTCGTCTTGCCGAGCATCATCGGTTTGCTTATTGCTATATTGGTATTCAGCCCGTTTACCGGCAAACAGGAACTCAGCTTTGTCCTGGACAAAGATGAAGTTAATCTGTCGCGCGAGCGGTTGCGCGTGGTCGAGGCACTGTATCGCGGTGAAGACAGCAAAGGCCGGCCCTTTTCCTTACGCGCGGGCAGCGCTGTCCAGAAGACATCGGCACAACCTGTTCTCGAAATGACATCGCTGTCGGGCCGGATATCGTTGAAGGACGGCCCAGCCTCCATCATCGCACAGCGCGGCAGCTATGACCTTGGCAAGGAAACCATGCGCGTCACCGGTCCCTTGTCTGTTGAATCGCCAGGCTATGAAATGGTTGCCAGCAATGTGGAGCTGTCTTTGAAAGACCGTACGATGCAAAGCTTTGGACCGGTGAGCGGCCGAACAAAGGTCGGAACCTTCCATGCCGGACGATTGCGCGCCGACCTAGATACGCGCATTGTCCGACTGGATGGCGGCGTTCGTTTGCGTATCGACCAGAATGCGATTAGGTGAGGCCATCATGAGCAAAGCTTCTATCTCCTTTGGATTGGCCGCAGCAGTTGCTGGCATTATGATGCTGTCTTCGGCCTCGGCGCAAAGCATTCGCAACCATGATAGCAACGCACCGGTAGATTTCGCTGCGGGTTCAATGGAGCTGCAGGATCGCGCAGACCGCGTCGTTCTTGCCGGCGGCGTAACTGCAACGCAGGCGGGGCTTACGCTCAAGGCAAATCGCGTGACAGCCGCCTATTCCAACAATGGCGGCGTGGATGTAAATCGTCTGGATGCCACGGGCGGCGTGACCATTACCAAGGATGATCTGCGCGCAACCAGCAGCTCGGCGATATATGATCTGGACTC
>CAIJLW010000139.1 GCA_903821685.1 uncultured Sphingomonadales bacterium | reverse complement strand
GTCGATGTGAAATATATACCGCTGGGTGCGCCCGTGTGGTTGTCCATGGATCGGGCGGAACCCAATGGCATTTGGATCGCGCAAGACACGGGCGGCGCCATCAAGGGCGCCAACCGCGTGGATACATTCTGGGGAGCAGGTGACCGCGCCCGTGCCATTGCCGGCGGCATGGCGGCACGCGGAGCGGCGCTCATTTTCTTGCCAAAGGCTGCGATTGCGCGGCTCGGGCTATAAAGCTGTCATGGCGCGGCATCTCGACAGCACGGAAAAGTCCCTTTGGGGCAAGGTTATTGCGACAGTGAAACCCATGCACGGCGGTAAGGCAAAGCCTGTGCCTGTTGCAACGCCATCTACTGACAAGGCTGCATTGGCAAAGTTTTTGAATGTAAAGCCAAAGCCTGTCACAGCCGATTCAAAACCAAGACATGTGCCCGTACACGCTAAAATCGCGCCTGTTCCGCATAATCTTGACGGGCATTGGGACAGACGCATCACACGGGGCAGTATCCTCCCCGATGTCAGTATCGATTTGCATGACGCGTCCTTATCATTGGCGTACAACAGGTTGGATGGCGCGCTGGAACAGGCAATTTCGCAACGTATGAAAGTGGTGCTGTTGGTAACAGGAAAACCACGCGCGCATGATCGTGCAAGTGGTGAGGGCAGGGGCGCAATTGCCGCTGTTGTCCGCGACTGGCTCGCGGCATCGCGTCATGCGCAGCATATTTCGGCGGTGCGCAATGCCCACCCCCGCCACGGCGGCGCAGGCGCGCTGTATATCATGCTGAAAAGCTAGGCAGCCAGCATTTTGAGCGCAACGCGCCGGTAAATTTCGGTCAGTGCTGACAAGTCGGCTATAGCGACGGCCTCATCCAATTTATGCATGGTCGCATTGCACAGGCCAAACTCCACTACCGGGCATATTTTGGTCAGGAACCGAGCATCGGAAGTGCCGCCGGTTGTCGATGGTTCGGGTGCGATACCGACCACGGCCTCAACTGCCTCTGATATAGCATCTGAAAACGCGCCAGGAGGGGTCAGGAAGGCCTCTCCTGATATCATGGCGGTCAGAATGCCCCCATGGGCCTCAACGCGTTCACGGACGCGCGCAACGAGCGCCTCGCCATTGTGCAAATCGTTGAACCGGATGGAAAGCCGGGCTTCGGCTTTTGCCGGGATGACGTTGGTCGCCTTGTTCCCGACATTCAGGTCCGTGATCTCGATATTGCTTGCTTGGAACCAGTCCGTGCCTTCATCGAGCGTGATTGCTTCGATTTCTGCCAGAATAGCAACAAGCTTAGGGATAGGGTTGTCCGCAAGATGCGGGTAAGCGACATGGCCCTGCGTTCCAGCCACCGAAATCCACATATTGACGGATCCGCGCCTGCCAATTTTCATCATGTCACCAAGCCGGTTGACGCTTGTTGGTTCACCGACAAGACATGCGTCGGGAATACTGCCGCGTGCCTGCATATGCGTGATCAACGCGCGCGTGCCGTGAATCGCCGGCCCTTCTTCATCACCGGTGATGATCATGCTGATCGTGCCAGCGTCCTTCGGAATATCATGAAGCGCAGCGACAAAGGCGGCGATGCTGCCCTTCATATCGACGGCGCCACGCCCATGCAAAAAGTCGCCTTTTATCTCAGGCACGAAAGGATTGCTGGCCCAGCCATCGCCGGAGGGCACAACGTCAACATGGCCGGCAAAAGCAAAATGTCGCCCACCTGATTCACGGATTGCGAATAGATTTTCAACGGGCGCGCCATGTGCTGGGTTGTCGTCATTCTCACCTGAAATGAATCGCTCGACTGTAAAGCCCAGCGGGGCAAGCATATCCTCAAGCACGTCGAAAACGCCGCCAGTTGCGGGCGTAACGCTTTCGCAAGCCATCAGGCGTTGGGCGTAGTCAAGTGCAGAAATATTGGTCATTGATCCGGAGCGTTACGGATAAACGGCATCCAAAACAAGTCAGACCTCGGCTTTGCGCAATGCCTTTTCCGTCAGCGCTGCGTCGCCATGCACTACGCCGACAATAGCCACGCTCCCATCTGCTTCGCGGCGGCCAACGAGCAGGACAAATTCGTCGCCAGCGCCAGAGAATTCACGCAAATCCCTTTTGCGTGCGGAGCGTAAGCGCGGACGGGGGTCGACCGAAGACGGTGAAAGCGCAATGCCTGCGGCCAACTTTTTCGCGCGACGTTCCGCGCTAACAATAGCTTTTAGGCCGCCGTCATGTTTGGCGAGTAGGTTGGCAAGGCCGCCCATGGGAACTGCATTGCGCTGTGCAAACTTCAGCGCGGATGCAAATTCGGTCAGCCGGGTTTTGTTATAGCCGGCGCCGAACACCAATTTGACGATAGGTGTAAACGGAGCGCGTTCCTGAGCTGTCAGGCCAGCATCGCACAACAATTCGGCATATTCTGCATAACTTTCGGCAGCCATGAGGGCAAAATCATGCGCTTTGCCAATCGCCTGATACAACGCATCGCGCGTGCGTTGATCAGAATCGCGCGCGCGGTCGGCACATTGCCGTGCGGCATCCAGCCAATCGGCAAGGCAGAATTTTTCCAAGATCGGCGTATCCAGAAGAAGTTCCGGTTTCTCGAAAATACCAATATCGTGTATATCTGCAGGGGTGGCAGGGTCAAACAAATGGCTGGCGATTGGACTATTGGTCCATACCGACGCATGTTCGTGTCGATGCGGTACCGATGCCAGCGATTGCTTTACCGCAAGCTGAAGCGGCGCGCTCATCTCTTCGGAAGCGACCTCTCTCCAATTGATCACCCCATAGATGAAATCAATCATGTCGTCGTCTGAAGAATATGGAAGCAAGATGCCGCGATACATGATGTTATTGCCGCGATCGTTTATGAATTCAGCCTCGAACCCGATGGGTACGCGGTTGGCGATGATTTGCAGATAATGGTCGGTAATCCGGGATAGCAAAGACCGACCCGGCACTTCCTTCAGATATGAGATATTCCTGCCCAGACCGCATTCAACGCGCAGTTTTTCGCCAAGAAAATCAATCGACGGGTTTTCTATGTCTGACGTGAAGTGAAGAAGCACGCTATGATCGCGGAATTCTTCCACGGCAGCAGGATCGAGATCCTCAATGCTTGGATAATTTTTTGCATGCAGTTGCGACGTCCAAAAATTATAGGCGCGCACCTGCATACGGCGTTCATCGCCCAAGCTGACAGGCGGTGGTTCAATCGCTGCGTCCTCATCTTCGAAAAGCGCATAATCCGGCATGTCGGGCACAAGGTCCGACCTCAATGGTTCAAATCCACGCAAATCATCCATCTTCCAACCTCACCAAGGCAAGCACCATATTATGACGCTATTACAATGCCTTCAGATGGTTAAGATGCTGTAAATGTTAAAATGCTGCTCCAATCCGGTCTTATGTGTCGCAGTGCATGGCGGAAATATTTTTATCGCAGGACTCTAGAGAGCGCATCGGCCCACCCCGCCAGCCTAATTTCCCGCGCGCTTGGATCTAAGGTCGGTGCAAATCGGGTTACCCCGCCGCGCATTTTTGCGGCCTCCTCAAGCGAGTGATATAATCCGCAACCCACCGCCGCAAGCATGGCTGCGCCAAGCGCGGTGGTTTCGACAAACGCAGGTCGCTCGACATCAATAGCCAGCATGTCCGCCAAATCTTGCGCCATCCAGTCATTGGTCACCATGCCGCCATCAATGCGCAATTCCGCCCAGTCGGCGCCATCGGCAGCAAAGGCGGTTTTGAGGTCATAAGTTTGGTGTGCCATCGCCTCCAGCGCGGCGCGGGCGACATGCGCCTTTTTTGCTGCAAAGCTCAGCCCGCTGATCGCAGCACGGGCGTCTGGACGCCAGTGCGGTGCGCCAAGGCCCGAGAGCGCAGGCACCAGATACACCCCTCCATTGTCCGGCACGCTGCGCGCCAATGGTTCGGTTTCGGCGGCATGCGATATTAGCCCCAAATCATCGCGCAGCCATTGGACAAGGCTACCTGCGACAAACACGGATCCCTCAAGCGCGTAATGACGTTCCCCATTCAATTGGTACAATATGGTCGACAGCAAACGGTGGCGCGACTGACGCAACGTGGTGCCGGTTTGCGTAAGCACAAATGCGCCAGTGCCAAATGTTGCTTTGGTTTGTCCAACTGCAAAACAGCCTTGCCCGATGGTCGCGGCTTGCTGGTCACCGGCCATGCCGCAAATGCGGATTGCACCGCCGAAATGTTCTGGCAATGTTGTGCCAAGGTCTCCGGCACAATCGGTGATCTCTGGCAAAATGTCGCGCGGGACACCGAATAGGTCCATTAACCCATCGTCCCAACCGCCGCTGCCAATCGCCATCAATGCAGTGCGCGCGGCGTTGCTGGCATCGGTAATATGGCTTCCGCCGGTCAATCGGTACACAAGGTAGCTCTCGACCGTCCCAACCGCGAGGTTTGCGCCCGCTTCCTTCAGCTGTGGCCAATTTTCCAACGCCCAACCAATTTTGGAGCCGCTAAAATAGGGATCCAACAACAGTCCGGTCTTCGCCTGAACGACGGGTTCTTCGCCTTGGTCTTTCATCGCGGCGCACATGTCCGCCGTCCGGCGGTCTTGCCACACGATGGCGGGTGCCAAGGGCTTGCCGGTTCTTCTGTCCCAGAACACGACGGTCTCGCGCTGGTTGGTGATGCCGATGCTGGCAATCTGGTCAGCACCGCCAGCCTTGGCCACCATCTCCTGCGCGCAGGCGAGGGTGAGGTTCCAAATTTCCGTTGCATCATGCTCGACAAGTCCAGCTTGCGGATAATGCTGAGTCAGTGGGCGCTGGCAACTGTCGACCGCTGTGCCGTCTGCAGCAAAAAGAACGGCGCGGGTCGATGTCGTGCCTTCGTCGATGACGAGAATATATGTGCTCATATTTCCAGCGCCGAAAGCCGGCGTCCCTCCTTGCTCCAAATAAACACGGCACGATTGCCAAAGATGACGCGGTTGACCACTAAGCCAGTCAATACGGATGTGACCAGTACGATCGCCATAACGTCGATATAATGCAGCCAGCCAATCCCAACATGCTGATAAAATGTTTCACCCGCATACAGCGTGTCCGGAACATATAAGACGAAGTTGTGGAATGCGTATAATGCGACGCCCCAAATCAACCCCGCGATTGCGGCGCGCGCGTCCATGTTCCGGAACAACAGGCCAGTGACGAAGGCCGAAAGGATAGGCATGGACGAAAGCCCATTTAACTGCTGCAAAAGATTGATGATGCTTTCGGCGTTTTCATACACCGGAACGAGTAAGATTGAGGTGACCGTCAAAATCACGGACACAATGGCGGCAAGTTGCCAATGGTTGGTCACGGGGCGGATGAACTTGTCGTGAAAGTCGATGGAATAGAGCGCCACCGAACTGTTCAATATCGCGCTCGTATGGGCAATAACCGCCGCCATCATCATCGCCGCAAATGCGCCGGACATCCAGTTTGGCAAAACATGGGCAACCAGTTTGCCATATGCCGCATCGCCCAAGCTGCCGAACAATTTATACGCAACAACGCCTGGGATCACGACGATAGCGGGGATGATCAATATGCGCACAACCGCCGCCGCCAGCACCCCTTTTTGTGCTTCTTTGACAGTCGGTGCTGTCATTGCCTTTTGCGTGATGTTTTGGTTGGTCGACCAATAGAATATCTGGATGAAAATCATGCCTGTGAACAAAGTGTGAAACGGAATGGGAGAATCGATGCTGCCGATCATCGAGGTGCGCTCGGCCGGAACCGTTGAAAGGTCAAACCCGACCGCAGCCAGCGCGAGTATCACGACCAGAAATGCAATCGCCAATACCCCAATGCCCGAATAGGTATCCATAACCGCCACTGCGCGCAGGCCGCCGGTAATCGTATAGACCGCAGCGATTATCGCCATGGGCGCTGCGAACCAGAGCAACGACCAATCCACGCCAAACATAGATTTCAAAAATAGGCTGCCGGAATATAGCGCGGCAGGTAAATAAATCAGAATATTACCCAGCAGAAATAATGCGGAGATAACGGTACGAATGCTTCCGCCTTTATACCTGCGTTCAAGCAACTCGGTTACGGTTGTGCAATTGTTGCGATAATAAATCGGCACGAAAACATAGGCCAAAATCAAAAGCCCGACGAAACCCGAAATTTCCCACCAAGCAAGCAGGAGCATCTGATTCCCGTTCATGCCCACCAGTTGCTCGGTCGACAGGTTGGTCAATGTGATGGAGCCTGCAACGAAAAGCCATGTGAGCCCGCCGCCAGCCAGAAACACTTCTTTCGTTGAACCGTCGCCCGATGTGCGTTGCTGCGCAGCTGTGCCGTGCACTTTCCAATAGGTCAGCAAAGCAATAAGCGCGGTAAGCGCAACGAATATGGCGATTTGCCCCACGCTATTGCTAATTGAGAACATACACCCCCCGATGAATTTTATTGCAAAGCTGCGCATTTGCTCTTTTTGCTTACGCCATGAATTAAACGGCTGTGCAGGAAACACAAACAATTGTGTTCGCGCCGCTGGTTTGAGGTGAGAGGATCAGCAGTTGGACCATGTGCGATTTGATGCTGCGGACGCGACCTTGATATTCGCCTGTGCCAAGGGTGCGCCTGTGTCGATCCTATATTGGGGCGGCGCTTTGCACGCGGACACAGATTGCGCGGAGCTCGAAGGCCTGTTTGCGCGGCAGGGCATGCATGGCGTGGCGGATGTGTCCTTGCCTTTGTCCTTGGCGATGGAGCCTGGGCTTGGGCACCCGATGTTTCAAGGCTTTGCTGCGCACCGTGCGGGCAAAGATTGGGGCAGCCGGTTTGAGGTTGGAAAGGTCGAACTGCGTGAAGGTGGTGCCAAGATCATCTGCCGCGATGAACACACGCGGCTTGGGTTGGAATATGAGATTGATTTTGATGCCAGAACCGGCGTGCTGCGTATCCGGTCAACGTTGACCAATTATGGGGCAACGCCGCTTGATGTGAGCAACATGATGACCGCCTGCCTGCCCGTGCCGGACGGAATGACTGATATAATCGGTTTTACCGGTCGTTGGACGCAGGAGTTTACGCAGGAGCGGGTGGCACGCAATGCCGCAACCTATCTGCGCGAGAACCGCAGCGGGCGGACATCGCATTTCAGCTACCCCGCTATCTTGCTGGCTGCCACCGATACCAATGAAAGCACCGGCGATGTCTATGGTTTCCATCTCGCATTTAGCGGCAACCACTGCATCCGCGTCGATTCGCTAACCGATGGGCGGGGGTTGGTGAGCCTTGGTGCATTGCTGCTGCCCGGCGAAGTGCGGCTTGTGCCGGGGGAGACATATGCAAGTCCGGAGATTGTCGCGGCCTATAGCGGACAGGGGCTTAGCAAGCTCAGCCGCAAGTTCCATGACCATGTGCGCACCAAATTGCTTAGCCCTGAAATGCGGGCGAAGCCGCGTCCGGTCCACTATAACACTTGGGAAGCCGTCTATTTCGACCATGATGTCGAAAAACTGAAGGAGCTTGCCACCCGCGCAGCGGAGATCGGCGTGGAGCGCTTTGTTCTGGATGATGGCTGGTTCGGTGGCCGCCGCCATGACCGTGCGGGTCTGGGTGACTGGACGGTTTCGCGGGATGTCTATCCCGATGGACTTGGCCCATTGGTCGACCATGTGACTGGGCTTGGCATGGAATTCGGCCTGTGGTTCGAACCCGAAATGGTCAACCCCGACAGCGACCTCTATCGCGCGCATCCGGACTGGGTCTTGGGCCTAGAAGGCGTTGAGCAGATCCCGTTCCGGTCGCAGTTAGCGCTGGATATAAGCCGGCCAGAAGTCGCAGATTATCTGTTCCATGCCATCGACGCAATTTTGCGCGATCATGACATAAGCTACATCAAATGGGACATGAACCGCGACCTCAGCCATCCTGGCGATTCATCGGGTGTGCCGCGTGCCTTTGCGCAGGTTGGGGCGCTCTATGCGTTGCTTGACCGCGTCCGCGATGCACACCCGCATGTCGAAATCGAAAGCTGCTCTTCCGGCGGCGCAAGGGCCGATATGGGCGTGCTGGCGCATAGCGACCGCGTTTGGACATCCGACAGTAATGACGCGCTAGACCGGCAAGTCATTCAACGCGGCGCCAGCTTTTTCCTGCCTCTCGAAGTATTGGGTTGCCATGTAGGGCCAGCAAAATGTCATGTGACGGGGCGGCGGCTGTCGATGGAAATGCGCGCGGCAACGGCGCTTATGGGGCATATGGGGCTTGAGCTGAATTTGCTGACCGAGCGGACGGCAGACCTTGATGTGCTCAAAAACGCCATAGATTTGCATAAAAAACATCGCGCCTTGCTGCATAATGGCGACGTATTTCGTTTGGATAGCGCGCCGCAGTTAATCGCCAGCGGAGTAATAGCGCGCGATAAGTCGGAGGCGATCTATTCGGTTGCTTATGTCGCCAGCGACGCAAAAGTCCTGCCTGGGCGTTTCCAGTTTACCGGCCTCGACCCGCAACGTTCATATAGGCTCCAACTCATTTGGCCGAGCGATTGGCAGGCCATTAAAGGACCATCCGCAATCGAAACGCTCGACCTGAACGGTGAAGGCGCGATCTTCAGCGGGGCGGCGCTCGTGCATGGCGGGCTGCAGTTGCCGCATGCTTTTCCCGAAACCTGCTTGTTATTTTACGTCGCTGCTGTCTGAAGTTTTTCTGGGCGTTTGCGCCAATGATTATCTGCATAGGCCGAACTTCTGCATGAGCCGTTGGTTTACATCGCACCCTCTGCACCCCATATCTGGTTTCAGAGAAGGACAATGAATATCTCCCGAACTGCAGCCCAACATTGGATCGAACCGCATGCGCACGGCATTTATGTCAAGCCGGCGGACATGTGGATCGACCCGTCCCGCCCTGCCGAACGCGCTTTGGTGACGCATGGTCATGCCGACCATGCCCGCAGTGGCCATACAGCCGTTTGGGCCACGCCAGAGACGCTTGCGATCATGGCGCTGCGTTATGGCACAGAGATGGGTACGCCCATCGCTTATGGTGATGGTTTTGAGGCCAATGGCGTGAAGATCAGCTTTCATCCGGCAGGACATGTTTTGGGTTCTGCGCAAATCCTGCTTGAGCATGCGGGCGAGCGGGTGGTGGTGACGGGGGATTATAAACGGCGTTTCGACCCCACCTGCGCGCCGTTCGAAGCGGTTGCTTGCGACGTTCTGATTACAGAGGCGACCTTTGGCCTGCCCGTATTCACGCATCCACCTATTGAGGGCGAGATTGCCAAATTGCTCGCCGCGCGCGAAGCCAATGCGGATGGCTGCATCGTTGTCGGTGCCTATGCGCTTGGCAAGGCGCAGCGTGTCATCGCTGAACTGCGCCGCGCTGGCTTCGACGCGCCTATTTATATCCACGGCGCGATGCAGAAAATGTGCGATTTATACGCGGCGCATAATGTACCTTTGGGTGAACTCGTACTGGCGACCGGACTTGCCAAGGCCGAGATGAAAGGCGCGATTGTAATTGCCCCGCCCTCGGCGATGCATGACCGATGGGCCCAAAGGCTGCCCGACCCGATTACCGCCATGGCCTCGGGATGGATGCGGGTGCGGCAACGTGCGCGACAACGCAATGTCGAACTGCCGCTGGTTATTTCGGACCATGCGGACTGGACTGAGTTGACAGACACTTTATTGGAGCTTCGGCCAGCCGAAACATGGATTACCCATGGCCGCACCGACGCGCTTGGGCGGTGGTGTGAATTGCACCAGTTGAAGGCGCGCGCACTCGATCTCGTCGGCCGTGAAGAAGAGGATGAGGGCTGATGCAGGCATTTGCCGCGCTCCTCGACGGACTGATCTACACGCGGTCGCGCGACCATAAGGTCAGGCTGATTGCTGATTATTTCCGCACGACGCCCGACCCCGATCGCGGCTGGGCGCTGGCGGCGCTTGCGGGCACGTTAAGCATATCAACGGTAAAAGCTGCGGCAATTCGCGCCATGGCGGAAGAACGGTTCGACCCGATGCTGTTCCGCATGAGCCGGGACTATGTCGGCGATACAGCGGAAACGGTGGCCCTGATGTGGCCAGACGTCAGCCAAGACGTTGTCGCACCGACGGTGTCTGAAGTCATTGACGTGCTGAGCGGCACAAGCCGCGCGCGTGCGCCGGCGGTGCTGGCGGAATTGATGGACCGGCTTGACGCCAATGGCCGTTATGCGCTGCTCAAATTGGCGACAGGCGGCATGCGCGTTGGCATATCCGCGCGCCTAGCCAAAACCGCCTTTGGGCAAGCCTTTGGCCTTTCTGTGGATGATGTCGAGGAGGTATGGCACGCGCTTCGCCCGCCTTATTCCGAACTGTTTGCGTGGGGCGAAGGCAAAACCGAACGTCCCGACCCCGCCGATAGCGCATTTTTCCGGCCCTTCATGCTTGCCCATCCGTTGGAGGACGGCAATGTGAATCTCGATGATTTTGTCGCCGAATGGAAATGGGATGGCATCCGTATGCAGATCGCGTCCACCGGCGGTGAAACACGGTTGTTCAGCCGTGGCGGTGATGAAGTCACGGCCGCTTTCCCTGAAATTGCAGCAGCCTTTGAAGGTATCGGTGTGGTGGATGGCGAATTGCTGGTGCGCGGCGATGTTCAGGGCGGCGAGGCCGCAAGCTTCAACGCCTTACAACAGCGATTGGGACGCAAGAATGTGACCGCAGCAATGCAGTCGGAATATCCGGTATTTGTGCGTTTGTATGACATATTGTTCGACGGGACGGAGGACGTGCGCGCACTGCCTTGGACAAAAAGGCGCAGCCGGCTTGAAATGTTCGTGGCCAAACTTGATGCGGTGCGCTTTGATCTGTCAGTTATCATTGAAGCGCGGGATTTCGACCATCTGGCGGAAATGCGCGCGGCTGCGCGTGCGGTGGCGATTGAGGGCGTTATGCTCAAACGGCGCGAGTCGCCCTATTTGGCGGGCCGCAAGGTCGGCCTTTGGTACAAATGGAAACGTGAACCGCTCGTGGCCGATTGCGTGATGATGTACGCGCAGCGGGGTAGTGGGAAACGCTCGTCTTTTTATTCGGACTATACCTTCGGCTGCTGGACGCCGGATGGCGCTTTGTTGCCCGTGGGTAAGGCCTATTCAGGGTTCAGCGATGAAGAATTGAAGTGGCTTGATCGCTTCGTGCGCAACAACACGGTCGCGCGTTTTGGTCCCGTGCGCGAAGTCGAAAAATCATTGGTGCTTGAGGTGGCTTTTGACGCGGTGCACGAATCCAAGCGGCACAAATCCGGCATCGCCATGCGCTTCCCGCGTATCTCGCGCTTGCGCCGGGACAAGCCCGCGGATGAGGCCGATACGATTGCCAATTTGCGTGCGATGATTGGTTAGGGTCAGGACCCTACAGAAACGCCCTGACATCGGCCATGAAGCGGTCAAACTGGTCATGGTGTAGCCAGTGGCCGGCATTTTCATATTCCACGACCTTTGCCGTTGGGAAATGCGCTATGCGGCCATCCTTTTCGGGGTTGGATGCCCAGCTGTTGGCTCCATACATCATCAGCATCGGACAGGTGATGGACTGCCATATGGCCATCAAATCCTCACGCGGCATGTCGAATATCGCCCAGATATTGAGGTAATTGTCGAACTTCCAGCTCCAGCTGCCGTCTTCGTTGCGGCTTATGCCATGGACCGTCAGGTGCCGCGCTTGTTCGTCGGTCAAATAGCTGTTTTCGGTCTTCATCCGTTCATAAGCAGCTTCGATATTGGGGTAGCGTTTGGGCGAGCGACCGGCGGCGTTGCGCTTATCCTCAATCCATTGCCGGAAACGCTTTTGAATGCCGATCGCATCGCGTTCGGCCTGCATCTTTGGCGACAGGCCCAATCCTTCGATATTGACCATTTTCCCAACATTTTCAGGGAACAGACCAGCATAGCGTGTCGCAATATTGCCGCCCATTGAGTGGGCGATGATGCTGACAGGTGCAAGGTTTAGCTGATGGATCAATTGCGCCATGTCATAGACAAATGTCGACATTTCATAGCTGCCATCTGGCGACCATGCGCTGTCACCATGGCCACGCAGGTCAGGTGCAATGATGTGCCAGTCGTGGCGCAATTCCTCAGCTACCCAGTCCCAACTGCGCGCATGGTCGCGGCCGCCATGGACCAAAAGCAAGGGCGGCGCATCGGGATTTCCCCAATCGATATAGTTCAGCCGAAGGCGTTGCGAAATAAAGCTGTTGGTGATGGGGCCATGTAAAGTCATTCTGCGGCCAGTAATTGCTCTGCACCCCCAAGGTCAACCGATACCAGTCGGCTGATGCCCTGTTCGACCATTGTTACGCCAAACAATCGGTGCATCCGGCTCATCGTCACAGCATTGTGGGTGACAATCAGGTAGCGCGTATCGGTCTCACGCGTCATCGCGTCGAGCAAGTCGCAGAAGCGTTCGATATTGGCGTCGTCAAGTGGCGCGTCGACTTCGTCGAGCACGCAAATGGGTGCAGGGTTGGTGAGGAACAAACCAAAGATAAGCGCAACCGCCGTAAGCGCCTGTTCTCCGCCCGATAGCAAGGTTAGCGACTGAAGTTTTTTGCCCGGTGGTTGCGCGAAAATTTCGAGGCCAGCTTCCAAAGGGTCATCGCTGTCAATCAAGGCCAGATGCGCTTGTCCGCCATTGAACAACGTCGCAAACAGGCGGCGAAAGTGGCCGTCGACAGCTTCAAATGCGGTCAGCAGCCGCGCGCGGCCTTCGCGGTTCAAGCTGCCGATGGATCCGCGCAGACGATTGATGGCGAGGGTAAGCTCTTCGCTTTCGGCAACGCTGGCCCCTTGCTGTGTTTCCAGTTCGGCGAGCTCATCAGCAGCGATGAGGTTGACTGGACCAATACGCTCCCGCTCATTTTGCAAGCGGTCAAGCCGGTTAGACTCGACGGCAGCATCGTCCATCGCATCTTCGTCAAAGTTTAGCTTTTCGGGCAGGACAGGCGGCGGGCATTCGAACCGTTCTCCCGAAATGCGGCCCATTTCAACGCGGCGCTGTTCCTGATTTTCGGCGCGCGCATTGGCGCCAGCGCGGGCCTCACGGGCAACCGACAGGCGTTCCGCCGCTGCTGCCATTTCGCTTTCCAGCGCGCGCAACGTCGCTTCATGGACCGTCTCGGCGGTTTGCAGGCCAGCGAGTTTCTCCGCCAGCTCATCTTTGTCTGCCCGCAAAGTAGCAATGTCACGCGCTAGGATCCCCGGCCTTCCCGCCATTGCCTCTTGCTCAGTAAAGATATCCGCGCTGCGTGTGTTCATTTCAGCAATCCGGCGTTCGGCTTCGCCGGCGCGTTCCTGCCAGCTGCGAATTTCGGCCATCGTCACGGCACGCCGTTCGCGGTTTTGCGCGATGCGTTGTTCCAGCGCGGACAGGTCTGCCTGATTGCGGGCCATTAAATCGCGGGTTGCCTCATGCGCGGTGGCAAGGCTTTGCACGAGGTCCGCATGATGGGACCCGTCGGGCAGGGCGTTGCGTGCTGTCTCGGCTGCTTTGCGCTCCGCTTGCGCCTCGGCCAAATCTTGCTCGGCTGCGGCCATTCTGTCGCCAAGCGCGGCCTTTGCCGATTTCAGTCGCGTCAACGCATCTTCGGCTTGATCGACGGCGCGCAGTGCTTGCCGCAATTTCCCCTCAGTCACTACACGCGCCGCCGCTGCCGAGCGGACCGTGTCCTGCGCAGTTTCAATCTTATCCGTCATCTGCAACAGGCTTTGCGCCTGTGCATCCAGTGCGCCTTGCGCAGGCATGATCAGCAAATCGAGTTCCGCAAGGCGGTTGGTGCGGACCAATTGCTCTGCGATTGTGGCACCATCACCATCGGTCGCAAAGCCATCCCAACGTCGCAGTTTTCCGGCCAACGTTACCACGCGTTCGCCAGATGCAAGCGCTTTGCCATCGTCCGTTTCCACGACACGAACCATTGACAGCCGCGCGGCCAGTTCTGGCGGTGCATCCACAAATTGGATCAGCGCATCATTGGCCAGCTTGCTCATGGGTGCGGTCCCGCCAAGCCAGCGGCGCCCCGTTTCTCCGCCAATGCTTGCATCTGCATCGTCGCCCAACGCCGCAGCCAAAGCGCGTTCATAGCCGGGCTTGACCGTAATGCGGTCAATGGCCTTGTCGCCTTGGCCCTTGGTCAAGGAGCGCTGCAACGCGCTCTGTTCAGTTAGCAACGCGGCGAGTTCGGCCTTGGCGCTCGCGATGGCTATTTGGGCGACGTCGCGGGCAGATATCAACTCGGTCCGACGAGCGTCGGCGGTGTCATGTGTAGCAACGTCATTCTGCAATTGCTTCTGCAATGCTTCGACGCTGGCATTGGCGTCGCTTTTGGCGGCGGTATATGCGGTCTCATCTCCCAAAACGTCGCGTTCGGCGCAGATGCGCTCGCAGGCTTGCTCTGCCCGTTGAACGCGCGTTGTCGCCGCCGCCAACGCGGCATTTGCCACGCGCGATTCGGCATCGGCGCGCGCTTGCTCGGCGGACGCATTGGCCAGAGCAATCTCGCTTTCACGCGCCTGCCGCTCGGCATTTTCTGCAGTGCGCAACAACGCGGGGCGCTCCTCCTCCTGCGCCTTAATCTGGTCTGCAAGCGTTACGCTTTCCGCCTGTAACCGCGTGAGCGCATCCGCCGCATCATGCGTCAACTTGCCTTCGCGCGCACCATCTTCGGCCATGCGCGCCGCTTGAGCTGCTAGGTCGGATTGGCGCTGAATTATGCGTTCGTGCTCGCCCGTCAACTGCACAAGCCTGTTTGAAAGGTCGTTGGCGGCATCGCGCGCAGCCATCGCGACCGCGCGGGCGTCGGCGAGTTGCTGAACCGCGTCTTGCTGCTTGTCCGTCAGGACGCGCTGCGCAACCGCTGCGTCTTCGACGGCACCGGAAGCAGTATTTGCTTCAGCGCGGGCGATATCGGCCGCTGCTTTCGCCTCACGCCAGCGTACAAAGATTAAACGGGCCTCGGCCTGAAGAATGTCTTTGGTCAGCGTGCGATAGCGTTCGGCTTGCTTGGCCTGACGGCGTAATTGGCCGGCCCGCGCATCCATGTCCGCAAGAATAGTTGCCAGCCGTGTCAGATTGGTCTCGGCGGCGCGCAGCTTTTGTTCGGCATCCTTCCGGCGCACGTGCAGACCAGAGATGCCCGCCGCTTCCTCAAGCATTTGGCGGCGTTCCTGCGGCTTGGCGGAGATTATTGCGCCAATGCGGCCTTGGCTCACCAGTGCGGGCGAATGTGCGCCGGTTGCAGCATCGGCAAAAATAAGCGCAACATCCTTCGCGCGGACATCGCGGCCATTTGATCGATAGGCGGAGCCTGCCCCACGCTCGATCCGGCGGGTGACTTCCAACTCTTCATCGGCATCGTCGTCGGCGCCTTCGTCGCTGCGCTCGGCCAATATGGTTACTTCAGCGAAATCGCGGGGTGGACGCGACGCGGTTCCGGCAAAGATCACATCTTCCATGCCCGCGCCACGCATTGACTTGGCGCTGCTTTCGCCCATTACCCAGCGAATGGCCTCAAGCAAGTTGGATTTGCCGCAACCATTGGGGCCAACAATACCCGTGAGCCCGCTCTCAATCCTGAGTTCAGCGGGCTCAACAAAGCTTTTGAAGCCGACGAGTTTCAGCTTCTTTATCCGCAACGGGCTGTCTCCATTGCGGTTGTGGTGCTGTTATGCCCCCCCCGAGCCATATTTAGCGTGCGCCGGCCTCGACCAGCTTGCCCTTGATCTGGTTCCAAGCACCACCGTCAAGCTTCGCGCCGTTCAACAGGAACGAAGGCGTACCCGATATGCCATCATCCTTGGTGCCACGCTCTGTCATTTTGATGAGATTATCAATCGCAGCTTTATCCGACAGGCATGATTTGGCTTGGTCTTCGCTGATACCGCGTGACTTCACAAATTCAATCAGGCCCATCTTGGTGCCAAGCAAGGTTGCAATCTGCTCAGGCGCCATTTTCTGCATCGCCTGCTGATCTGCCTCCGTCACGGTGCTGAGTTTGCCAAGCCAGATTGCCTGTTCAGCGTATAGCTGTTCTGTCAGCGGAAAGAATGCCTCGGGGCCACTGCATTGCGCCAGAAGGAAGCCAGGAATGTCCTGAATGCCATGCACGAGGAATGGGCGATATTCAAAGGACACAGTGCCATCATTAACGATCTTGTTAAGTTCTTCGGTCGATTGCACCGAGAATTGTGCGCAGCCTGGACAGCTGATGGCGCCATATTCGATAAGCTTCAATTTCGCGCTTGGATTGCCCATTTGATAGCCGCCAAATTCGGTTTTGGACACCACGTCGATCCACGCCTTGCCAGCAGGCGATGCGACCTTAGCAATGGGTTCACCCTTTGGCGGGCCTGCGGTGTCGCTGCTGCCGCAGGCTGCCAGTGCAAATGCGGCAGCAGTTGTGATGATGAATGTCTTAATGCGCATAGGAAATCCTTCAGTCTGGGATGTTGGTTTATTTTAAGAGAGCCGCCAGTTCGGCAGCACTGTGCACATGATCTTGCAAAACGCCGTTGATGAGGAATGACGGAGTGCCGCGCACACCAAGCTTAGCTCCAGCGTCAGTCATGCCCACGACTGCATTGAACGCAGCCTTATCCGCTAAGCAAGCCTTCGCTTGTGCTGGCGTGATCCCGCGCTGTTGCATGATGGGACCAAGACCGATTTCATCAAAGGTCCCAATCATGAACCCAGAAAAATCTTGGGCCTTCAGTTTTGCTTGTGTGGCTGCACTGATATTTTTGGTTTTGCCAAGCCATACAGATTGCGTGGATAAGAGCTGCTTATGGTTTCCAAAAAACTTGCCCTTTCCGCCGCATCGCGCAAGCACGGCGGCAGTCAGGTCAACAGGGTTTAGCACCATGTTGCGGATTTCAAGGCTGGCCTTACCGGTCGATACAAATTGTGCCTTGAATGCTGGCGATTCATTGGCTTCAAAATCTGCACAATGCCCGCAGGTGTAGCTGAGATACTCCACCACCTTTTTCGGGGCGGCAGGGTTGCCGAGAACATGGGCGCCTTTGGCCGTTACCGCGACGGTCGACAGCCATTTATTAGGTGCAGGCGCGGCGAGCAGCCCGGCCGAGATTGCTGTCACGCTTATGAAAGCAGCAGCCAGGTATTTTTTTAACGGCAACATAACTGTGAGCCTCAGTCTTGAAAAACTATCTTGCGCATCTGGTATTACTCGCCGCCTTTGGCAAGGCTTTTTGCAAGGCTTTCCAGAACGGCAAACAGCTCTGGGTCGCCAATTTCACGCAAGGATTCGCCTAGCTCCATGGGTACAGGTTTCAGCATGGGTGGAGGTGATGGCTGCCGAGGCTTCGGTTTGGACACGGGGCCTTGCCGAACCTTGACGCGAGCGACTGCGCCATAGCCGAAAAAACGGTTCACCCGGTCCATGATTTCCGGAAGGACATGCTGGATCATGGTGGCGTGCGCACCTTCTACGGTCAGTTCAAGTGTACCGTCGGATTTCTTGCCCACCGGAAAACGGATGGCTTCTGGCGCGGATACAGCGGCATAGCGCGCGCCAACAATTTCATCCCAGCGGCTAACGACCGAGCTTTGCACAAAACCGAACCGGCGAAATGCCGCACGACCAATATCGGGCATGAGCGCGGATACGGCGCGTGCCTCTCCACCGCGCGGACGCTGAAATGTTTTGGGCGTCAGTGCCTTTTTGGTGCCTTTTGGCGGTGTTGCTGACTTGCCTTTATCCATTGCCTCATCCATGCCATTTTGAATGGCAGACGTCCAACAATCCGAATATTATTCTGGGGATATCGCCCGGCAGTTGCTGGCACATTATGACGCGCATGCCCGCACGCTCCCATGGCGCACGCCGCCGGGTGCGGGTTTTACCAACCCCTATCATGTCTGGCTGTCGGAAATCATGCTGCAGCAAACAACGGTTGCAGCGGTTGGTTCCTATTTCCAAAAGTTCACGCACATCTGGCCGAGCTTTGCGGCTCTTGCTGCGGCAGCGGACGCCGATGTCATGGCGGCATGGGCAGGCCTTGGTTATTATGCCCGTGCACGCAATTTGCTCAAATGCGCGCGGGTAGTAGTGACGGAGCATGGAGGTCGTTTACCGGAAACCGAGGCGGAGTTGCTAAAGTTGCCGGGTGTGGGCCCCTATACCGCCGCCGCTATTACCGCGATAGCGTTTGGGCAAAGGGCAGTGGTCGTTGATGCCAATGTCGAACGCGTCGTGTCGCGGTTATTTGCAATTTCCACCCCATTGCCACAGTCGAAACCACAGATCCGTGCGGCGACCGATAGCATTACGCCCGATCGCCGCGCGGGGGATTTTGCTCAGGCCATGATGGATTTGGGCGCGGGCATGTGTTCGGTGCGCGCGCCGTCTTGTCTTGTTTGCCCCGTTGCCTTTGCCTGCGAGGGCATGCGTCTGGGCAATCCGGAAGTTTACCCTGCAAAAACGCCGAAGGCGGCAAAGCCGCAGCGGACCGGCAGCGTCTACTGGATTCAGCGGGGCGATCATGTTTGGCTCACCCGCCGAGCGGACAAGGGACTGCTGGCAGGCATGCGGGCACTGCCTGACGATCAATGGACGGCGCGTTTGGATGGCCATTCCACGCCTCCTGCGCCGGCGGCATGGCGGCGATTGCCGGTGCAAGTGTCGCATGTTTTTACCCATTTTTCGCTTCTTCTCGATATTGCCGTTACGGCATGGCCAGCAGGGGCGGCTGACCCGGGTGAGGGCGAATGGTGGCCGTTAAAATCGCTCGACAAGGCTGGCCTGCCAACCGTATTCAGAAAAGCAACAGAAGCGGCAATGAACGCAGGAGAGAGAATATGAGCGTGCAAGATAGTGGTCAGGCGATGATTGGCCGGCGCGGGTTTTTATCGTGGGGTGGTCAACTGGCGGCGGCTGGCGCTATCGGCGCATTCGCGCCTGCGCGCCTTTGGGCAGGTACGGCCGATCTATATCCCACTATCCGGACACAGTTTGAAAGCTATGTCTCTTCGGGTAAGCTCCCCGGTATTCTCGCCACCATCGGCCGCGCAGCCGGAATGCCGGATTTGGTAGCTGTAGGAACGCAAGGGCTGGGTGAGAAAACGCCTGTTGATATTGATACCTTGTGGCGCGTTTACTCGATGACCAAGCCAATTACGGGCATCGCCGCGATGATTTTGGTCGGCGAAGGCAAGATGAAGCTAGACCAACCAATTGCCGATTTCTTGCCAGAATTTGCCAATATGACGGTTCTTACCGACCCTGAAAAAAATCTGGATGCAGTCCCCGCGAAGACCCAGATTACCGTGCGCCACCTGCTGACGCACACAGCGGGACTTGGATATTCGATCGTCACCAAGGGACCATTGCTGCAGGCCTATCTCGATAATGGCATTACCCCCGGAATCATAAGTCGCTTTCCCATTCCTGGTCAGCCAGCGAGTAAACCGACCCCAGACCTTAAAACATTCTCCGAACGTTTGGCGAAGCAGCCTTTGATTGCCGAGCCAGGAACGAAATGGAGCTATTCGATCTCGCTCGATCTGCTTGGCCGCGTAATTGAGGTCGCCAGCGGAATGGATTTTGAGGCGTTCCTGAAGACCCGCATCTTTGAACCGCTGAAAATGAACAGCAGTTATTTTCAGGTTCCAGCGTCGGAAACCAAACGCTTTGTGTCGAACTATGCGCCCGTGAACGGGATGTTGTTCCCAATCGATCCTGCAGCGACGAGCATTTACCTCGACAAGCCAGCTTTCGCCTTTGGCGGCGCTGGCCTTGTCACTTCGGCGCGCGATTATGATCGTTTCCTGAACATGCTTGCCAATTATGGCGAGCTGGACGGTGTGCGCATCATGTCAACCGCAACAGCAAAGCTGGCCATGTCCGACTTGTTGCCGCCTGCTGTCTCTACCGCCGGTACTTTTGCCGATGGCGCAGGCTTTGGTGCTGGCGGCCGGGTGGGCAAGGGCGCGAACGACGGGGTTTTTGGCTGGGGCGGTGCGGCAGGTACAGTCGCCTTTGTTGATCCAAAACGCAAATTGCGCGCGGTCATGATGGCGCAATATATGCCAAGCAACGTTTACCCATTCCCCGAAAACTTTGCCAAATGGGTCCTTCAAGACCTAGGTCGGCCAGCCTGATCCGATGATGGCTCCTGGTTTTACGGGCTCGCCGCTCGATCGCGCTGACCGCGTCCGCAACGATGCAGAAGCCTATGGCGCGCTACTGGGTGACTTGCGCGCGCGGGTGCTGGGGCTTGACGGGCTTGATCCAAGGGTCAGCGATGCAGGTGGCCTGCATTGGCATTCTTTTGCCGAGCTTGAGGGGTCGGAAGAACTGATCCTGCTTGGCCTTGCCGACGGCAAACCGCATTTCGTGGCCGTTGCGGATGCTACGGGTGACGCGTTTCGTTCACCGGCCATTTGGCGGGCATTATCAATGCTACCAGCCGAAGACGCTGCGATTTACGGCACGGCACGCAGCCTTATCGAATGGCATAATGGGCATCGTTTCTGCGGACGCTGCGGCGAGGCGACAATATTGTTCCGCGCCGGCTGGGGCCGCAAATGCGGCAATTGCCAAAAGGAACATTTTCCGCGCACTGACCCTGTCGTCATCATGCTGGCTGAATTTGAAGGCAAGGCATTGGTCGGGCGGCAGTCGCGTTTCCCGCCGGGTAATTATTCGGCGCTGGCGGGCTTTCTGGAACCCGGTGAATGCATTGAAGAGGCGGTCCGTCGCGAAATACATGAGGAAGCGGGGGTCACTTGCGGTGCAGTCCGTTATATCACCAGCCAGCCATGGCCCTTTGGCGGATCGCAATTGATGATTGCGTGCACGGCCGATGCGCTTGGGGATGAACTCACGCTCGATACGACCGAGATTGAGGACGCGATGTGGGTAACCAAGGATGAGGCCATCGCTGCTCTGAAGGGCGAGACCGACCGTCGCTTTAACGCGCCGCCGCCTTTCGCCATTGCGCACAGCCTGTTGCGGCATTGGGTAAATCAGTAATGGCCGCCGCCGTTCCGTTGCGCATCGATATCGTTTCGGACGTGGTATGCCCATGGTGCATCATTGGCCTGAAGCAAGTTGAGCAGGCTCTCACGCTCGTTGACCAAGACATTGCCGCCGAAACGCACTGGCACCCGTTTCAACTGAACCCCCACATGCCGCCAGAAGGCGAAGATACCGCAGAGCATATCGCGCGCAAATATGGCAGCACGCCCGAACAAAGCCACGCTAACCGGCAAAGGCTATCCGACATTGGGGATAGCGTCGGTTTTGCGTTCAATTATGGCGAAGGCATGCGCATCTATAACACGTTCAACGCGCACAAATTGCTGACCATCTTTGGTAGCGAGCGCGGATGGCGCGCACAAACTTCGCTGAAAATGGCTTTGTTCACTGCCTATTTTCAGGACCGCCGCGATGTGAGCGACACCGAAGTCTTGTGCGATATTGCCGAGGCGCAAGGCATGGACCGCGCCGTGGCTTTGGCATGGATCAATGATGCTGCACTTACCGAAACCGTGCGGGCTGAAATGGAGCATTGGACTGACCAGAATATCACGGGCGTTCCTGCAATCATTTTTGATCAGAAATATATGGTGCCCGGTGCGCAAAGTGCCGAGACATTTGCCGATGTGATTAACAAGGTACTGACCAAGCGGGCGGCGGCCTAGCGTCTGACCCTAGACCAGGCCCATTTTCATTAACTCATTCAGCATCTTTGGCGACATTTCGTCGCGGCCATCGGTTTCGATGGAATCAAGATCGGGCGGGGCATTGGCTTCTTCGAGATAGCGCCAACCTTGATGCGCGCGCTTGGGCGTTGAGCGGACCGCGATGAGGCGCGGTTCAATGCGGATCCAATGCCGACCAGCGCCATTTTCCATAAATCCAATAATCGGGCTTCTGCCTATAATCGTGTGCGTGTGAATCCAATAGAGTGAACCACCCGCCATTTCTGCGACGCGTTTGGGCAAATAGCGGGTGGTAATCCGCACTTCGCCGTCTTGGGCATAAGCCGCAAGGCGTTCGCGCAAATGCTTTGGGCTTTCTGCGCCAAAGGCGATTTTGGTCATGTTCAGTGGCATAGGTTGTATCTGGGAACCACGTGTTTAACCGACAAGGCCGCTGAATACCGCAAGGCTAAGAAAAATGAGGAAGCCCATTGAGTCCGTGATCATCGTTACGAAAACAGAACTGGCAACGGCGGGGTCTTGGTCGAATCTATCGAGCATTACCGGAATGAAAACCCCGGCAAATCCGGCGAGCAGGATGTTACACTGCATGGCCGCTGCAATGACGAAGCCCAGATGAAAATTCTGAAACCACAACGTCACGCCAATCCCTGCAAGCGCAGCTATTGTTGCGCCGTTCATGAACGCAATGGCCATTTCGCGCTTGATTGCGCGGCGGGTATTCGAATCGGTCAGTTGGTTCGTCGCAATCGCACGGACCGTAACGGCTAAAGTCTGCGTACCTGCATTGCCGCCAACGCCGGCAACAATGGGCATCAGCACGGCGAGTGCGACCATGTGTTCGATGGCGGCACCGAAGAAGCTAATCACGCTTGATGCAACCAAGGCGGTCCCCAGATTGGCGATCAACCACCGCACGCGCGCTTTGTAACTGTCGGCTATCGGCTCGTTGATATCGCCATCGCCAGCGCCGGACAGGCGGAGAATATCTTCGTCCGCTTCTTCCTGAATGATGTGGACGATATCATCGGCGGTGATAACACCGACCAACCGGCCAGAAGCATCGACAACGGCGGCTGAAATCAGGGCATATTTCTGGAAGCGCAAGGCGACTTCTTCCTGATCCATGTCGACAGGGATCAGGGTCTGCTCGTGCATCATGATGTCGCTGACCGGAACTTTGCGCTCACTGCGCATGATCCAACTTAGCTTGCATGTGCCAACGGGTTTATGCTGCGGGTCGACGACGAAGACTTCCCAGAATTCGGTGGTCAGATCCTGATGATCACGCAGATAATCGATAAGCTGACCAACAGTCATATGCTCGGGCACCGCGACCAATTCGCGCTGCATGATTCGACCAGCCGATTCGTCGGGATATGAAAGCGCGTCTTCAATGACCGCGCGGTCTTCTGGGTCGAGTTCGGCAAGCACCGCTTGCTGGTCCTCAGCCTCCATATCCTCGATAATCGCAACAGCATCATCGGAATCCAGTTGCCCTGCGAGCCCAGCAACCTGTGCGGCAGGTAGAGCATCAATAATATCCTCACGGACATAATCATTGACCTCGGCCAGCACTTCGGCGCTCATCAAGTCGCCAAGGCTTATGGCAAGTTCGCCGCGCCTTTCGGATGGTGTCAGTTCGAGAAGGTCGGCAATGTCGGCTTCGTGGAGCGGCTCCACCAACCGGCGTACTTCGTTTAGGTTTCCGTCTTCAACAGCATCGAGAACGCGGTCGACATAGTCGCGGGTGAGGCGGTTGTCCTCATCCAGAGTTTCAACAATTTCGGTGTCAATGATGATCGGGCTGGCGATGTCGCTGGTCATGTGCGGGCCTCCCGATTTTCAATTTGGAACCATGATGTAAACAATGGCCCCTCCTACGCAGGCAGCGTCAAAATGCAATGATTTTGGCTTTGCACCGATGCGATGCATCCACTAGGGCAACCGTCATCTATTCCCAACGCCTGAAGGAACATCAAAATGGCCGATGAAACACTTACCCTTTCACTCGACAGCGGCGACGTTGTCATCAAGCTGCGTCCTGATTTGGCACCAAACCATGTTGCCCGAATCACGGAACTTGCCGGCGAAGGTTTTTATGACGGCGTGAAGTTCCACCGCGTTATTCCTGGTTTTATGGCGCAGGGCGGTTGCCCCAATGGAACGGGCATGGGCGGATCGTCCAAGCCAAATCTGAAGCAGGAATTCAATGCTGAGCCACATGTGCGCGGCGTATGCTCCATGGCGCGGACGAATGATCCGAACACCGCCAACAGCCAGTTTTTCATCTGCTTTGACGATGCAAGCTTTTTGGACCGCCAGTACACAGTATGGGGCCAAGTGATCAGCGGCATGGAGCATGTTGATGCTTTGCCAAAGGGTGAGCCGCCTGCGAATCCAGGCGTTATCCGCAAGGCAATTGTGGCCTAAAATAGAAACGCGCGGGAGGCCAGTTGGCGTCCCGCGCGTCTTAAGCGTTTATGACGCTGTTATTGCGCAGGTTCTGGCGGACGCATTGCGGCCATGGCGGTTTTCAATTCTTCCACAGAAATCTTGTCGTCCTTGTCCGCGTCAATAACTGCGAAATACTGAACCAATGGCCCTTGTGCTTCGTCTTTTGCGATGAAGCCGTCCTTATTGGCGTCCATGAATGCGACAATCTGTTCGGGTTGTGGCGTGCCGCCGCTTGGCGGTGGCGGTGGGGCATCTTGCGCCATTACGGCGGGTGAAAGCAGGAGTGCCGACAAAACGGCGAATGACTTCAGCATGAATGATCCTTTGAACAATAGAATGTCGTTGATGGTCAGCGCAAGCTGAACACACCCTTTACTACCGTAAAACAATGGCCTGACAACCAAACTCTGTCGCCGTCCAATTGGCAGCCCAAATATCCACCGCGCGCCGAAGCCTGATACGCGGTGAAATGATCGCGGCCGAGCACCGACGCCCAATAAGGCGCAATGACGGCGTGCGCGCTGCCGGTGACGCTATCTTCGTCAACACCTGCACCCGGGACGAAGACTCTGCTGACGATGTCGGTATCTTCTCCGCGCGCCGTGGCGGTAAAGCTATCATCGCCGAGCGTCGCGAGCGCCTTCATATCGGGTTTGAGCGCCAATATTTCCGCCGCTGTGGCATATACGAACATATTGTAGCTGTCGGGGTTGCTACGCATCGACAACGGCTTGCCGCTCATCGCTGCCATCATTTCGGGATTGTTTACCTGCTCGGTCGGAATGGCGGGTAACGCCACGGCATATCCATCACCTTCGCGTCGCACCTCTAATATGCCCGCCTTGCGTGTGCGCAGGGTCACGCGGTCAAGAGCAGGATTTTGGCTGAGGATGATATGCCCGCTTGCCAATGTTGCATGACCGCACAGGCGAATTTCTACCTCAGGCGTAAACCAGCGTAGTTCATAATCCGCTGCGCCAGTTTGATCCGGCACATAAAATGCGGTCTCGGCGAAGTTATTTTCTTCGGCAATCGCCTGAAGCACATCGTCATCAAGCCACTGCGCAAGCGGCATGACTGCGGCCTGATTGCCGGTGAAGGGACGGTCCGCAAACGCGTCGACGTGAAAATAGAGCAGGTCAGTCATGCGTATGGTCATGATGCTCGATAGTTTCCGAAGGCAAATATCCCATTTCGTCTTTATGACCTTCGGGATCAGGGTGAATGAGCACTTCCACGCCGGGAAATGCGTCCATCAATGCTTGCTCCACCTCATCCATGATGTGGTGCGCCGCAGCTACGGTCATATTCGGGTCAACCCAGACATGAAATTGGCAGAAATCATGTGCGCCGCTGGAACGGGTGCGCATATCGTGAATGCCGCGCAATTCAGGATGGCGCAGTGCGACCTCAATGAAGCGCTGCCTTTTTTCTTCCGGCCATTCGCGGTCCAGCAATTGGTCCAGCGCTATTCGCGCCGCGCGATAGGCGCCCCATGATAGCCATCCCGCAATCGCAATCCCGAATAATGGGTCGGCTCCCCGCACATTCAACATGGTATCAAGCACAATCGCGATGATCACCGCGATGTTGAGCAACAGGTCGCTTTGATAATGCACATGATCCGCCTGAATAGCGACCGATCCTGTTTTGCGGACCACATGCCGCTGATAGGCAAGCAAACCCAGTGTGGCCACGATGGCAATGACCGAAACGCCAATGCCATATTCGGGATACGCGGTCTGCTCCTGCTCACCCAAGCGCACAATGGCGCGCCATGCGATCAATATGGCCGATACGGTGATCAATATGACTTGAAACAGCGCAGACAGCGCCTCTGCCTTGCCATGGCCGAACCGGTGGTCATCATCAGCGGGCATCGCAGCATAACGGACGCTGAATAATGTCAGTACCGATGCCAGAACGTCAAAGCCTGTGTCTGCCAAGGAAGCCAATAAGGCGACTGAGCCTGTTTCGGCAGCTGCAAAGATTTTGAGTGCCAGCAGGAACAGGGCCATACTGACGCTGGCAATGGCTGCGCGGTTGGTCAGGTCACTATGTGCATGGTGATGGTGATTATGCGCAAGGCTCATAGCTTTAACATCATGGGTACAGCATGCCAGTTGTCCAGCCGTCGCCATTGCGTTGATATAGCCAGCGTTCGTGTAAGCGAAATTCGCGGTCTTGCCAGAATTCGATCCGTTCCGGGCTCACCATCCAGCCGGACCAATGCGGCGGGCGGGGGACGTCCTGACCATCAAAGCGGGCCTCCACTTCGGCGAAACGCGCTTCAAACGTCGCGCGGTCCGCAAGGGGGCGGGACTGGTCGGATGCCCATGCGCCAAGCTGCGAATTGCGGGAACGCGTCGCAAAATACGCGTCGGCTGTGGCATCGTCGACGGGGTTGGCCGCACCTTCAATACGAATTTGCCGGCGCAGCGATTTCCAGTGAAACAGCAAGGCAACATGCGCATTGTCGGACAATTGCATGGCCTTTCGGCTTTCGAAATTGGTGTAGAATACGAACCCGCCATGCGTGCCGAGGTCGCGGCCATGCCCCTTCAACAACACCATGCGCACCGAAGGCTGGCCATCGGCGCCCGTGGTCGCCAATGCCATCGCGTTGGAGTCATTTAGTTCGGTGGTTCGCGCTTCGGCAAACCATGTATCGAACAGGCTAAAGGGATCAGGTCTTTCCATAATCCACCGATAGGCTAGACTGATGCGGGTTAAAAGGGGCTAGACGATAAAATGAACTGGGACATGATATTTGGGTTCGCCAATGCATGGGCTTTGCTTGGCTGGGTGATTTTGGCGCTTGCGCCGAAACGCGAGATTGTGGTGCCGATTGTGTTTTTTGCAGGCTCGGTCTTGCTCGCATGCCTATATGCGGGCCTTATTATTCCGTTGATGGCAGGTCTGATTTCGGATGGTGGACCCACTGGTCGCCCGGCTGCAGATTTAACCAGCTTGGCAGGCGTTATGGCGCTTTTTGATTCCCCCGGCGGTGCGACCATCGGCTGGATCCATTATTTGGCGTTCGATTTGTTCGTCGGCATCTGGATCGCGCGCAACGCAGACGCGCACAAAATATCCCGTTGGTTTCAGATTCCGATATTGTTCTTTACCCTGATGGCAGGGCCGATTGGCCTGCTGCTTTATCTTCTGCTACGCCAGTTAAAGGGTGAAAAACCCGATAATGCCGTGGTTCCAAGTTGACTCCCGGCACTGTAATACCAATGTAAGACGGGTAGGCAGAGTAACAGGGACAAGAATGGCAGATCCGTATTCCATATTAGGCGTGTCCAAAGGGGCGGACGAAAAGGCGATTAAGATCGCCTATCGCAAGCTGGCAAAGGAATTGCACCCCGACAAGAACAAGGACAATCCGAAAGCGTCGGATCGGTTTAGCGAAGTCACGCAAGCCTATGACCTTTTGTCTGATGCCAAAAAACGCGGCCAATATGATCGCGGTGAGATTGACGAAAATGGGCAGCCACGTTTTGCTGGCAACCCGTTTGGTGGTGGCGGCCACAGCCAAGGCGGCCCAAATGGTGGCAATTTCGACTTCGGCAGCGGCGGAATTGACTTGGGCGATATTTTCGATGGCCTGTTTGGTGGCGGCGGGGCACGCCCCGGCGGTGGTCCCGGACCCCGCCCACAACAGGCGCCACGGCCGAAAGGCGCAAATATCGCGTAT
>CAIJLW010000138.1 GCA_903821685.1 uncultured Sphingomonadales bacterium | reverse complement strand
TTAGGCAGATCTTCCGCCAGATTTGCCAACAGGATGTTGGCGCCAATCAATAGGGCTATCGCCCAATGAAATAGGATCGCGATTTTACTATATTTGCCCATGCCGTCACTCCTGAAGAGGGGGTGACGGCACGTAAGAAGCAATCGAAATCAGTTCGAAGGCAATTCCGTCACTTGGGGTACCTTACCCTGTGCAACCTGAACTGCAAATATTTCCCGCATTAATTGCAGCGAGAATAAATGCGCGTGGATCAGTGCCAAGATACCATTCTGGTTTAACTTGCGGACAGTGTCACCGCGCAGATCGCGCAACTTTGTCTCGTCAATCATTTTGAAGCCGCGATATATAAAGGGCTGCTCTTGGCCCTCTTGTTGGATGGCCACTTCGCCATCCATGAGAAGGTCGAGTTTTATCAGTTCTTCAACAAAGGCATGCGTTTGCGCGCCGGCATTTTCAAAGTCTTCACAGAACTTCAAAATGGCTTGCGTGTTCTCGCTTGGCTTGCCGTCTTCGAACATTGGTGTGCCTTCGTCGAATTCACCCACTGCTCCAGACGTTGGGTCAAAGCACAAGGACAACTCGTCTGTATCAGGACGCAGTTTTGCAAGCAGGAAGGGATAGCGACGGATATATGCAGGGATATATACGGGACGGTCAAACTGCCCATCTTCGTTCATGAAGGTGTTCACGCCTTCATTCATGCCCATGAGGATCAGCGGCACGGGATTATCCGTCGCGGAAAAAATGATCGGATAGTTGCGCGATGCGGGAACGAATTCCTCAATCGTCAACGGAATAGCATGTTGTCCATCCATGAATTTCGCGTTTTCAAGCATACGCGATTTCCAGGTCACGTGATCGTTGCTGTTAAGCGGGATCAGGTCGTTGTACAAAAGTGGCAAGTTGGCGGCTTGGGGTGCGGTGGCCATATGTAACTCCAGTGCTTGATTATGTGACGAAAATTCGATGCGGCGCTTTAGGCGGACAGCGGCCGTTAGGCAAGTGGAACAAGCTTACCTGGGTTCATAATGCCGAGCGGATCAAATGCATTTTTAATTGCACGTAAGGCCGCCAGCCGGGCTGGCTCTGCTAATCGTTCAAACTCGGCTATCTTTGCCTGCCCAATACCATGTTCAGCCGAGAGTGATCCGCCATATGCGCGGACCCGGTCGTAGACGTGCGACGTGATAGCTTTACCGTCACCCGCATACCAATTGACTATATCGACGCCGTCGGGCGCCTTGACGTGGAAATGGATGTTGCCGTCGCCCAAATGTCCAAAGGCTAATGTTTTTGTGCCCGGATACGCGGCTTCAATCGGTGGGGCTTCATCCTCAATAAACCGCGCCATAGCCGCCACGGGCACGCTGATATCATGTTGCAGCGCTGGCCCCGCAGCACGTTCGGCCTCGGCAATAGTGTCGCGGATTTTCCAGAATGCTTCGGCTTGTGTGTCGCTGCTTGCTATGGTCGCGTTGCCGAGCAGATTGGCGCTCATGGCCTGCTCTAGCAGCTGCATCGCCAATTCGCGGGGTGACGACTGTGCGGCGTCATCCTGAACAAACTCCATCAACGCATGCCAGCGGTGCTGCGTTTCGAGCGGCGCGCGTGTGCCGGCGATGTGGGTAGTAACAGTGTTCAACGCGCGGTCGGGCAGTATCTCGAACCCTTCAAGCCGCTCACGGCCATGCCGCTGCATGAACAGCAGTAATTCATAAGCTTGGGCTGGGCTGTCGATACCTGCCCACACGACGCAGCGATCCAACAACGAAGGGACAGTGTGCAGAACGGCTTTCGTCACAACGCCAATAGTGCCCTCCGCGCCAATCAGTAGCTGTTTCAAATCATATCCGCGGTTGTCTTTTTTCAGCGGTGCCATCGCATCATAGATGGATCCGTCGGGTAGTACCGCCTCAAGTCCCGCCACCAACATACGCATTGTGCCGTGCCGCAAAACTTGGGTCCCGCCAGCATTTGTCGAAATAAGACCACCGATTGTGGCCGACCCCTTCCCACCTAAGGTCAAGGGGAAGCGTCTGCCGACTTTTGCTGCGGCCTCGTGCAAATTCTGCAGAATTACCCCAGCATCGCACGTCACCAAGCCGTCATCCGCGTCAATCGCCGTGATGCTGTTCATCCGCCGCAGGGAGAGGATAAGCTGCTGTCCGCTGTTGTCTGGTGTTGCGCCGGCGACCATGCCGCTATTCCCGCCCTGCGGAACCAGCGAAATTCTGTGTTTGGCCGCAAGCTTTATCACCGCGGCAACCTCTTGCGTGTTGGCCGGGGAAAGCAGGGCAGGTGACGATCCTGTAAAACGCCCACGCCAGTCAGTTAGCCAAGGCGAAATGACGTCGTTTTCGTCTGAATAGCCCTTTGACCCCAATATGGCCCTAAATTCCGATAAAATGTTTACATCTGGCACGGTATTTTCCATTGTCTGCAAAGGGTCTGGCATGCAATTCATGATAGGTTAAACCTTATCGAGCAAAGCTGATAGAACTTCAACTTGATACCGGAATGTTTCTTGCGCGCATTAATGGCCTTTATCTTCGTTACGTTAGGACTAACAACATTGTCGCAGAGCGCTTTGGCGGACTTTAAAGTCACCGCTGCGCAGAACCCGTTCACGCCCTTATTTGGGTTGAAGACCGATTTTGATCAAGTCCGCATTGACCAACGGGTCGTTATCAGGCTGCCCAGTCAAGCCGCCCCGCCCGCTGCCGTGGGGGCACAAAGACAGTCATTGGCTAAGATCGAGTATAAGGAGAAAAAGATCGGGAAATGCCTGTGGTTGGGCAGGTTAGGTGGTTCGCGCCCGGGGCCGGATCGCACGCTGGAGTTGCTCACGCGGGACGGTATTCTTATTCGCGCATATTTGAGCGAAGGCTGCCTTGCGCGTGAATTTTACGCTGGGGCATATATGGAGCGATCTTATGATGGCAAATTATGCGTAGATCGTGATATGGTGCATGCACGAACCGGCGCCAAATGCCAGATCGACAAATTCAGGCTGCTGATACCGCGCTAAAGGCAGCGCCGCTGGCATATATCTTGACATTTCTGCCCGTAGCGACCAATCGCGACGCTGGTCACCGTGGATTTGTCAC
>CAIJLW010000137.1 GCA_903821685.1 uncultured Sphingomonadales bacterium | reverse complement strand
GATATGGTGGATCTGTAATGATCCAATCGAACTTTATGTCGCTGTTTTTAAGTTTCTCAAAAGATTCGTTGTGTAGAGAATAACGGTCGCCAATTGATATAGCAGTTTTCATCTGCTCAGATATGTAACTTTTCCGCTCTTGCGATTTTTGTTGCTTGGTAACTATTTTGTAGGCTGCGCTTATGGTTACTTCTTGAGCCTTTACTCTCCCCCATAGCGCAGGATCGCTGCGCTTAACTAGCTCAGCCATAGCGATGGTGCCAGTTGATACTCCGGCAACTTTGGCTATCTCGGCTCGAGTGTCATGCTTTGGTAAATAACTGTTGTCAATATTGACGACAGTATTGCTTGGCCTCCCTTCTGTATCCTTTCGCTTCGCCGCACCTATTTCAGCCAAGTCGACTTTATCTCCCAACGCCAAATCAACTCTCCACGCTATAGGGAGGTTACGCCGCCCAATTTGGTTAGCGCGCATCCAGATACGCGCCTGCGGTTTACCTTCAAACTCAATTGCCACGGTATTAAATGCCAGCCCGTACTTAGTACAAATTTCATGGCGGTTATGACCGTCAACGATAGTGTTATTCCACAAAACCAGCGGGTCGCGGCAGCCGTCAGTTAGCAAATTTTGTTTTAGTAGCTCGAACTCTTCAGTGCTGAGTTGCGGGATAAGCGCCTGGAGTTCTGGGTCAATAGTTATCATGAGGGAGCGAACTTTCTAACGTGGATTAATGGAGCATCTGGTTCATCGAAGTAGCGACCCTGGTTGAGGTAGGTCGTCGATATTTCCAATTTTTGGTCTGCCAAGGTTGTATTTTTTTTGCTAACCTAGTTATTCCCAAGGCCGTTTCCCCAAATCCTTGCTCGCAGCGGTTGCTGCCGTCATGGCCGTGTAGCGACTTTGTTGGGTCAGCCGCATTTTTGTTGCGAGTGATTGTATTAACCCACTTTGTTGCGCTTGTAGATCATAGAGAATTTTCATCAACTTGATATCTCGGCACTCTTCTCGACCAACTGCTATGTCCACGCTAACCAGTTCGAAAGTCTCAATCGCAAGAACAAGCGACTGAAGCAGCGCAACGTTATCCGCTGTGAACCAATCGTGAGGCTTTGCATTTGTTATATCAATCCAGATCTCCTTGGCCCTAAGCGAAAAATTTTCCGGTGCTTGAGGTCTAGAATCTCGTGGCGCGGGTAATGCTGTCGCTAAATTTGCTGCTGATCGTTTTGACATATTATTTCCTCGAATGTAGTGATTTATCGTAATACTGCTAACAGCACGGTTTACGGGGGAAAAGTCACAAGGAATTTTTTCCTGGCAGACGCTTTCCAGCTTCCCGCTTTGCCCTATGGGGGGTGTACACGATGTCCTTTCCGGGGTGACATGTCTCGCCAAGTGCCGTCGCCTAGATCACGTCCCGCCAGGAAAGAAATTACGGCGGAATCATTTTCAAGTGGTCGCATATTTTTCTTCATAATATTCTTCAATGAGTAATAACAGCACCATGCCATCGTAAGAGTGCCGTGGTATTGCCATCTCGAAAGTAGCCACGTCTCGAATGCCTACGGTCGCGATTACAGGATCAGTAGATGCGTCCGCTACATTTACGGCATAGCGTGTGCTGGGTTCAGCTTCCAGTTTTGCCAGCACCTGTGTGCGTCTGTATTCGCGGTGTATCTCGTACAGGATGCTTGGTTTGTTGTCGCGGATTGTCGGAAGCCATTTATCCACAGCCGTCTGCTCGCCGATCGCAGTGAGTTTGCCCGCAGGGGAGAACGAGAGAGTCACACCCTCCACCGTTGCCTGCTCGATGATTTCCATCGGGCTCATATTTCTACCTCAACCACTGTATCCACCCACATGACAGTTTTCTCAACAGAGGGGATTAAAGGCGGTAAAGGCGTTAAAGGCGGTGATTTGACTGCGCATACACGCCAGGCTGTGCGGCCATCTGCCTCTGCTTGCTGAAACTCGAAACCGTCGACAATCCGTTTCGCGTTCTTTTTCAATATCCACCCCAGCTTCGAGCGATTGATTTCCCCCCGCTCTTCCACCGGGAACTCTCGCATGGCATCGAGCAGATTTGGCTTATTACGATGAGCGGTCTCAACTGCTTTGCGCACCGTCGTAGCGATCGATCCAAATACCTCTCGCCACTCGGTCATCAAGCCACTGAGCGCGTCACCATCCGGATCATGGCTGACCTGATCCAGTAGCGCCGTTGCTGGATCGGGGTGCCCCAACCACATCAATGGATATCGGCAATAGTCAGACCAGGCACCGCTGAAGGTGACAATGCTGCCTACTTCAGCGCGGTCCATCCCGGCTCTACGCCATGCCTGGATGATGGTCTGCACCGCCGCAACATAAACGCCACGGCAGCTTCGTACCTTATCCACTGGGAAGCCCTTGTATGTCATTGTTGCGGGTGTCGCACAGCGCGGATCTATGTGTATCGTCAGTACGCGTCTGAGCAGATCACGTATCGGGCCAACGTTATTTCCAGAACCTAGAAACAAGGTGCGCGTACTCACCGTTGCAATCTTGCTAACGCCTAGAATCCGATCAGTGATTTGCTCCGCTGTTAGCATCCTCTTGATGGTGCCATGCGGTATCCAATCGGTATCCATGTCATCGAACTCAATGACTGCCGGGCTAGTCAACAGCAAAGCTAGAATCACCTTGGTGGCTTCCTCCGAGGTGGTCGGATAACTCACCTTGGCGTTATGGGCCGGACCTGCAAAGGCGCCAATCAATTCGCATAGATAAGTCTTCCCGCTGCCGAATACCGGGGCGCGGATATGGAATCCGGGCGCATACGGTAAGGATGGGCGAACTACAGCGGTAAAGATTGCCGACAGTGCAGCAGCCTTGTCCGTTGCGGAGACGAAATGAAATTCAGTGAGTAAGTCTTCCAGCAAGGTTAACGCCGCTCGTGCTGCCGCGGGTGTCGGGTCTGGGGTAACAAACTTCTTTGCATCGAATACGCCAAAACGCTGAGACGTCTTATCGTATCCTGCCTGTGTGATGAGTTCTCCATCCGACTCGCGAAAGTAAGGTTGTCGCACCACCCCGGCCAACGGTCGCAGGTACCGAAAGCTCTGAGCATCGTAAAGAATCGCCGCATGCCGCGTCGGAGGATCGCACCGCACCCAGTCTTCCGTCCGCCCGTCCTTTTTCTCCCAGGTCGCCGCAACCGACAGTTCTCTTGTCAATGCCGGTGCGCTGGTCGGCACAATGGACGGATCGCCGCTGGTTGGATCTGTCGAAACTGAGACGATCAATCCCCCCGCCTGATAATACCGTCCACGGTTTGACAGCTCCTTCTCTGCCGCATCCACCACGCGGTGCAAATCACCTGAAACCACACGGATCAGCGGCTTGTGTCGTGCCTCGGCGTTATGTACACCCAGGAATTCAAGCAAAGAGCTGATATGATATTTATCGCGATGCGAGTGTTGGCAGCAAAAACCGCCCACCGAATAAAACTCGTCTGGTTCAAAGTAGGCTGCGCCGGTATCCAGTCCATCGGTATGCTCATACATCCATGGGCAAGTCATGTCGTGCTTACCGGACCCCAGCGGTGTCTTGTACAAACCACGTGCCTTGAGAGCCGCGATGACTGGGTTTTCAGCTGCTTTGGGTGTTAGAACACCATCGGTGTCGTTGCCGCTACTATGAGAGTCACTGTCTACATAAGACGCACGTGCAGATGGTCTTGTGGTTTTCTTAGGGCGGCCAGCCGGCGCCAGTTCCAATTGCAGACGACTCACAATCTCTTCAGGCGTGTAGCGGGCATCAGGACACCATTCAATCAAACGGCATTGAAAGGGCACCCCACCCTCGTCTGCATACTTTGGTTTACCGTTGATTGCCACCGGCAGACGTGCCCAGCGGCTTAATGGTCCGGTTGCACCTGCATCGCATAGCCCCGAATCGATGACGGCGTTAAGCAATCGCACGGCCACCGCACCATCGGTCACCGGTTCAGCGAGAATGATTCCGCCTTGAAAATTTCCGGGACTGGTCTCGATCAGCCAGGACAATTCGAAATCGGCCAATCGCTCCAGCGGCACCTTGGTACCTAGGTCGTCCAGCATTAAGAAATGGCAAGCAGCAAACTGTGCTTTTCGCGCCTTAAAAGAGCCATCATCACCGGGATAGAAGCTCGAACAGCTGAGGTAATTATTATTGGTGGCGACCATTTTGTCCGCACCTTGATCGGCGCGACTGGCTAACCATCCACCCGAACCAGGATCGCCACTCTTCGAGCACACCGCAGCAAACCCACTTTCTGGTAGGGCAGTAAACACCGCCGCCACAAAATCGGCATTGGTTATCTGGAAAACACCGCCTTCGCCGCCTTTACCGTCTTTAGCAGGCTCAGCACCTGAAACTGTCGGATCAATAGTGATCATGGTTTCGCCTCAAGCAGTTGCGCCAGTTGAGCGAGTACGGCTTTCAATCCATGCTTCGAGGTCTGCGCGCTTGTAGCGGACATTGCGGCCAATTTTTATGAACGGGATTTTATAGCGCCCAGTCGATCGCCAAACTTGCAGAGTGCCGACGCTTGTGTCCAGGATTGCCGCCGCCTGAACTTCATTCAGTAGACCGCTTGTCAGCAATATAGGGTTAACGGATTTACTCATTTTATGTTCTCCTAATCGGTGTTGATTGGAGTTAAGCGGGGGGCTTAACTGCGAGCATAATTGCACCATTCGATACAGAAAAATAGGTGGGCGAGTTACGAAAACACCCCCCCGATTTTATCGAGGGGGTGGGGAGGGTTGAGAGATAACGAGGGGGGGTGGTTTAGGTGCGTGTGGCACAAACCCCGTGTTTGTTGAGATTTGTGGGGTGGGTGGGTTTGTTATTCCGGGGTCTTTGTAGCACCACCTTCGGTTTTCCAGTTGGCGATTTTCGCGCACTCTGAAATCGCAGTTTTATTGATCTTACTCTTCCAGATTAACTCCAAATCTTTATATCGTGTTTCCATCCAGTCAGTCATTGCTGACAAGACGGGTTTCCCGCGTAGCAGATTTTCATCTTCCATTGCTTGCCACACCCTCACCGCCGCCGCCAGCTTTGGCGAATAACGCGAGTGTTTAGGGTTCATGTAGTCTGGAATTGTTTTTGATTCAACTGCCGGGAAAAAGAAGGCTGGGCGCACCCCACGTTCTGTCTCTAACCATGTTTTTAATGATTCAACATCAACGTTTGACGTAGTTGCATCCACATCCCCTTCTACCCCATATTCATCGCTGTGTGTTTTTGGGATAACCTCGCCCTTTATCTTGCCTGATTTTAATGCCCGCGTAATTGCATGTTTAGCTGCCTCGTAACCGCTGGGTCTTTTGTGAATCTCCCAAAACTCTACGTAGCAAAATTTCACGCTGGGGTCTAAGTCATTCGCTAATAATGCAGCTTGCATAACGGTTAGTTCATCACACCAACGCCATACATCCATAACTCGGCTTGCTTTTGCCTTATCTTCCGATACTCGATCTTCCCAATCATCAACCATTACACACCCCTTTCACGAATCCCATTGAATATGATGCCGCGCCAGCATGGCAAGTTATCCATGCGTCCCCGACGGGCTAAGTGCAGCAAACTGATTACTTGGCCGCTCGCAGCGGCAACACGTTAGCGGAATTTTCTGCGCCTGCCGCTCGCAGCATGGCGGATGTTGCAGCGCCTACAGAGGCGCGCACCGGGTCGGTGTTGAGCCGAGCATAAATCATCGTTGCATCTGCGCTCTTATGGCCTAGTGACTTGCCGATGATGACCAGCGATGCACCTGTAATGGCCTGCCATGACCCTAGCGAACGGCGCAAGTCATGGATACGAAGATTATTAATGCCGCAGCGTTGCAGTAGATTCTGCCAGCGTTTTTTGGGTGGGGTTATATGCCCAGTTGCCGACAATGCGGAAAACACAAAACCTGTTTTCTGCGGGTTCCGCGCCTCAAATATCTGCACGGCCTCTGCGCCTAGCGGGATAATTATCGGCTCTCCGTTCTTGCTGTCAGTGTCAGGTATGCGCCACATTGCCGAGCCAAGGTTCACATCTTCCCAGCGTGCCGACATTACGTTGATCCGGCGAGCACCAGTCAACAGCGAGAGCAACACGAAGTGCTTAAAATCCTCTGATGTTTCATTCGCCAATTCCGTGAAGAACACCGGCAACTCTTCTGCCTGAATAAATCGGTCGCGCTTGGCTTCCTTGAACGGCTCCACACCGGATGCTGGATTTGCGCCTTTGTAGCCCAAGTATATGGCACGGCCATAGACTGCCGACAGAATCTCGATTACACGATTAGCCATCACCGGATGCGTTGCGCCCATAGCAGCATGAAGGGTGCGAACCTCGCCCACATCTATCTGGTCGATCTTGCGGCTTGACCAATTTACCCCAGCGGGGTGTTTCTGCCGCTTCCTGCCGTGTTTCTTCGCTGGTTCGTCTGGCATATCCCCCAGGAACCGCTGCCACGTCGCCAGAATGTCGGCAGCGGTCTTTACGCCCTTGGGTTGAACGTGCAGGTCAAAGTAATTCTGGAACGCTTGACCGAGTGTGATTTTCTGCTTTTCTTCGCGCTTGGCCTTCGCGGGGTTGTTACCCTTGGCGAACTCGCCGAGCTTTTCCTCTGCCGCCTTGCGCGCCTGCTCTACGGTCATATCGGGGAACGTGCCGAGCTTCACCCATGCCATGCCAGCATCAGCTCGCTTAATAACGTAGAACGTCTTGGAACCGGCCTCCGTGACGCGGCAAGCCAGTTTGGGGACCAGGGTGTCGTAGTAAGTGGCGCGCCCAGATTCAGGTGGCGTAATCGCCTTAATCACCTGTTTTTTGAATTCTACTTTGTTTGCCATTATCGACCCCTTGGTTATTACGGGCTAGCACCGGGCTAGCACGGGCTATCAAATTGCGTTAAGATTGATGCTAGCCCGTTAAGGTGTCTGTGACAATAACTAT
>CAIJLW010000136.1 GCA_903821685.1 uncultured Sphingomonadales bacterium | reverse complement strand
TCGGACATGTTATCTGTCTATGTCCGCTCATCCTTAGTGCAGTTGAATACCCCCGACGACATGCGCGGACGGGTCAGTTCGGTGTCCGGTCTCGCCATTTCCGCCTCCAACGAATTGGGTGAACTTCAATCAGGATTGGCCGCAGCCGTGCTTGGTCCTGTCGGCGCGGTTGTATTTGGCGGCTTCGGTGCCATATTTGTTACAGCCATTTGGGCGGGGCTGTTCCCCGAGCTCAAAAACGCGCGTACATTCGAACCGCAATATAGAGGAAAAAGTCCATGAAAGCCCAATCGATCCTCGAAACCATCGGCAACAGCCCGCACATCCGCATGGCACGTATGTTTCCGCATGCTGAGGTATGGATTAAATCGGAACGATCAAACCCCGGTGGGTCGATTAAAGACCGTATTGGCCTTGCTATGATTGAAGCGGCCGAGAAGGACGGCACATTAAAGCCCGGCGGCACGATCGTTGAACCCACATCTGGGAACACAGGTGTTGGCCTTGCTATGGTCGCGGCAGTCAAGGGCTATAAGCTTATCCTTGTCATGCCAGAATCCATGTCGCTGGAACGCCGCCGCTTGATGCTGGCTTACGGCGCTTCGTTTGACCTGACGCCGCGTGAAAAGGGCATGAAGGGCGCGATTGAACGTGCGCTTGAGCTGGTGTCACAGACCGCGAATTCTTGGATGCCGCAACAGTTTGAAAATCCCGCCAATATCGACATCCATACCCGCACGACTGCGTTGGAGATATTAGAGGATTTTGCAGATTCTCCCATCGACGCCATGATTACCGGCGTTGGGACAGGTGGCCACATTACAGGTTGTGCAGAGGTCCTGAAGAAGGCGTGGCCCAACTTGAAAGTGTTTGCGGTTGAGCCAACGCTGTCCCCCGTGATCAGCGGTGGCCAGCCTGGCCCACATGCAATTCAAGGAATTGGCGCTGGTTTCATTCCGGCCAACTTGCACACGTCGTTACTCGACGGTGTCATTCAGGTTGATCCAGATGTTGCCAAGGAAACCGCGCGCCGTGCCGCACGCGAAGAAGGTATGTTGGTAGGTATTTCATCCGGCGCAACGCTTGCCGCGATTGCGCAGAAGCTTCCAGATCTGCCCGCGGGAAGCCGCGTGCTTGGTTTCAATTATGATACTGGCGAACGCTATCTTTCGGTTCCGGACTTTCTGCCGGTCGAATAAACAAAAATGCCGGGACTCATCATCCCGGCAATTTGTTACCTAGCAAAGCTGGCCGTTGTTAGGCGGCCGCAAACATTTCCGGTGTTAGCGCCATGATAGCCTCACTTCCTGCTTCAATCTTGCGACGCAGTGCACCGCAATCGGGTAAATAGTGCTCGGCGAAGTAGCGCGCGGTCACAAGCTTCGTTTCATAGAATGCCGCGTTGCCCGCCCCTGCATCCAATGCTTTTTGTGCACTTTGCGCCATACGCAGCCATTGCAAGCCAAGCGCAACGATGCCCATTATATGCATATAATGATGCGCGCCAGCGCCAATGTTATTCGGGTTTGACATGCCATTTTGCATGAACCACATGGTTGAAGCCTTCAAATCACCACTGGCTTTTTCAAGACGGGTCGCCAGATCGGCAAGTGGGCCGGATTTCGCGGTTGCGCATTCTTCATCCACAATCTTGAAAAGCGCCTGAATAGCACGGCCACCATTTTGCGCGAGTTTCCGGCCGACCAAGTCCATCGCCTGCACGCCATTGGTGCCTTCGTAAATCATAGCGATGCGGGCATCGCGGACATATTGTTCCATGCCCCATTCAGCGATATATCCGTGGCCGCCATAAACTTGCTGGGCATTGGTTGCGACTTCATAGCCCTTGTCGGTGCCATAGCCCTTAATGACCGGCGTCAGGAGGGACAACAGATCGTCGGCCATCTGGCGCTCTTCTTCGGTTTGCGCGTGGTGCAGCAAATCAGCCTGTAACGCACCCCACAAGCACAAGGCCCGCATGCCCTCGGTAAATGCCTTTGCATCCATCAACATGCGGCGCACGTCGGGGTGAACGAACAGCGTGTCGGCCTTTTGATCAAGGTCTTGCGGTCCAGTCAGCGCACGCCCCTGCCGGCGGTCTTGCGCATAATGGACTGCGTTCTGGTAAGCGACCTCAGCGACGCCAAGGCCTTGCTGCCCCACACCAAGCCGCGCGATGTTCATCATAATAAACATGGCGGCGAGGCCCTTATTTTCGTCGCCGACAAGATAGCCGGTCGCACCATCATAATTCATAACGCAGGTGGCGTTTCCGTGGATCCCCATCTTATGTTCAATGGAACCACAAGACAGCGTATTTCGCGCGCCGAGCGAACCATCATCATTCACGAGGAGTTTGGGCACGATGAACAGCGATATGCCTTTGACGCTGTCAGGTGCGCCGGGCGTTTTGGCCAACACCAGATGAATGATGTTTTCGGTCAGGTCGTGTTCGCCCGACGAAATGAAGATTTTGGTGCCCGAAATCGCATAGCTGCCATCGGTATTCGGCACGGCCTTAGTGCGGATAAGGCCAAGATCGGTTCCACAATGCGGTTCGGTCAGGTTCATTGTCCCGCCCCATCTGCCCGAAATCATATTCGGTGCATATTTGGCCTTCTGTTCGTCGCTACCCTTCACCAAAATCGCGGAAACCGCACCTTGAGTTAAGCCAGGATACATCGCGAACGCCATGTTGGAGCTGGCCATCAACTCCTCAAACGCCATGGAGACGATGTGTGGCATGCCCTGCCCGCCGAACTCTACCGGCCCTGACAATGTGCCCCAGCCGCCTTCACAAAAGAGCTTATAGGCTTCTTTGAACCCATCTGGCGTGGTGACGCTACCGTCTTCATGCCGGGTGCAGCCCTGCAAGTCGCCAACTTGGTTTAACGGGAAAAGCACCCCCTCTACGAACTTAGCGCCTTCGGTCAGGATTGCGTCGACCATATCGGCGCTCGCATTTTCAAAACCTGGCAGATTAGCAAAGCGCTCCACACCCAAAACTTCATTGAGAATGAACTGCATATCGCGAACTGGGGCGGAGTAGGTTGGCATTTTTGATCCTTAGGTTTGCGGTGCGTTTCGGTTAGGCTGCTGCAGATTTTTCCGCGGCCTCGACCTTTTCCACCGTTGAAACAAATTCAGTGAGCTCTTTGATCGCGCTTTCAATATCGTCGCGCTGCGCCTTCAAAAGATTGATCCGGTCGCGGCATTTTTCAATGGTCACCCGGCGCTGAATATTGCGACCGTCATTCAGGTCATACAGATCGATCATCTCGCGGATTTCCGCGAGGCTGAAACCAACACGCTTTGCCCGCAATATCCATGCTAACCGGGCCCGATCACGCGTCGAGTATATTCGGGCCAAACCCATACGCTCAGGGGAAATCAGCCCCTGATCTTCGTAAAAACGCAACGCCCTGGCCGTTACCTCAAATTCGAGGGATAGGTCGGATATCGTGAACGAATCCCGATTGAATGCATCCGGCGTGTCGATCGTAGCATCAGCCCGTCTTTCGTCATGCGTAAAAGATTCCATGGCGCCTTCCCTCTTCGTTGCACTAACGTCACTAGTTTACGTTAGCGTAAACGTCAATCATCGAAGTAGAGGCTTTTTGCGCGTTAACGAAGCATCAGGCGGATGGTGCCGGTGGGTAATTGTCGATAGCTTTCAACACCGGGGCTTCTTGCGTACTCGTGGTCTCCACAGGCGGCATAGTTGGTGCCAATACTGGGTCAACGACAGGCTTTGGTTCTGGCCTTTTCACGGGCGTTGCAGTGTCTTGGAGAACGAATACTTCTTGGTCTAGTCGCGTCACGCCAAATAAGGCCTTCGCAAATGCGAGCGGCAATCTGATGCATCCATGCGACGCAGGATAGCCAGGCAAATATCCGCCGTGCATTGCAATGCCATCCCATGTCAGCCGCTGCATGAAAGGCATTGGTGCATCGCTGTAGAGATTAGATTTATGATTGACGTTTTTCTGCAGTATATTGAAAAAACCGGTCGGCGTTTCCTTGCCCTTCTTGCCCGAAGAAATGGTACTGAAACCAATTAACTTGTCGCGCTGGAAAACATAAATGCGTTGAATATCAAGGACAATGACAATTTTCATCGGCCCCTCGTAAACAGCCTGCGTAACCCAAACAAACTGTCCGGGTTTCAGCGCATCCACTGCCCCCTTCTTTCGCGGCTTTGGCGTTGGCTTGGTTGGAGCGGGCTTAGATGGCGATGGCGAGGTTGACGTTTGCTCTGGCGGTGATGTTTGCGTGGCTGGAACCAACACAAGCGGACTGGCAGCAACCGTGTCTTTGTTTTGCTCTGGTTGGGTTCGCGAGGGCTCGACCTGTACCGTCTGTTGCGTCGCTAAAACAGCTACGGGCGCAAAAAGAGCTAAGGCAAGCGCAAAAATACTGCGAAATGAGCGAATGTCCGCGACAAACTTCATGAAACTACCCTTGGACCATCAAATTTTGCAACTCAAGCTGCGGCACTGGATACACCATTAGCAAAACTCATTTAAACATTCGATGCCAAAATCGCCGCTGTGGACGAAATACTTCGCGTGTTGCAATGCGGTTAACTGTCCTTGTTTTGCGTCCAAATGCTACTGCCGCCCTTTTTATGTAAATTTTTGTGCCCTATCTGGTTTGAATGGAATTCAAACGCAGGCAATTTATTCATTCCGCAATAATGGGAGCAAGTTTGCTCGCTGTCCCGTCCAGGGCCTCAGAAATTCTTTTCGTACCGGGCACCGGTCATCCTATAACAGGTCCCTCGCCGCTGTTGCTTGAAAAGGCAAAGGCGGCATTGGCAACGCATGCCCCGCATATTCGAAACCATGACCTTTTGGCGATTGCCGACTTTTCAAAACCCTCGCGCGATCCGCGCTTTTATGTGGTTGATCTCCGCAATGGCCACTCGACACCCTATCTGGTCGCCCATGGTAAAGGTTCAGACCCAAATCACAGCGGTTGGGTGCAAAATTTTTCGAACGTAAATGGCTCAGAAGCAACTTCTGCTGGCAGCTACCTTGTCGGCGAAACCTATTTTGGCCAGCATGGTGAGTCCCGTCGTTTAGTTGGGCTGGACCCCGAAAATGACCAAGCGGAGGCGCGCGCGATTGTGATTCATCCGGCGTGGTATGTGAACCAGTCCCTTATCCAAGACCAAGGCAAAATCGGGCGTAGTCAGGGTTGCTTTGCCTTTGCCAAGGAAGATATCAATGCCGTCTTGGAGCGTGTGCCGGCCGGTTGCCTTTTATACGCCGACAAGGTGTAGCGTCAGCCCCGGTTACCGGATTTAAACACTCCACAGAGTATGCGCTTGCCGCTGTTGCCGCTTGGGTCGGTTTTATAATCATCGGCTTTTTCATGAATAACCAACGCCCCACCATCTGCGTCCAATAAACCCGCGGGTCCTGAAAGCATGAAATCTGCAAGTTTATACTCAAGCGTGACCTTGCGGTCGGCAGCAGCGTCAACATTTGGCAGATCACCATCATGCGCGCCCATCGGGTTGTCACGCCCATGCTGTTTCATATTGGGGTTCCAGTGCGGACCAGCGCTTGTGAAGTCAGGCGCTTCGCATTTTCCAACCGCATGAAGGTGCATGCCATATGTCCCAGCCGCTGGAGCCTCTGCAGTCAGGCTTAGGAAAACGCCGTCTCTGCGTTGCGAAATCGTGGCCACGCCTGCCCAGCTGCCGTCGGCGCGCGCAAGGTCCGCTGTTATAACCTCCGAGACCTCAACCGATTTTGCAGATTGCATGGTCGTGCAACTGGCAAGAACAGGAATGATGAAGATCGAGAGATAATTGCGCATGAGGAACTCCGGTTATTGAATTTAGGCCTAATCATAACACGAACTAAGTCACACTCAATTTGTTTCATGGGGTCATCGTAGCCATTCATTGGGCGCCACCCCTTGCGCAAACAGCAATGCTGTCAGATCATTGTGCCGTACCGAAAAATTCGCGGCTTTCGCGAGCTGCGGCCGAGGATTATATCCTATGCCAAGTCCATCGCCCGCCACAGCGGCGGCAATCATTGGCAGGTCATTCGCACCGTCACCCACCGCAATCGCAGCGTCCAGGGGTATTCCTTGACTGGCTGCGGCCGAATGCAGGACTGCCCTTTTGACGGCAGCATCGACGATATCACCCTTTAGCCCCCCGGTGAGGCACCCGCCCTTAATTTCAAGCACATTGGCATGCACCTCGGTAAAACCAAGCAACTCCGCGACTGGCCCTGTAAAGCTGGTAAAGCCACCGGAAACCAAAACAGTATGCGCGCCCCAACCCGTCATCGTTCGCACAAGAATTTCGGCGCCAGGCATAGGCCGAACGCGTTCACGCAGGCATTGTGCGATCATATTTTCGTCCAGCCCCGCCAGTAAGGCAACCCGCGCTTTCAATGCCTCAGCAAAATCGAGCTCTCCCGCCATAGCACGCTCGGTAATCGCAGCAATCTGGGGCTTAATGCCTGCGAAATCTGCAAGTTCATCGATGCATTCGACGGTAATCATGGTGCTGTCCATATCCGACACCAAAAGCATTTTGCGTCGATTGTGCTCGCTCTGGATGACTATGTCACAGCGGTCTTCCAATACGCGCAAGGCCGCACGGGCGCTGCCGATACTGCCGTCAAACGCTATGTCGACGGCCTTCCCGTCCGACAGCCAGCGGACAGCGCCGGGCACGCAGCCAACGGCAGCCAAACGATCATTGACCTCGGAAATAATTCCGCCTTCTAATGTATCTGCTGCTATTAGGGTACAAATGGACATTTCGAATCCTCAGAATAAGGTCGCGCTTATTGCGGGTCCAACGGCGAGCGGCAAGACGGCATTAGCGCTGCATTTGGCCAAATCGGGTAATTTCATAATTATCAACGCCGATAGTGCGCAAGTTTATTCCGACTTGCCGATCTTGAGCGCGCAACCAACGGCTGAAGAGCAACGCAGCGTGCCGCATCACTTATTTGGTTATCTTGACGGCATCACACCTTGCTCGGCTGCACGCTGGGCAGCAGATGCCAGGGGCGTCATCGCGCACGCCCATGCGACAGGCAAAACGCCGATATTGGTTGGCGGCAGCGGGCTTTACATCCGAACCTTACTTGACGGCATCGCCCCCATTCCAGAAGTCACCCTGGAATTGCGTACAGAGATACGCGCCATGCCAGTCGAACAAGCGTATGCTGCGCTTCAACATTATGATGCGCCCGTTGCGGCAAGCTTGGCTCCGACCGACATTAGTCGCATCACGCGCGCGCTTGAGGTCGTGCAGAGCACCGGACGCAGCATCTCTGAGTGGCGCAAGGCCAAGACCGGGGGAGTAGGCGATAGCATCACACTGCGCCCTTTGCTTCTCCTTCCGCCGCGTGACTGGCTTTACAAGCGCTGCGATGTGCGTTTTGAGATAATGATTGAGCGTGGCGCGGTGGCCGAGGTCGAAGCCCTGCTTTTGCGTAATCTACCGCAAGACGCGCCCGTCATGCGCGCAATCGGCGTATCCGAGATTTCAGCGTATCTCAATGGCAACTTGCAACACGACGAAGCCATTGCGCGTGGCAAAATTGCGACGCGGCAATATGCCAAGCGGCAGTTCACATGGTTTCGAAACCAAGCGCCAATAGCCTGGCCGCGTATAGAATTAGAGATAAATGATTCAAATGCTGATAATTTTGAAACAATATTTCAATGAATGTATTTGACAAGCCATTTTCTAATCACTAGCTAGCCCGCTCTTGCTTACCCTATTGCAGTGCAGCATAGGCAGGCGGCGTTATGAATAAGGACTCACCAGTGCCCGAAAAATCCGGTGCAGAAATATTGATCGACACCCTGATAGAACAGGGCGTGGACACCGTGTTCGGTTACCCCGGCGGCGCAGTGCTGCCCATTTACGATGCGTTGTTTCAGCAAACAAAAATTCGGCACGTTCTTGTCAGGCATGAGGCTGGCGCTGCACACGCAGCCGAGGGCTATGCGCGCTCCACTGGAAAACCAGGTGTTGTTCTGGTCACATCCGGTCCCGGCGCGACCAATGCCGTGACGGGCATTGCCGATGCGTTTATGGATTCCATCCCGCTTATCGTCCTAACAGGTCAGGTTGCGACGAACCTAATCGGCTCGGATGCGTTTCAAGAAGCCGATACAATTGGCATAACGCGCCATTGTTCAAAGCATAACTATCTTGTGAAAGACCCCGCCGAGCTTGCGACCGTCGTGCGTGAGGCTTTTACGATCGCAACAAAAGGACGTCCGGGACCAGTCGTCATTGACATTCCAAAGAATGTCCAGGTTGCAACCGCCGCAACCGACGTAAAGCGCCCGGCTCGAACACGTTTCACTTTTGCTGGTGAGGCCGACTACGCAGAAATTAACCGCGCGGTGGAGTTGATCGCCAACGCAAAAGCGCCGATATTGTACACAGGCGGCGGCATCATCAATTCCGGCCCTGCAGCAAGTGAAGCGCTGCGCGAACTGGCCGAACTAACCGGAGCGCCCGTCACATCGACGCTGATGGGGCTTGGCGCTTATCCTGCTTCGGGTGAGGCATGGCTTGGCATGCTGGGTATGCACGGCACTTACGAGGCCAATATGGCGATGAACCAATGCGACGTCATGGTCTGCCTCGGCGCACGCTTTGACGACCGCGTTACTGGCCGCTTAGATGCCTTCTCGCCCGGCAGTATCAAAATCCACGTCGATATCGACCGAAGCTCAATGAACAAGACGGTCCGCGTCGACCTGCCTATTGTCGCAGACGTTGGCACGGCTATGCGTCAGATGATTGATGTATGGAAAGGCCGCAAATATAAAAAGCAGCCTCTTGATCAGTGGTGGTCACGGATTGCAGGCTGGAGAGCAGTCGACTGCCTAAGCTACCCAGGCAGCACACAGGAAATCATGCCGCAATACGCGATTGAGCGACTGTTTGAAGCAACGAAGGACAAGGCACCGATCATCACGACCGAGGTTGGTCAGCATCAAATGTGGGCTGCGCAGCATTTCCATTTTGACGCACCAAATAAGTGGCTGACAAGCGGTGGACTTGGCACGATGGGCTATGGTCTACCCGCAGCCATCGGTGCCCAAATGGGGGATCCGGATGCACTGGTGATCGATATTGCCGGTGAAGCATCGATCCAGATGAACATTCAGGAAATGGCGACGGCGACCCAGTATCGCTTGCCTGTGAAGGTCTTCATTCTGAACAACGAATGGATGGGAATGGTCCGCCAGTGGCAAGAACTGACGTATGAAAGCCGCTATTCCGAAAGCTATTCCGACAGCCTACCTGATTTCGTGGCGCTCGCCGAAGCTTATGGCTGGAAAGGCATTCGTTGCGATGACCCTGCCAAGCTGGATGACGCCATCGCCGAAATGCTTGCCTATGATGGACCGGTGATGTTCGACTGCCGCGTGCACAAAACTTCAAACTGTTTCCCGATGATACCATCAGGCGCGGCGCACACCGATATGATCCTAAGCGCGGATCAGGTATCGGGCACCATGGACGACGAAGCAAAGGCGCTCGTATAATGCATATTAAGCAGGAACTCACCGAGCGGCATGTACTGACGCTGACCGTCGATAATGAATCTGGCACGCTCGCGCGTATCGCCGGCATGTTTACGTCGCGTGGTTACAATATCGACAGTCTCACCGTGGCCGATATCAGCGAAGACCATACCACTAGCAGGATCACAATTGTGACCAAAGGCCCGCCGCCGGTCATTGACCAGATTATCGCGCAATGCGAACGGCTCATTCCGGTACACAAGGTTACCGATTTGACCGAGGCGGGCCCACATGTTGAGCGCGAACTCGCATTGGTCAAGGTCAGCAGCGTTGGTGACCAAAGGGTGGAGGCCATGCGCCTTGCCGATATTTACCGCGCACGTGTTATCGATGCGACCATCAATAGCTTCATTTTTGAAATTACCGGCGGACCGGAAAAGATCGACACTTTTGTAGCGCTCATGCGCGAAGTCGGCCTTGTCGAAGTAGGCCGGACCGGAATTGTCGGCCTCATGCGCGGGGCCGACGCGAGTTAAGACATTCATCGAAAAAGGGACGAACGAATGAAAGTATATTATGACGCAGATTGCGACTTGGGCCTTATCAAAGACAAAAAGGTCGCAATTGTAGGCTATGGTAGCCAAGGCCACGCCCATGCGCAAAACTTGCGCGACAGCGGCGTAGCAGACGTTGCTATCGCACTGCGTGCAGGTTCAGCCACCGCCAAAAAGGCGGAAGCTGCGGGTTTCAAGGTATTGGCAAATGCCGACGCTGCGGCGTGGGCAGATATCCTCATGGTGCTGGCACCTGATGAGCATCAAGCCGCCATTTATGCGGATGATCTGCACGCAAATATGAAACCTGGCGCGGCGCTGGCTTTCGCCCATGGCCTGAACATCCATTTCGGCCTAATTGAGCCGCGCACTGACATTGACGTGATCATGATTGCGCCAAAAGGCCCCGGCCACACTGTACGCAGCGAGTATCAAAAGGGCGGCGGCGTGCCGTGCCTGATCGCAGTTGCGCAAGATTCAAGCGGCAATGCCCATGACATCGCACTTGCTTACGCCAGCGGCGTTGGCGGCGGTCGCAGTGGCATCATCGAAACCAATTTCCGCGAAGAGTGCGAAACCGACCTTTTCGGCGAACAGGCCGTTTTGTGCGGTGGTATTACGCACCTCATCCAAGCTGGCTTCGAAACACTTACCGAGGCAGGCTATGCGCCGGAAATGGCATATTTCGAATGTTTGCATGAAACCAAGCTGATCGTCGACCTGCTGTATGAAGGCGGCATCGCCAATATGCGCTATTCGATCTCGAACACCGCAGAATATGGTGACATCACGACTGGTCCCCGGATCATCACCGACGAAACCAAAGCCGAAATGAAGCGCGTGCTCGCTGACATCCAGTCAGGCCGTTTCGTGAAGAATTTCGTGCTAGATAACCGCGCAGGCCAGCCAGAATTAAAGGCAGCCCGCAAGGCAGCGGCGGCGCATCCCATTGAAGCAACCGGCGCGCAATTGCGCGCAATGATGCCTTGGATCGCAAAAAACAAGTTGGTGGATCAGGCGAAGAACTGAACCCTTTTTCCCGACTTGACAGTTTTAGGGGAGGCATCGACATTGATGCCTCCCTTTTTTCATGTCTGGAGCAGACCCATGCGTAAGCTTTTATGTGCCCTCCCCCTCTTATTTTCTGTGCCTTTGATCGCGCAAAGCGCCCCGCAAATGCCCGGAACGATGGACGTTGCCCGCGTTACCGCTGGAACCTACAACACCGACCCCAGCCATACGCTTATTGGTTGGCGGGTAAGCCATTTTGGCTTCAACGATTATTTCGGTATTTTCGGCGGCGCCACAGGAACTCTGATACTTGATCCAGCCAAGCTGAACGAAGCTAAAGTCGACATCACTATTCCAGTTAGTAAGGTTACCACCGCAAGCGCAGGGCTAACGGGCCATCTGCTGCGCGCTGGCAAGGACGGTGGCAAAGCCGACTTTTTTGGCCCTGCCCCAACCGATGCGAAGTTCGTATCAACGAGCGTCGTCGCCAATGGCATAACCGCCAAAATCAACGGCAATCTGACACTGAACGGCGTCACCAAGCCAGTGGTGCTAGACACCAAATTTTCTGGTGCTGGCAACAACCCATTTAACCGGAAGGCTACTGTCGGCTTTCACGCAACGTCCGTCATCAAGCGCAGCGAATTTGGCATCGGCTATGCCGTTCCAATGATTTCGGATGACGTCACATTAGACATCAGCGTAGCGTTTGAAAAGGCCAGCTAAGCCGTAAAATAATCTCACGCAAAGGCGCGAATACAAGAAGATAAAAAACTTCTCAGCTCCTTTGTGCCTTTGCGGCTTTGCGGCTTTGCGTGATAAAATGTTATATATCGCTAAATGGCGCGTGACGCTCTTGGACTACCCCAAAAAACGCGCATCAAGGCTGGCCTTCGCCGCGCGATATTCTGCCTCAAGCTGGTCAACAAATTCGGCAACGGTTTTTACAGCTTTGACTGCGCCAATGCCTTGGCCCGAACCCCAAATATCCTTCCATGCCTTTGCTTCGCTGTTACCGCCTGAGCCAAAGTCCATCGTCGAAATGTCGCCCTTGGGCAAATTATTGGGGTCCATCCCTGCCCGCTCAATCGACTGGCGCAGATAATTACCGCTGACGCCAGTGAAGAGATCAGAGTAAACGATGTCTGCCGCCTTCGCCTCGACGATGTTTTCCTTGTAACCGTCGACTGCATTGGCTTCTTTGGTCGCGATGAACGCGCTGCCGATATAGCCGAAGTCGGCGCCCATGGCCTGCGCCGCGAGTACAGATGCACCGTGCGCGATTGAGCCTGACAGAGCCACAGGACCATCAAACCACTCGCGAATTTCGCGCATCAACGCAAATGGGGAGGTCACGCCCGCATGGCCTCCGGCGCCAGCCGCAACTGGGATCAGGCCATCGGCACCCTTTTCAATCGCCTTATGGGCGAAACGGTCGTTGATCACGTCATGCAGGACGATCCCGCCCCACGAATGGACGGCATCGTTCAATTCCACCTGAGCGCCCAGTGACGTGATCGTAAGCGGCACCTGCCATTTCGCACAGGTTGCGATGTCTTCTTGCAGGCGGTTATTCGATTTATGTACAATCTGGTTGACCGCATATGGCGCTGCCGGACGATCTGGATTGTCGCGGTTATGTGCTGCCAGTTCTTCGGTAATCTGATGCAGCCATTCGTCCAACTGGCTTGCAGGGCGCGCATTGAGCGCCGGAAACGACCCGACGACACCCGCCTTACATTGCGCGATAACCAGTTCTGGCCCAGACACGATGAACAGCGGTGATCCGATCACTGGAAGCCGAAGATTATCAAAAATTGCCGGAAGTGCCATGCGTCGAATCCCTTGTTAATTCATGTGTTACCGATGGATTAGCCACAGCATGTCGCGGCTGTCAAACCCACCTTTTTCGACGGGCTATTCCGTAAGGTAAGGCGCTCCAAACCGCGCGATTCTTCCCGCCCAATCCGCTGCATAACTTCAGATGAAAGGCCTTTGGCGGTTCACAGCTACGGTCAGGGACATTCCATGGCCTGAAGGCAAAGGCCGCTGGTGCGTCCCCAGCGCACCTGCCAGCCTCCGGCCGCGAGTGCCCTAAGCCCCGTTAGCAGCGCTTAGAATGGCTCTGACGGACGCGGTGGCCACGTCCTGACTGATGCCGACGCCAAATAATATCGGACCGTCTCCAACGCGGCATTCGACATAAGCGGCCGCGCGGGCATCGGTACCATGGCCAATGGCGTGCTCGTTATAGTCGATGATGTTTAGCGGACCGCCCAGCGCGTGTTCCAATGCGTTGGCAAGGCTGGAAATTAGACCGTTGCCACGGCCGCTGACGCTTTGTTCAACGCCATCTATGCGGATGGTACCTGCAAATATGCGCTCGTCCTTTTGCCGCTGGCTTTGGGTTTCGTGGAAATCGATTAATCGGAACCGGCCATCACCCTTTAGATAATAGCGCTTTTCAAACGCCTGCCAAATGTCACTGCTGGTCAGTTCACGCCCGTTTGTGTCGGACAATGTCTGCACGGTGGTCGAAAAATTCGCCTGCATACGTTTGGGCAGCTTTAAACCTTGGTCCTGCTCAATCACCCAAGCCACGCCGCCCTTGCCGCTTTGCGAATTCACGCGGATCACGGCTTCATAACTGCGGCCCAAATCGGCAGGATCAATGGGGAGATAGGGCACGCGCCAAATTTCGTCATTCTGCCGTTCCTGCGCCGCGAAACCTTTTTTAATCGCGTCCTGATGCGATCCTGAAAAGGCGGTGAATACCAATTCGCCAGCGTAGGGATGCCGCGGGTGAACGGGCAACTGGTTGCAATATTCAACCGTCTGAATGACCTCATCAATGTCGCTAAAATCAAGGCCGGGGTGCAGCCCTTGGGTATACATGTTCAGCGCCAGCGTCACCAAATCGACATTGCCGGTGCGCTCGCCATTGCCGAACAGGCAACCTTCGATGCGGTCCGCGCCTGCCAGCAAGCCCAATTCGGCAGCTGCTATACCGCTACCCCGGTCATTGTGGGGATGCAGGCTGATGACAACATGATCCCGCGCGCTGATATTGCGGCACATCCATTCAATTTGATCGGCGTAAACATTGGGCATGGCGGCCTCAATCGTCGCTGGCAGATTCAGGATCAGTGGCTTTGCCGCCGTGGGTTGCAGCACGTCCATCACCGCTTCGCACACCTCAAGGCTGAATTCGAGCTCCGCGGTCGAGAATGTTTCGGGGCTATATTCAAAATGCCAGTCGGTTTGCGGATATTTCGCGGCTTGCTCTTTAAGGATATTTGCGCCTTCAATGGCGATTGCCTTCACGCCCGCTTTGTCGAGGTTGAAGACAATATCGCGCCACGCCGGGCTGACAGCATTGTAGAGATGGACGATTGCCCGCGGCGCGCCGGCCATGCTCTCAAACGTTTTTTCAATCAGGTCACGCCGGGACTGCGTCAGGCTTTGAATCGTAACGTCATCGGGAATGCGTCCGCTGTCGACGAGCCCGCGAATAAAATCAAAATCTGTGGCGCCCGAACTTGGGAAACCAACCTCAATCTCTTTTACACCGACCTTCAGCAACAGGTCAAAAAAGCGTTTCTTCTTCTCTGCGCCCATGGGGTCAATGAGCGCTTGGTTTCCATCACGCAGGTCAGTGGAAAGCCAGCGCGGCGCGCGGTCGATGGTCCGCGTCGGCCATATGCGGTCGGGCAGATCAATTTGGGGGAAGGGTCGGTATTTACGCGATGGATCGGAAAGCATCATGATGTTTGGCAACTTCGCTGAAACGCCCAGCTTGAGGGCTAAATTTTGCGGTGGTAAAGCCCTTAGGCGGGTTGCCGAACATGGTCAGCAAAACAGGCACGCCTAAGGGCGTGTAAGTCGTAGTAGGAGAGGCGAAAGAGGGTTGCGCGTTTTCATGTCAGGTTGGCGATAGCCATATCGAGCAACATTCGTCCAGTCTTAAAATGCGTTAGGGTTATTTTGTTACGAAAATGGCAGGCACGCAAACCATGAACTAAGGCAGGTCAGATTTCAACCTGGCTGCCAAGTTCAACCACGCGATTGCTTGGCAATTTGAAAAATTCCATCGCATTAGCCGCATTCCGCAGCATCCATGCAAACACCTTTTCCCGCCAAATCGCCATGCCGGGGATTTTGGACGCAATTAGCGTTTGGCGCGACAGGAAGAAACTGGTGTGCATCATATCAAATTTGGGACCGCACAAATCGACCAAGTCAAGCGTCGCCGGAACGTTTGTTTCTTCTAGAAAGCCAAAGCGCATTTTCACGCGGTAAAAGCCTTCACCCAAATCTTTACAGACGATGCGCTCGCCCGAACGAACAAAGGGTACATCTTCAATTTGCACCGTCAGAACAATCACGCGCTCATGCAGGATACGATTGTGCTTGATGTTATGAAGTAGCGCCGAGGGTACACCACTTGCAGCCGAAGCCATAAAAATTGCGGTGCCGGGAACACGTGTCGCGCTATTGGCGGCAGACTTTATGAAAATTTCCATCGGCATGGAGCTTTCCGCCATACGCTCGCGCATCAAGGCACGTCCGCGCGACCATGTGGTCAACAGTGTGAAGATTACTAAACCAATCAGCAAGGGAACCCACCCACCGGACGGGACCTTCAATAAATTCGCACCGAAATAGCCAAAGTCAACAATGAAGAAGAGCCCCAGGATAGGAAGCGCTTTCCACTTTGGCCACTTCCACAATGACAGCAGGACAACAGCGATCAGGCAGGTGTCAATGAACATAGCGCCCGTCACCGCTATGCCGTAAGCTGCCGCTAGGTTTGATGATGACTGGAAGAAAAGCACCAGCAACAATACCATGATGGCAAGGCCCCAGTTGATCGCCGGAATATAGATTTGCCCTGCGGCTTTTTCGCTTGTGTGCCGAATACTCAGGCGCGGCATGAATCCAAGTTGAATCGCCTGCTGCGTCAAAGAGAAAGCGCCGGAGATAACGGCTTGGCTGGCAATGACCGCTGCCATAATCGTAAGAACGATGACCGGCGTACTAATCATGTCGGGCACCATTAGAAAAAACGGATCGCGGATCGCTAGCTGCGCTTCTTGTGGCGTCATGGACAAAATCATCGCCCCTTGCCCCATGTAATTCAACATCAAGGCTGGCAACACGAAGAACAACCAACTGAACTTGATCGGCCGACGGCCGAAGTGCCCCATATCAGCATAAAGTGCCTCGGCACCCGTCACGGCAAGGACTACGGTGCCCATCGCGACAAATGCGCGAAAGCCGTCATTGTAGAAGAAATAAAATGTATTCAGCGGGTTCAAAACATCCAGAATTATCATCGGCATTTTGGTAAGATGCATGACACCCAACCCCGCAAGCGTGGCAAAGTACACAAGCATGATTGGCCCAAACCAAGCCCCAACCTTGGCGGTGCCGCGCGACTGGAACGCAAATAACGCGCCGATAATCACGACCGATATGGGTAATATCCAAGGGCTAAAGCCCAAGCTTACATATTTGAGACCTTCGGCTGCAGAGAGGATGGACATGGCAGGCGTAATCATGGAATCGCCATAAAATAGCGCGGTTGCAAACACCCCAAGCATCACAAAAGGCGCAGTCCATTTTGCTCCAGCGGTCTGACGATTGATCAGCGCAAGCAAAGCAAGGCTTCCGCCCTCCCCCTTGTTGTCCGCCTTCATGATTGTGAAAACATATTTGAAGGTCACAACAATCATCATCGACCAGAAAACGAGACTTAGAACACCTTTGATATGCATCGGGTCAGGCGCAATAGGATGATGACCGGCAAACGTCTCGCGGAAGGCGTAGATCGGGCTAGTACCGATGTCACCAAATACCACGCCAACCGTGCCCGCACATAACGCCAGCAGCGAACCTTTGGGAGCATGGCTATCGTTATGATTTTGGTCGCTGTCACCAAAATCGTCTGCTTGCGGTCCAACCATCTTGTTTCCCCGGCTTCAACCCCAACTACCACATCAAAAGTGGTCGGGCCGCGCGCATTAGCATGCCACCTTATCCTTCACAACAAAGCAATATTGAACAAATGTTTTCGAAAGAATAATATTTTCAGCTACTTAGAAGGTATATCTACTTTTACCTGCGCTGTTTGGGCTTGCAGCGCCTTGGCGGCCTGCAATTGCGACTCAAGGACGTCTTTCCATTTCGCATTTGGTGTCGCGAGTGAAAGAGTTTTTTCCCACAGGAGGATCGCACCATCAAGGTCACCGCTAAGCATGCGGGCAAGACCCACAAAATAATATGGTGCGGGGTAATTCGGCCGAATGGAGCGCGCTTTATCGAAGGCCAATTCCGCCGGTGCCGACAACTGCCCATCGCTCGCCAGCATCAATTGCAGCCCAAGCGCAGACCAAAGATCCGCATTTTTTGGATCACTACGCAGGCCGGACTGAATATAGGAAGCCGCTAAAGCATACTCCCCTTGCTTGGCAAAGGAATCGGCAGTGATTAGCCAGCGTTTCGCCCCACCGAAGCTTTGGTCCATATCGGCGCGTATAGCGACAAGCTGAGTAGCAGCAACTTCGCTCCCCGCTAACGGCTTGCCCGGTGAAGATGGCGCTGATGGACGGCCCTGCAGGGCGTAGCCAGTCATGCCTAATAAAACTGCGGCTGCTCCAACTTGCCACAGCCCCTTTGACGCACGCACAAACCAGGCAAGCGCCAACAGGCTGAAAACCGACAATAGGCCAAGTGCAACCCAACCGTTCATCTGCGCCTCCAAAACAGCCCACGCGCTACCCAAAGCGATGCAAGCAGCAAGATAAGTGGTGTAAGCCAGAGAAGAAGCCCTGCGCCCTTGAAATCGGGTTCGAAGCTAACCCATTCGCCATAACGTTGTATCATCCAGTTCCGGATTGCCTCGGGCTTTTGACCAGCGGCAATTTGCTGACGCACTTCGGCACGCATGGTTCCTGCCATGCTCGCGTCGCTATCGGCAATAGATTGGCCTTGGCATTGAATACAGCGCAAGCTGTGCATCAGGCGGGTTGCCTCAGCCTCTTTCGCTGGATCGGAAAGCTGACGGTTTGCAAAGGCGGGCGTTGGCCCGCTCCCTTGGGCAAAAACGGGCGCAGCTAACATCAGTAAAATAGGAACGAATATTCTCATTTCGTCGCCTTCAGTTTTTCGATGAGCATCGGCACATGTTCTAACCGGATATCGCCGATATGCTGGAACAATATTGTGCCATCGGCGCCGATTACATAAGTTTCAGGCACACCAGACGACCCGAGTTTAAGCTGAACCGCCATTTCGATGTCCGATCCAATGCGGCGATACGGATTGCCAAATTCGTCCAGAAAAGCAGCAACATCTTCTGGACGATCGCGAATAGCGATCCCGTCAATCTCGACGCCAGCTGCTTTCAATTCCTCAAGCTGCGGCGCTTCGGCTTTGCAAGGGATGCACCAGCTAGCAAAAATGTTAAGCAGCCGTGGCTTCCCATCAACCATATCTTTGTTTGATAATGGCAAAACACCCTGTGTTGCCGGAGGCAATGCAAATTCGGGAAGCTTTTGTCCGATCATAGCCGAACGGACTTGCTCGTCTTTCGGCACGGCCAGACCATAAATGGCAAGTCCGCCAATACATGCGGTGGCCACGAGCGGTGCCCATAAAAGCCAAGGGCGGTTCATTCGGCTTGCCATGTGTTTATAGCTGGCTTCTTCGTGCGGCGGCCCATGCGGCCCAAAAGCGCAATCGCCCCGCCAAGCGCAATCAATATTGCGCCGTACCAAATGAATGTAACGAAGGGTTTCCACCATAAGCGCACTTGCCAACGGCCATCCCCCTCTTGGTCGGGCTGCGCAATGACGACATATAATTGACCATTCCACCGCGTCAGCAACGCCGCTTCGCTCGTCTGCATTGGAGGCTTAAAGAATTGCCGTGTTTGAGGATCAAGCGGGAACTCATTGCCATTTTTGGCGGCTATCATTTCACCTTCAACAGCAACCCAATTATCCCCCACTACGGGATTGACATCGTTAAGCTTAACCTCCCAGCCAGCGACCTTGGCGCTTTCGCCAGGTGCAAGCGCAGTCAAAGTTTCGGACGAAAAGCCTGATTCCGCTGCCATGCCAAAGACACTAACGGCTAAACCAAAATGCGCGATGACCATGCCTAATACCGGGAAAGGCGTGCGGAGCAGCTTGCGTCCCCTAAGTGGCATCCATGCCGCTACTGCAAGGGCCAAAGACAATGCGATACCTAAAAGCGGGAATATCCCTATTTCTGGCGCAAGTTTCCATATCGCAAGGCAACTCAACAACAAAGTCGCCGCTGCACCGATAAACCAGTATTTTAGACGGCCGAGATCATCGCGGCGCCAACGCAACAGAGGCCCCACCAACAAAGCGAGCATCAACAGGACCGCAATCGGAACCGTCGCTTTGTTAAAATATGGAGGCCCAACCGATATCTTGTCGCCCAATGCCTCTGCCGCAATCGGGTAAAGCGTACCAATCAAAATGACTGCC
>CAIJLW010000135.1 GCA_903821685.1 uncultured Sphingomonadales bacterium | reverse complement strand
TATGCTTTGAAGTCATCACTCTGCCGCCGCTGCGTGTGCGTGAGGGCGATATCGAGGTTTTATCCGAATATTATGGGCGCAAGATGGCGGCGGAACTGGGTTGGGACGGTTGGCCGGGATTTGGTGAAATTGCCACCCGCGTGCTGGAAAACCATCTCTGGCCGGGCAATGTGCGCGAATTACGTAATGTCGTCGAACGCGCGGTGTATCGCTGGGCTGACCCAGCGCAGCCGGTAGATTATATCCAGTTTGATCCCTTTGATAGCCCATGGCATGGCGGCGTTGCAGCTCATGCTCCGGCGCAGGTGCACGCCGGCAACCAGAACAATATTGCTGAGCCGCATCACTCGACTGATTTAAGCCAAGCGGTTGATGTTTCTGACTTTCGCGAGGCGACTGAGAAATTTGAAAAAGCCGTTTTGGAGCAAGCACTTGCCAAATGCCGGTACAATCAGCGGCAAACCGCCAAAGCGCTCAACCTCAGCTATGATCAACTGCGTCATACGTTGAAAAAACACGACCTGTTGGGATAAAAAAAGGGGCGGCATTTGCCACCCCTTTCTTGAAATCGGATGTCCGACAATTAGCCGCCGTTGAAGCTGACCATCGTGTAAAGCATCGGGATCGATAGCAATGTGTTGAGGCGCGATGTCATCATCGCGGTTGTTGCGGCCTTTGCCTTTGTTGCGTCATCCGCTTCAACGATGCCAAGTGCCTTCTTCTGGTTTGGCCAGATGATGAACCACACGTTGAAGGCCATGATGACTGCAAGCCACATGCCGACGCCAATCAGCTTATATGGATCTTGCAGCGTGAAGGCCTGATGCGCATAGCCGGCTTGAACCGAAATGATGAGTCCCAGCAACACCGTGAGCGCTGCCGCCCAGCGGAAAAAGAACAACGCTGATGGCGCGATGTGCTTCGAAATACCCGGCTTCAACTCAGCAGGGATTTTCGGCATGGTGGGGATTTGGACGAAGTTGAAGTAGTACAACAAGCCGATCCAGACGATCCCAAAGAATGTGTGCAGCCAACGCGTGACCGATTGCGCGGTTAAGCCATCACTGTCCAGTCCGAACATGACTGCCAATGACAGTACCAGACCGGCGACGAGCACCAGATGTAGATTTCCAAAAAATTTAGCCATTTTTTCCTCCTGTAGGCATTCAGGTGATATTGCCCCTGATAGATTGCTGCCTATCTGGGTGGCAGAGGCTTGTCACATAATTTCTGCGTTAGCATCGCGTGACCAACGGAACGGGTATCGCCCCGATGCGTTTGCTTTGGAACCCTCTGATACAGAAAGATACGCTATGTCCTTCATTCTCCCTGAACTGCCTTACGACAAATCGGCCTTTGGTGATCTTATCTCCGCAGAGACTTTTGATTATCATCATGGAAAACATCACAAAGCCTATGTGGACAAAACCAACACGCTGCTTGCGGCCAACGCAGCCCTTTCAAGCGCGTCGTTGATCGACGTGATCGCCGCAGCAAAGGCGCAAAATAACAAGGGGTTGTTCAACAACGCAGCACAAATCTGGAATCACAGCTTTTACTGGAAATGCCTCTCACCCGAGCAGCAGGCGCCAACGGGCACATTAAAAGCTATGATCGACGCAAGTTTCGGCAGCCATGCAGACATGTTGGCCCAATTCAAAGAGGAAGCTACGGGACATTTTGCCAGCGGCTGGGCATGGCTGATACTTGATGGCGAAACGCTTAAAATTACGTCACTGCATGACGCCGACACGCCGGTTGCGCACCATATGAAGCCATTGCTGACCATCGATGTGTGGGAGCATGCTTATTATGTCGATTACCGCAATGCCCGTCCGAACTATGTCGATGCATTGCTTAATAACGCTATAAACTGGGAATTCGTGGCGGAAAATCTGGACGGCGACGGAGCGTCACGCGCCGACCAAGAATGAGGATTACGTCGGCGGTGGAAGCTCGGCATCATCGCCGAGCTTCAGGCCATGGCGCATCAGCATGGGTATATTGGCCAAAGCGAACAAAAAGGTGAGGGCGGACACGCCCCACACTTTGATCGAAAGCCATGTATCGAACGAAAACCATTCGGGCTGTCGAAAGATTTCATTCAGCCCTGCCAGTATGAAGAAAAACATACCCCAGCTTAACGACAGTTTCATCCAGCCTTTTTCATCAAGCCCCTGATAGGCTTGTTCAAGAACATATTTCAGCATCGCTTTGCCGCGGAACCAACCACCGAGCAGCAGAATGGCGAAAAAGGCATAGATGATGGTCGGTTTGATTTGGATGAAGCGTTCATCATAGAACCAGATCGTGAGTGCCCCAAAAAATACACCCAGCGCGGCTGTCAGCTTTAGCATTGGCGAAATTTTGCCGAGTTTGAGCTTTGATACGATTACTGCAACAAGGATTGCAGCCATGAAGGCGGCTGTGCCAACAATTGCACCCTGTTTGGGATCAGTATCTGAGCTGCCAAACTTTGAAGCAACAAAGAACAGTAACAGCGGTCCGAAATCTAGAACGAAGTTCAGCGTACCGGATGGTTTTTTTGCTGATGGGGCTCCGCTCATAGTGATCCCCCGCTGATTGCGCGCGCAACATCTTGGGCATTGAACGGCCGCAGATCGTCAATCGACTCACCCACACCGATAGCGTGAATGGGCAGGCCGAATTGCTTTGCAGCGGCCACCAATATCCCGCCGCGCGCGCTGCCGTCCAATTTCGTCATTACAAGTCCAGTCACGTCAGCGACCTCCTTAAAAGTTTCAATCTGTGACAACGCATTTTGACCGGTTGTGGCGTCAAGCACGAGAACAACATTGTGCGGGGCGGCGGGGTTCAAGCGGCCTAGCACGCGCCGAATCTTTGCCAGTTCATCCATCAACTCGCGCTTATTCTGTAACCGGCCTGCGGTATCAACGATCAGAACATCAATTCCTTCTGCCGTCGCCTTTTTTACTGCGTCAAACACAACGCCCGCCGCGTCACCGCCCTCTGGCCCAGTTACAATGGGCACACCGATACGTTCGGCCCATATTTTCAACTGCCCAATCGCGGCTGCGCGAAATGTGTCACCCGCCGCCAGCATGACTCCGTAATCTTGTTCCAAGAACAGATTGGCCAGTTTTGCGATGGTCGTGGTTTTGCCTGAACCGTTTACGCCAATGACTAAGATTACTTGTGGGCGCGGGAATGCATCAATTTCAAGCGGAGAGGCCACAGGCGCAAGCACAGCGGCGATTTCATCCTCTACTATCTGCCTTATGCCATCGGCATCTACACCCCTATCAAAGCGGCCGGCAGCTATTTTTTCGCGGATCTGGGATGCCATTGCGGGGCCAAGGTCAGACGCAATTAATGCATCTTCGATCTCGTCGAGATCGCTAGGGTCAAGCTTTGCCTTTGTTACAAGCCCGGCGATATTCTCGGTCAACTTACCTGACGTTTTTTTGAGGCCGCCGAACAAACGGTCCGTCCACCCAGCATTCTCGCTCATTCGATAACCTCTGCCTGTAAATTGCCGTCTTGTGTATTTGTAACGCGGGCCGCGACGATACTGCCTTCTGCCATTATCCTATCGAGCTTGAGATAGGCGAAATTTTCCGCATGACCAGCCAAGCCACCACTTTCGACAGCAACATTTTGAACTGTGCCCACAAGGCTATTCATCCATTCCGCTCTGTGGACAGCGACCGTTTCGCGAAGTGCTTTGGCCCGAGCCTTGATGATTTGCGGGGGTAATTGCGGCATGCGCGCCGCAGGGGTACCTTTTTTGGGCGAATATGGAAAAATATGCCCGTGCACGATGCCGCATTGGCGAATGAGGTCCACGCTATTTGCGAACATCGCGTCATCTTCGGTCGGGAAACCGGCAATGATGTCGGCGCCAATGGCGATATCCGGCCTTTTTGCCTTAAGCCGCGCGACGAGGTCAGTCGCCAGTTCGCGGCTATGGCGTCGTTTCATGCGCTTCAGGATCAGGTTGTCACCAGCCTGCAAGGACAAATGGACATGCGGCATCAGCCGCGCTTCGCCGGTCAGCAGGTCAAACAACCGTGCGTCAATTTCAACACCATCGATTGACGACAGCCGAATACGCGGAAGGTCGGGCACGAGCTTCAAGATGCGTTCGACAAGCGCACCCAGATTTGGCTGTCCCGGAAGATCATGGCCATAGCTGGTGACGTCAACGCCTGTTAAAACGACCTCCTGAAAACCGGTATCCACAAGCTTTTGGATATGGTCGATAACGCTGCCCGCGGGGACCGAACGGCTATTGCCACGGCCATAAGGGATGATGCAGAAAGTGCAGCGATGGTCGCATCCGTTTTGCACCTCCACGAACGCGCGTGTCTTTCCGGAATATGCCGTCACAAGATGCGGCGCGGTTTGCGCGATGGTCATGATGTCTGACACAATGACTGGTCGGTCGGGGCGATCAATTATCTCGCGCAGCAATGCAGCATTTTGCTTTTCATGATTGCCGAACACGCCAGCCACTTCCGGCATGTTTCTAAACGTTTCAGGCTCGACCTGCGCCGCACAGCCCGTCACCCATACCCGCGCATCAGGGCGCCGCTTATGTGCTTGGCGAATGGCTTGGCGCGTTTGGCGGACAGACTCATTGGTCACGGCGCAGCTATTGATAATGACAATATCGTCATGGCCAGCAAGCTGCTCAGCCAAGGCGTTGCTCTCGGCAAGATTAAGGCGGCAGCCCATGCTGATGACTTCAGGTTTTTGCAGTGGGGCGTTCATCCAAAGTCGTCCCAGTTCGCTTGCCCCTTGAAAACATAGGTCGCGCTGCCAGTCATGACGACGGGTTCTCCTGATGCCCATTCTATGGTCAATGTTCCGCCCGATTGGTGGACGATCACCGGCGATTGGACTTTACCTTGCCGGATCGCAGCAACTGCGGTGGCGCATGCCCCCGTGCCGCATGCTCCAGTCAAGCCAGCAGCACGCTCCCATACGTTTAGGTGGATTTCATTGCCGTCGATGGAGGCGACGTTGACGTTTGCCCGCTCGGGAAAAACGGAGTCGTGCTCGATGATGGGACCAAGCCGCGCGAGGTCAATCGCGTCGACATCATCTACAAAGAAAACAGCATGCGGGTTGCCCATGTTGACCGCCATGGGGTTTTCAAGTTCTTCCCATGCTAAGGGCATCGAAGCGCTGTCCATAGCAAAGGCAAGTGGAATGGCTTGCCAGTCAAACCTTGCTTCGCCCATCGCGACCGTGACGTCATTGCCGGACAACATACCAGAAATCAGGCCACCTTTAGTTTCGATCTCAAGGTCTTTTTTCAACAGCGCAATGACGCAGCGCGAGGCGTTGCCGCACGCTTCGATTTCGCCGCCGTCCGGATTAAAAATGCGCATCGCTACGTCTGCGACATCCGATGGGAGTAACAGGATTAATTGGTCGCAACCAATGCCAATCTTCCGGTCGGCAATTGCCCGCGCGCGGGCAGGGGACATTTCCATTGGATAAGCTCGCGCGTCGATAATGACAAAGTCATTGCCCAGCCCATGCATCTTGTGAAATTCGCCCATCGCCATGTTGGGCGATTTAGGGGGTGCAAGGCGCAGTGTCCACCGTTCATGCTATGCTCTATAGGTGTTTGGCCTCGCGGAATAATTTGCTTTCTTGCGCTTTAGTGGCTAGTCGGACGGCCAAGGCAGGTTATCTGCCATTCATATTTGTTGGAAATCCATAGTTTCCAAGCTGGTTGGCGAAGATTCGCTCACCGGCTTTTTGTTCGTTTATGCCTCAATTGAGGCGCATTGGTAAGGAATGTCGATGTTTGACAAGCTAAGCGACCGGTTGGGAGGTGTGTTTGACCGCCTGCGTGGTCGCGGTGCGTTGAACGAAGCCGATGTTCGTGAAGCGATGCGGGAAGTGCGCGTTGCCCTGCTTGAGGCTGATGTTGCGCTGCCTGTCGTGCGTGAGTTTGTCGACAAGGTAACCGAGCTAGCCGTTGGCGCGCAGGTGCTGAAATCGGTTACGCCTGGGCAGCAAGTCGTCAAGATCGTCAACGATGCGCTTGTCGAGATGCTTGGCGCTGAACAAAGCGATCTGAATCTGGCAGTTGCGCCACCTGCGATTATCATGATGATTGGTCTGCAGGGTTCGGGTAAAACCACGACGACTGCTAAAATCGCCAAGATGTTGAAGGCTAAGCAGGGCAAAAAAGTCCTCATGGCCTCGCTCGACGTCAATCGTCCCGCTGCGCAGGAGCAACTGGCCACGCTTGGTTCGCAGACAGAGGTTGCGACTCTGCCAATCGTTCAAGGGCAAATGCCTGTCGATATCGCCAAGCGGGCGATGCAGGCGGCAAAATTGCAGGGTTTTGACGTCCTCATCCTCGATACCGCAGGCCGTTTGCACGTTGATCAACAGTTGATGGACGAAATGCAGGCGGTGGCAAAGGTTTCGACACCGCAGGAAATTCTGCTGGTGGTCGACTCCCTCACGGGTCAAGACGCCGTTAATGTCGCTAAAAGCTTCGGCGAGCGCGTTGATCTGACGGGTATCGTGCTGACCCGCATGGACGGTGACGCACGCGGCGGTGCTGCCCTGTCGATGCGTGCTATTACTGGCAAGCCAATCAAATTTGCAGGCGTCGGCGAAAAGCTTGACGCGATTGAGGCTTTCAACCCAAGCCGGGTTGCTGGCCGTATTCTTGGCATGGGTGACGTTGTCGGCTTGGTCGAACGCGCGTCCGAAATGGTGGAAAAGGAAGATGCGGATAAGCTCGCGGCCAAAATGGCCAAGGGGCAGTTCGACATGGACGATCTGCGTACCCAATTCCGTCAGATGACCAAAATGGGCGGTCTGGGCGCGCTTGCTGGCATGATGCCCGGCATGAAAAAGGCCAAGCAGGCGATGGATGCCAGCGGCATGAATGACAAGTTGCTCGTACACATGGATGCCATCATTGGCTCGATGACCCCAAAAGAGCGCGCCAAGCCGGAATTGCTCAACGCCAAACGGAAAATCCGTATCGCCAAGGGTTCCGGCATGACGGTGCAAGACGTCAACAAGCTGATCAAAATGCATCAGGAAATGGCCGGCGCCATGAAACGCATCCGGAAGATGGGTGGTCTTAAGGGCCTCGCTGCCATGTTCGGTGGAAAAGGCGGCTTAGCTGGTGGCGGCGGCATGGGTGGCGCGATGGGCGCCTTGCCCCCCGGCGCAATGCCGCCTGGCATAAGCGGGTTACCCGGAATGGGCGGCGGTGGCGGTATGCCGTCCGACCTCGCACGACTTCTTAATAAAAAGAAATAAGTTATTTTTTAGTTTTAGTATTTTAAGAAAGGTGAGTTAGTTTTATGGCATTATCAATGCGTTTGTCGCGGGGCGGTTCGAAAAAGCGCCCTTATTATAAAATCGTCGTAGCCGACGCCCGTGCGCCGCGCGATGGCAAGTTCATCGAGCGTATCGGCAGCTACAACCCGCAGCTTCCAAAGGACAGCGCAGAGCGTATGATCATCGACGCTGAGCGTGCGAAGCATTGGCTCGCGGCTGGTGCGCAGCCATCGGACCGCGTTGCCCGCTTCCTTGACATCGCTGGCGTCAAAGAGCGCAAGGTCAAGAGCAACCCGAACAAGGGTGAACCAGGCCAGAAGGCCAAGGATCGCGCTGAAGACAAGGCAACGAAAATTGCTGAAGCTGAAGAAGCAGCAGCTGTTGCGGCCGCCGCACCAGCACCTGAGCCAGAGCCTGAAGTTGTAGCCGAAGAAGCGCCTGCCGCTGAAGAAGCCGCTCCCGTTGAAGTAGCTGCCGAAGAAGCACCTGCCGCCGAAGAAGCCGCTTCTGTTGAAGCAGCTGCCGAAGAAGCGCCTGTCGCTGAAGAAGCTGCGCCTGTTGAAGCTGCTGCCGAAGAAGCACCTGCTGCAGAAGAAGCAACCGAAGAAAAGGCCGAGGGCTAAACCTTGGCCGACAACACCGTCACGCTTGCCGCCGTGTCTGGCGCGCACGGCGTGACGGGTGAAGTCCGTTTAAAGCTGTTTGCAGATGATATCGACAGCTTGAAACATTACAAAAGTTTCAATGACGGGGCGTTGACGGTAAAGTCGCTGCGCCCGACCAAAGACGGCGCAATTGCGCGCTTTGCCGAAATCAACGACCGCAATGCTGCAGAGAAGTTGCGCAGTACATTGCTGACTGTCCCGCGTGAGGCTCTGCCTAAACTGGATGACGGCGAATATTATTACAGCGACCTGCTTGGTTTGCGATGCGTATCCACGGATGGTAACGACCTTGGCACCTGCGTTGCCGTGGAAAATTTCGGTGCTAGCGACGTTCTGGAAATTCAGATGCCATCTATTGAAGGTAAGCCCGGTAAAAAATTCATGGTCCCGATGACAGCCCACGCTGTCCCCGAATGGACCGCCGGCGCGGGCGGCAATATCGTCATCGATGCCGATTTCGTGATATGACCTTTCACGCCCAAATCCTCACGCTTTATCCCGAGATGTTTCCCGGCCCACTGGGAATATCCTTGGCTGGTCGTGCGTTGGAGGAGGGCAAATGGTCTTGCGCACCTCTCCAGATCCGCGATTTTGCGACGGATAAGCACCGCACGGTAGATGATACACCAGCAGGCGGCGGGGCGGGGATGGTATTACGGGCGGATATCCTTGCCGCAGCGGTCGACTATGCGTCAGCGGAGCAACCTGAACTTCCGATTCTCGCCATGACGCCGCGTGGTACACCGATCACGCAAAGCCGCATCCGTGCACTTGCCGCAGGCGCTGGCGTAACCGTCCTTTGCGGCCGATTTGAAGGGTTCGATGAGCGGCTGTTCGATGCTTATCCGGAGATCGAGCAAGTCTCGATGGGCGACATCATTCTGTCGGGCGGCGAAATTGGTGCGCTGATGCTGTTAGACGCTTGCATTCGGCTGCTTCCCGGCGTAATGGGCGCCTCTTCCAGCGGTGACGAAGAGTCCTTTGAACAAGGATTACTTGAATATCCGCACTACACCCGACCCAATGATTGGGAAGGGCGTATGATCCCTGAAGTGTTGCGATCGGGGGATCATGCGAAAATAGCTGCTTGGCGGAAACATCAGGCAGAGGAAATCACTCGGTTACGCAGACCGGACCTTTGGGGGCGTTACAAAGATGCCCGGGTCCAGCCTGCCTCTGACGTGCGACAAAAGAATAAGGATTAAATGGGGCATGAACCTCATCCAAACACTCGAAGCCGAAGCTATTGCAGCTTTGTCAGAAAACAAAAAAATTCCTGCTTTCCGTGCAGGTGACACCGTAAAGGTGGGCGTGAAGGTCATCGAAGGTGAACGCACGCGTATTCAGAATTACGAAGGCGTGTGCATCGCGCGTTCGAACAAGGGCATGGGCTCCAACTTCACCGTACGCAAAATGTCGTTCGGTGAAGGCGTCGAGCGCGTATTCCCGCTGTACAGCCCGAACATCGACAGCATCGAAGTCGTCCGTAAGGGCGTCGTGCGTCGTGCGAAGCTTTATTATCTGCGTGGTTTGACCGGTAAGAAGGCACGTATTGCGGAACGCCGCGATCCACGCCCTATTAAAACTACCGAGGCTGCCGAATAAGGCAGGAGCTAGGCTCACGTTTCTAACAGAACATGAAAGGCCGGGCTCCTATAAAGAGCCCGGCCTTTTTTATTGTCCCGTCCGCTTACACGTCAAGGAATTACACATGGGTTATCGTATCGTGGTCGCAGGCGCGACCGGCAATGTAGGCCGCGAAGTGGTAAACATTTTGGCCGAACGCGCATTCCCTGCCGACGAGGTCGCTGTGCTCGCGTCATCGCGCAGCCAAGGTATCGAAATCGAATATGGCGATACCGATAAGATGCTCAAGATTCAGAATATTGAGAATTTCGATTGGTCGGGCTGGGACATAGCGATTTTTGCTATCGGATCGGACGCTACCAAGAAATATGCGCCGATTGCAGCCGCTGCCGGCTGCGTCGTGATTGATAACAGCTCGCTTTTCCGGATGGATCCGGATGTCCCATTGATTGTGCCTGAGGTAAACCCCGACGCAATTGATATCTACAAACGCAAGAACATCATCGCCAACCCGAACTGTTCAACGGCACAATTGGTCGTCGCGTTGAAGCCGCTACACGATTACGCCAAGATTACCCGCGTTGTCGTATCGACGTACCAGTCGGTGTCTGGGGCGGGCAAAGAGGGCATGGATGAGCTGTTCGAACAGAGCCGCAACATCTTTGTCGGTGACAGCGCTGATGCCAAAAAATTCACCAAGCAAATCGCGTTTAACGTCATTCCGCATATCGATAGCTTCCTCGACGACGGCTATACGAAGGAAGAGTGGAAGATGATGGTTGAGGTCAAGAAGATACTCGACCCGAAAATCAAACTGACCGCAACCTGCGTGCGGGTACCGGTATTTGTTGGCCACAGCGAGGCTGTGAATATCGAATATGAGCGGGAAATGTCGGCAGAGACTGCACAAAACATACTGCGGGAAGCGCCTGGCATCATGCTCATCGATAAGCGTGAAGATGGGGGCTATACGACGCCTGTGGAAGCTGCGGGCGATGATGCGACCTATGTCAGCCGCGTGCGTGAAGATCCTACTGTCCACAATGGCCTTGCCTTCTGGTGCGTGTCGGATAATTTACGCAAAGGCGCTGCGCTGAATGCGGTGCAGATTGCCGAGCTGCTGGGGCGGCGGCATTTGAAAAAGGGATAAGTTATGGGGCTGCAAGCGGATATATTCTGGTCGTTTCGCAGTCCGTATAGCTATCTTGCCACACGGCGATATAGCGCGCTGGCACAAGAATATGACCTTACGATAAATTTGCGACCGGTCTATCCGTTGGCGATCCGAGAACCTGATTTTTTTGAACGCAGCCACCCGAACTGGTTGCGTTATACCTTTACCGATATGTTCCGCGTGGCGCAGTTTCATGGCATCCCATTTGGTCCTCCACGACCCGATCCCATTGTGCAAGACGTTATGACGCGCAAGATTGCGGATGAGCAGCCTTACATCTTCCGCCTGACCCGCTTGGGTCAAGCGGCGGCGCGGCGCGGCAAGAGCCTTGTCTTTTGCGATGAAGTCTCACGTCTTATCTGGGGTGGCGCGGAAAATTGGCATGAGGGCGACCATTTGGCGGGTGCGGCGACGCGCGCCGGATTGAACTTGGACGAATTGGACGTCGAGGCCATCAAAGATGCAGAAGTCCTCGACGCTGAAATCGCGGCCAACCAAGCTGCGCTAGAGGCTGCGGGCCATTGGGGCGTCCCGACCTTAGTCTTCGATGGCGAGCCCTTTTTTGGTCAGGACCGCATCGAGATGGCGGTGTGGCGGATGCAGCAAAAGGGACTGGTTGCGCGCTCGGCGTAATCGTCAGTCCGCCATTGCCGGCTGCTGCCCTGGGGCTGCTTTGCCGGGCTTCAAAAAGAAAACCAGCGGGCTGACGATTATCAGCATGATCATCATCAATTTGAAGTCGTCGAGATAGGCGATCATTGCGGCCTGCCTGTTGATTTCAAGATTAACCATCTGCATCGCCGCTTCGCCTATGGATCCCAGCCGGTCTGCGGTCGACGGGTCGACTACGCTCATTGAAGAGGCTGTCACATGCGATGCCAAGTCTTCGTGGCTAGTCTGCATATTGCGCGCGAGCATCGTCGTCATGACAGATATTCCGAAGCTACCGCCAAGGCTTCGGAACAGGTAAAGCAAGCTTGAGCCATCAGTTCGCATCTGCATGGGCAGTGTCGAAAATGCGATGCTGTTCAGGGGGATGAAAACAAAGCCCATGCCGAATCCCTGAAGCAGGCCGGTGTACACGATCAAGTGCCAGTCCATATTCAACGACCAGCTGGTCATCATCCACATGGATGCAGCGGTCATCAGGAAGCCGCCGAAGATTATGATGCGCGGATCAACTTTGGTGCCTAACTTCGCGGCGATAAACATAGCAATCACTATGCCTACACCCCGCGGCGCTAGGAGTACGCCCGTGTCATAGACGGTATATCCATAAAGATTTTGCATCATGGGCGGCAACAAAGCAAAGATACCGAACATCATCATGCCGACAAGTAGCATCATATTCAGTGAAATGAAGAAGTTGCGGTCCGTGACCAAGAGCCGCTCAAACATCGGACGGCGGGTCGTCATCTGGTGCATCGTAAACATCCAAAGCGCAGCCAGCACGACGAGCAGTTCGATGATGATTTCCCAGCTTTGCAGCCAGTCCTCTTGCTGACCGCGGTCAACCAACAACTGAAGCGTCGCAAGGCCAATGGCGAGCATTGCAAAACCAAAGCGATCAAGCTGTCGCCGGTTGATGGGGCGTGATGGGAGTAGCCACCATAGGATAGCTAATGTCGGAATACCGATGGGCAAATTGATATAAAATACCCAGCGCCAGTTGTAATTCTCGGTCAACCAACCCCCGATCATGGGACCCAATATGGGCGCAATCATAATGCCCATGCCCCAGATCGACATTGCGCGCGGCGCATCCGATGGCTTATTGATATCGAGCAGAATGGTTTGCGAAAGTGGCCCTATAAAAGCTGCGCATACCCCTTGGAATATCCGGAACGCGACCATTTCAGTAAGGCTGGTTGCGATCCCGCACAGTATTGATGCGAGAATAAACCCAGCTACCGCGCCCAAAAACAGATTGCGTGAGCCAATCCGGTCGGAAAGCCAGCCCGTGATCGGCATGGCAACAGCGCTTGCGATGATATAACTCGTCAGGACCCATGTTATGGTATCCATCGTCGCGCCAAGGCTGGTTTGCATATGCGGAATCGCCACATTTGCAATCGTCGAATCCAAGATTTGGATAATCGTCGCACCCATGACGGCAAGCGTCAGCAGCGCCTTGTTTTTAACCGGATAAGCGGCTTGATCGAGCGGATTACTTATTTGTGTCGATGCGGACATGGGCCGACAATCCTGCAATCATTGCACGCTTCGGCTTGTCGGTTATCGATATCCGTACGGGGACGCGCTGCGTTACCTTGACCCAATTACCATTGGCGTTTTGCGCCGGAAGGACAGAAAATTCTGAGCCCGTTCCAGCACCAATGCTTGATACCTTACCCCGCACCTTTAGATCAGGATACGCATCAAATGTGATTTCGGCGGGCTGTCCGACGCGCATTTTTGCTAGGTCGGTTTCCTTAAAATTGGCTTCGATCCAGCTTTTGCTGCTGGCTACGATCGTCACGCCGGGCAAGCCCTGCACCATCATTTGGCCAGGTTGCAAACGATCTGCTTGACTTACGACACCAGCGACAGGCGCGCGCACTTCAGTGCGCGAGAGGTTGAGCATAGCCTGCTCACGTTGCACCTGACCTGCCTTAATGGCGGGATTAACGCCGGGTGCGGCCGATCCGGTGGCAAGGGCAGCGCGTGCCTTGGTCGCGTCGGCTAGCGCGGAGGCTACCCGACTGCGTGCGTCGGACAAGGCATGTTCGGCCGCCTGCAACCGAGCACGCGTGGTAAAGCCGTCCTGCATGAGCGACGATTGCCGCTGATATTCCTTTTCATAAAACGCAACGTCTTCACGTGCGCTTTCAATATCAACATTAGTAGTCTGATATTCGGTTTGAAGCGATGAAACCCGAACCTGCGCTGCGGCAATCGCTGCGTCGGCTTGCTCGATAGCGATTCTGTAAGGCGCCGGATCAACCCGGAACAAAAGGTCGCCTTCCTTGACCACATCATTCTCGCGTACTGCGACGTCAAGAATGCGTCCGCCAACCTCGGCTGAAATCGACACCTTGTCTTGCTGGACATAGGCATTGTCGGTCGAAACATAATGGTCGTTCACGATGTAATAGGCTGTCGCCCCGCCCACCAGCAGCAGCGGAACAGAAATAAGCAGCGCCAAACGCGCAAACCTGGTGGATTTTGTCGAAGACTTGGCCCTGATGTCAATTTGTGGATCAGCCTCAGCCATGGGACACCTCAAGCGGTTTACGGGTTAGATTTGCGCGAACGATATTCAACATTGCTTCCAATTCCAAACGTTGTGCTTCATCCAGACCGGCCATCGCGTCGTCAAAGAGCGCAAGTGCAGTCGGGCGCAAAGCCTCGATTTTCTGCTCACCTTCCGCGGTGAGGTGTAAGCGCCATCTGCGGCGGTCCGCGGGGTCAGCGCGGCGTTCGACCATGCCTGCATCCTGCATGCGGTCAACCATTCTCCCAAGAGTGATGGGCTCCACATCAAGCATGTCAGCGACGGTAACCTGCGTACTTCCGTCGAAACGTTTGAGCAGGGCGAGTACGCGCCATTGCGGTCGAGTTACGCCCATGGCGCGGGCGCGTTCGTCAAACGACCGCCGAAGCAATCGCGCAGCATCCCCCAACAAAAAGCCCAGATCATCACTCATGCCATCAACATAATAGCTATGCTTATTATTGGCAAGATTGTTTTTGGTGCAGCGCATAATTTTCGAAAAAACTTTCCTGACAGAAAGGCGCGTGGCATTAGGAACTCATTATGTCGGAACGAACAAAGAAGTAGCTGATGATTACATGCGACAGTTTCCTGGCCGCCGACGGCGTCGAAATTGCCTGGCGTGAAATCGGGCAAGGACGCCCCTTGCTGCTTATCCATGGGTTCATGTCCGACGCGGACACCAACTGGATTAGATATGGTCATGCTGCTGCGCTGGCGAACGCTGGATACCGCGTGATCATGCCTGACCTTCGCGCACACGGCCTAAGTGGAAGGCCTCACGATCCGGCGCATTATCCAAGCGATGTTTTGGCCGATGACCAGTTCGCCTTGTTGGCACATTTGGGTGTCGAGGATTACGATTTGGGCGGATACTCGCTTGGCGGGCGTACTGTTTCATGGATGCTAACGCGCGGCGCCGCACCGGGCAGGGCGGTTATTTCTGGCATGGGTTTGGAGGGACTAACGAACACGGCCCATCGCGGTGTTCATTTTCGCCACGTCTTAGATAATCTGGGGCATCATGAAAAAGGTTCGGCCGCGTGGATGGCGGAGGCGTTCTTGAAAACTACAGGTGGTGACCCAGAAGCATTGCGGCATATTTTGGAAACATTTACTGACACGAGTGTAGCGCAGATTGCCCAATGGACATTGCCCGTCGCCTTAGTGTGCGGAGAGCAGGATAATGATAATGGCTCAGTTGCCGACCTCGCAGCGCTTCTGCGCCGCGGAAAGTTGGTCCTAGTTCCGGGCAATCATATGAGCGCAGTCATAAAGCCTGAGCTTGGGCAAGCTTTTGTCGCGGCTTTGACGGGTGAGGTCTGGTGACGTTGCGGCTGTTTGATATTCAGCCTGTCTTGACGGGCAAGCGCGTTTTACTGCGGCCTTTGGTAGTGGCCGACTATGATGAGCTGTTTGCCGTGGCGTCAGACCCTGAAATTTGGGCGATGCATCCCTTTCGGGATCGGTATAAAAGAGAGGTGTTCGACGATTTTTTCGGCGACGCCATCGCATCGCAGGGCGCGTTTGCAATATTAGACACAGCAACAGGCGAAATCATGGGTGGCACGCGCTTTGCCAATTACGCCGCCATCGCCGATGAAATCGAAATTGGCTGGACCTTCTTCGCGACGGCATATTGGCGCACCGGTGTTAACCGCGAAGTGAAGGCGCTGATGCTCAAATATATCTTCCAGTTTGTTCGCACCGTGGTTTTTCAGGTCGGCGCGAATAATATCCGGTCCCGCACCGCCGTTGAACGTTTGGGCGGGAAGTTGGTGCTGGAACATAAGCGTGATCATGATGGGCTTCTGCATGATTACACAACCTATCATCTGACGCGCGAGGATGCCCTGTCAGGGGCATTGTCCGCGTCTTTGGTTATCACTTAGCCATGCGCGGCGAATCTGCTCTAGAAAGGCGTTTCTGGACGTTCTGGTTGGTCGGCATTTTGTTGTTAGCCGCTCAAATCGTTATGAACATTTGGCTGATTACCGACGCTTCGCCCTTGGGTATAAGCGACCATCAGGCAGCGGGCAGTGCGGCGCGGGTGGATGTCATCCATGCCGGCTGGGCTGCGGCCGGTGTGAAGGATCTGGCAATTTACAGTATGGAGTTGGACCTCATGTTTATCGTCGTTTACGCGTGGGGCGCGTTTGCCGGTGGGCGGATGTTTGCAGCGTCATCGTCCGCAATGCTGGCGCGTCTCGGCAAAGTCGTTATGATTGCCACCATTGGCTTTGCAATCTCTGATTTTGCCGAAACCATAAGCCAGCTGATTCAAGCTGCAGGCACCGGTGGGGTTGATCTGTTGGCAAACATTGCAGCAAAGATGCGGCCTATAAAAATGATATTATTTTTGGTGACGTTTTTTGGTTTGCTGGTCGCGCTCGGTATTCGACGAAAGGCGCGTCACGTCGCTTGACGGGGCAGGCCGAAAGTTTCACCAGCGAGGCGTATTGTTTGTCAGGAACCTAACATGAAAACTCTTGTATCTATTGCTGCTTTGGCATGCGCCTCGCTATCTGTACCAACTGCCGCCATGGCTCAGGACGCAGCCTCTGCGGCCGCAGCGCATACGGTTTCTGACGCCGATGCCTTTGTTGCTCGCGCCGAAAAGGACTTGTTTGATTTCTCCGTCGAAGGTGGCCGCGTCGCGTGGATTAACGCCACCTATTTGACGGATGACACCGATGCCATCGCCGCACGCTACGGTGAAATCGGCACAGAAAAAGCCGTTGGCTATGCGCTTGAGGCTGCCAAATATCAGGCGCTGCCAGGGCTATCCTATGACACAAAGCGCAAGCTGGACATTCTGCGCGGGGGCATTGTTTTGCCAGCACCAACAACGCCCGGGGCAGCAGCGGAACTTGCGACTATCTCGACCAAATTGCAGTCTTCTTATGGCAAGGGGCGCGGCACGTTGCGTGGCAAGGAAATCAACGGTTCGGATATCGAGGCGGAGATGGGATCTAACCGCAATCCCGATGAACTGAAAGAAATGTGGGTCAGCTGGCACGACAATGTCGGTGCGCCCATGGGGCCAGATTATGCCCGGATGGTCGAAATCGCCAATAAGGGCGCGACCGAACTTGGCTATGCCGATGTCGGCGCGATGTGGCGGTCGGGATATGACATGCCCGCAGACGAGTTTGCCAATTTGACCGACAAATTGTGGTTTGAGGTGAAGCCGTTGTACGACGAGTTGCATACCTATGTCCGCACGCAGCTGAACAAGAAATATGGCGATGCGGTCCAGTCCAAAACAGGGCCAATCCGTGCCGATTTGCTCGGAAATATGTGGGCGCAGGAATGGGGCAATATATATGACGTTGTCGCTCCGCCAGGTGCCGGCGACATCGGGTATGACATTGGTGCGCTTTTGGTGACGAAGGGGTATCAGCAAACCGAAGTTGCAGATTTTACTGCAAGCCGCGGCAAGGCAGAAAAAGATATGGTGAAGGTCGGCGAGGGCTTCTTTTCGTCGCTCGGCTTTGCACCATTGCCCAAAACCTTTTGGGACCGTGCGCAATTTATCAAGCCAACGGACCGTGAAGTGGTCTGCCACGCATCGGCTTGGGACATCGACAATGTGGAAGACCTTCGCATCAAAATGTGCATCAAGGTCAACACAGACGACTTCGTGACTATTCATCATGAGCTTGGTCACAATTATTATCAGCGTGCGTACAATAAACAGCCCTATCTATACCTAAACGGTGCAAATGATGGTTTCCATGAGGCGATTGGTGACGCCATCGCATTGTCGATTACGCCAAATTATCTTGTTCAGATCGGACTGCTTGACCCTGCGAAGGTTCCGGGTGCTGATAAGGACAATGGTCTTTTGCTGCGTCAAGCCATGGACAAGGTCGCTTTCCTGCCATTTGGCTTGCTGATCGACAAATGGCGTTGGGGCGTTTTCAACGGTTCCATCACGCAAGCAAATTATAATAAGGGCTGGACTGACTTACGCTTACAATACCAAGGCATTGTTCCGCCAGTTACGCGTGCAGCCGACCGTTTTGACGCCGGAGCCAAATATCACATCCCCGGCAACACACCATACACCCGTTATTTCCTTGCACGCATATTGCAGTTCCAGTTTTACAAGGCGGCGTGCGATATTTCTGGGTGGAAAGGGCCGCTTCACCGCTGCTCGTTCTATGGCAACAAGGACGTGGGGACTCGCCTAAATGCAATGCTTGAAATGGGCGCATCCAAGCCTTGGCCAGATGCGCTTCAGGCGTTCACCGGAACACGTGAAATGTCGGGTAAACCGATGCTCGAATATTTCGCGCCTCTGATGAAATGGCTGAAAACGCAAAATAAGGGCGCGAAAAAGGGCTGGTAGCTAACACGGCCCCGCCTGTATTGGGCGGGGCTGTGTATATCCGCGAAGTTAGGCAGTTGTTTTAGGCGCTGGCTTGGCGGGCATAGCTTTTTTTACAGCTGGTTTTGCGCGCGTTGCAGGCTTTGCTGGTGTGGCAGGTGCGGCAGCAGGTTTCGCAACCGTCTTTGTTGCAGGCTTCTTTGCTGGAGGCTTTTTCGCAGCTGGCTTTTTAGCCGCCGGTTTCTTCGCTGCCGGTTTTACGCTGCTGGCGGCCTTGCGGTCATAAACTTTTTTGCCGGCCACAGCGGCTGCCGCGGTTGCGATGACTGCGCCCGCAACGGCAGCGGTTTTGCCAGGATTTTCCTTTATCGCTGCGCCAGCACTAGCAGCAGCATGTGACGCAGATTCCACCGCTGATTTGGCGGTGGTGGACGCGGAATCAACCGCTGAACGCGCACCCCCGGTAAGGCTATTTGCGATGCTCCGCAGTTTGTTCCAAACCTTGTCGAATGTTCCGGTTTCTGTGGGTTTTTTCTGCATGGGAGTCCTCCTTGGTTGTAATCACTCACAATAATCGTTTGGCGTGGGTTTCGTTCCTACGTACTTATCTAAAAGGCGGCTCGTTGAATGCGCGCAACTTGCGGCTGTGTAGGCTATTTCCAGCCTCGCGCAGCAACTCGCAGGTTTGAATGCCGATTTGTAAATGCGCGGCAATTGCCTCTTCGTAAAAGCGGTTTGCCTGTCCTGGCAGCTTAATTTCGCCGTGCAATGGTTTGTCCGAAACACATAACAATGTGCCATAGGGCACCCGGAAACGATAGCCTTGTGCTGCAATGGTCGCTGACTCCATGTCGATAGCAATGGCACGGCTTTGCGAGAAGCGCAGCGCGGAGGCGGAATAACGCAACTCCCAGTTTCGGTCGTCGGTGGTGACAACGGTCCCGGTTCGCATGCGCCGTTTCAGGTCTGCTCCGCTGGTACCCGAAACATATTCTGCAGCGCTCGCCAATGCTTGCTGCACTTCGGCGATGGGCGGGATGGGAATTTCCGGTGGCAGAACATCGTCCAATATATGATCGTCGCGCAAATAGGCATGCGCAAGAACATAATCGCCGATGCGCTGCGTCTCACGAAGCCCGCCGCAATGGCCAATCATCAACCAAGCTTCGGGCCGAAGGACGGCCAAATGGTCGCAAATGGTTTTTGCATTAGATGGGCCAACGCCAATGTTGACCAAGGTGATCCCCGAACGATCCGGTGCGATGAGATGGTACGCAGGCATCTGGTGGCGACGCCACGTACTGTCGGCGACCAGCTGCGCGGCATTGTCCGTTGGCGTGTCGACATATAGCCCGCCGGCACCCGACAAAGCGGTATAGCGGCCGTTGCCCACTTGCTTGCAGGCCCAACTGACGAATTCGTCGACATAACGGTGATAGTTGGTGAACAGGATATAGTGTTGAACATGTTCAGCAGGCGCACCTGTGTAATGGCGAAGTCGGGCGAGCGAAAAGTCCGTACGTAATCCGTCGAAGAGCGCGAGCGGGGAACTGCGATTGCCCCTTACCCGCAGAAGGCCATCAGCGATCTCGTCGCCAATGTCTGCTAGCTCTGTTGTCGGGAAGTAACGCGCCAATTCATTCGGGCTAATGGTGCCAAGCTCAAGGTCGGCTGACCCATCCATCACATAAGGGAAGGGGATTTCTTGGCTACTGCGGCCAACAGATATGTCGAGTTCATATTGCTCGACCAACAAATCAAGCTGTTCACCAATATAATCCGCAAAAAGGTCAGGTTTAGTGAAGGTGGTGCGGAACGTGCCGACCTTCTCCAGTTTGCCAAATGCAAGGTTGGATTTGCTCGCGCGTGTCTTGCCAGCGTAAGTGATTATGAGTTCCGGATAACAAAAATCATTATTTGCGCGCTGGTCTGCCGACGGAGCGGTTTTGTCCTTCAAATAAGCTGCAAGCGCCGATTGGAGCCGTTTTACCGAAGATTCATATTCGGTAACTAGTTGATTAATGATGTTTTGTGTTTGTTGGGTGGGCATAAACAAGCTTCACCGAATTTTACAATTTTGGCAACAAAAAAGGGAGGGTTGCCCCTCCCGTTCATGTGCCAACGCGGTAAGTTTAATGTGCTATCAGAGTTGGCCGAGCATATATTCTGCCGAGCTGACATTGAAATCGCCTGGCGCTTCAACATTGACGTGTTCAACTACGCCATCGTTCACAACGAGCGAGAAACGTTGGCCGCGTTTGCCCATGCCATATGCGCTTCCGTCCATTTCCAGCCCAAGCGCCGCGGCAAAGTCGCCATTGCCATCTGCAAGCATAGTGATCGCGCCCGACCCACCCGACTTGTTCCATGCACCCAGCACAAAGGCGTCGTTCACCGCGGTGCACGCAATTTCGTCTATGCCTTTTGCAGCAAGTTCATCGGATTTCTCAACGAAACCGGGAAGATGGCGCGCTGAACATGTTGGCGTGAAGGCGCCAGGGACGGAGAACAACGCGATGCGACGCCCTGCGAAATAATCGGCTGATTGGATGGGCTGCGGACCTTCTGCGGTTGCCTTCACCAGTTTAACGTCCGGGATTTTGTCGCCAACAGAGATGCTCATGTATTCTTTCCTTTAAGAGAGGTATGGAATCGTCATCCGAGACCCGCTTTGCCAAGTCAAGTATGCGTCGCTGGATGCCACGATTTTTAAGACCAATGATATCTCTGAAGCGCCCCAGTGATATAGCGTTGGCCATGCCACCCATATACCAAAGCATATAAAGCAATCTTTATATTTGATTTTGGGGTAATCCACAGTTATGGGCAGGTCATTCTAAAACCTCCCGGAGAATAAGCCTGTGGCTTTCAACGATTATGTCATTGCCGATATCGGCGAGGCCAATTTTGGCCGTAAAGAAATCAATATTGCAGAAACCGAAATGCCGGGCCTTATGGCGTTGCGCGAAGAATTTGGTGCTTCACAGCCGCTAAAGGGCGCGCGGATCGTTGGTTCGCTTCACATGACAATTCAAACGGCTGTTCTCATCGAAACTTTGACGGCGCTTGGCGCTGACGTCCGCTGGGCAACGTGTAACATCTTCTCGACGCAAGACCATGCCGCGGCCGCCATAGCAGCGCGCAACATTCCTGTGTTTGCCATAAAGGGCGAAAGCCTTGCCGATTACTGGGATTATGTCGGCCGCATCTTTGATTGGGGTGACGACACGACAGCGAATATCATCCTCGACGATGGTGGTGATGCCACCATGTTCGCTTTGTGGGGCGCAAAGCTTGAACGGGGCGAAACCTTTGGCGAGCCAGAGAATGAAGAAGAAGTTGAATTTCAGCGCGCTTTGAAGACGTTTATCGCCAAGAAGCCGGGCTATCTCACTGAGACGGTCAAGAATCTCAAGGGCGTTTCGGAAGAGACCACAACGGGGGTCCATCGTTTGTACGAAATCGCGAAGAAGGGCGAGTTGCCTTTTCCTGCGATCAACGTCAACGACAGCGTGACGAAGTCGAAGTTCGACAATCTTTACGGCTGCAAGGAATCGCTCGTCGACGCTATTCGCCGCGCTACTGACGTCATGCTCGCTGGTAAGGTCGCTTGCGTTGCTGGCTTTGGCGACGTTGGCAAGGGTTCAGCCCAGTCGCTGCGTAATGGCGGCGCACGCGTCATGGTAACTGAAGTCGATCCGATCTGCGCATTGCAGGCCGCGATGGAAGGCTTTGAAGTGGTAACAATGGAAGAGGCAGTGCAGCGCGCGGATATTTTCTGCACCGCCACTGGCAATGCAGACGTCATAACCGCCGAGCATATGATGAATATGAAGCCAATGAGCATTGTGTGTAACATTGGTCATTTCGACAGCGAAATTCAAATCTCCGCTTTGTCCAACTACAAATGGGACGAAGTTAAGCCTGGAACCGATCTGGTGGAATTTCCCGACGGAAAGCAGATCATAGTCCTCGCCAAGGGCCGCTTGGTGAACCTGGGTTGTGCAACCGGTCATCCAAGCTTTGTCATGTCGGCAAGCTTCACCAACCAAGTGCTCGCGCAAATTGAGCTTTGGACGAACGGTGAAAATTATAAAAACCAAGTTTACGTTCTGCCAAAGCATCTCGATGAGAAAGTTGCGACATTGCACCTCGAAAAACTGGGCGTTAAGCTCACAAAACTGACCGAAAAGCAGGCAGGATATATTGGCGTGTCAACCGAAGGCCCGTTCAAGCCAGACCATTATCGCTATTGATAACCCGAAGGTTTGTGACGTGACTAAGCCCGCTGCGGAAACGTGGCGGGCTTTTTTCGTTGCGTGGGCCAAGCATTTGGGCATTAGCATATTGGTGGCAACGTAGAGGGCGCATGACCATGACAGGCACTGGCCTGCCAATTGCACTGATAGGGATTCTGATGGCGCTTTGGCTTGTCGGAGCGACTGTCGCCATTTTGATTGGGCTATCCATGCGCACCCAGTCGAACAAGATGTTGCGCCAGACAACGCGTTTAGCGCGCCTGTTGGAAACTGCTCCTGCACTCCCTGTGGTGGTCAAAGGTGACGGGCGCATCGAGGCATCCGATCGTTTTGCGCGACTTCTTGGCTTGGATACCACCGTGACGGCGCTTTCGGATCTTGGCGGGCATGACAATGCCGGGCTTACAATTGAGGATCTTGCCGAGCTTGAAGCCCAAGTGCGCGAAACCCAACGCACGGGGAAGGGTTTTACGCTTCCGTTGGCTATTGAAGGTTCACACCGCAAGCTGACCGTTGCCGGTAACATTGCAGATTCGGTTATTTACCCCAATGGCGCGGCGTTATTGTGGTTTTTTGATTCCACCGAAAGCCTGAGTGAACTTGAGAAGCGGGAGCAGGAATCGGAAGCGGCGCGGTCAGCATTTTCTGCGCTCGCTGGCCTGATCGAAGCAGCGCCTATTCCCATGTGGCACCGCCGCCCTGATATGAACTTGCATTTTGTAAATCATGCATATGTCAAAGCGGTTGGCGCAACTAATGGGCTTCAAGTTGTGGAGGGGGGCGTTGAACTGCTTGAGCCGGAAAATGGTAAAAGCGCAGCAGATTTTGCGGCAGAGGCTGCCGCGGAGGAAATCCAGAAGGAACGGATTGTATCGGCGACGCTGAACGGCGAACGACGTCAGTTGCGTGTGTATGATATCCCGCTCGGCGCGTCAGGCGTTGCTGGCCTTGCCATTGATGTGCAGGACCTGATTGACACCAAATCCGAAGTGCGCGAGCTTTCGGAGGCGCAACGTGACCTTTTGAACCTTATGTCGGCAGGGGTTGCGCAGTTCGATTCCCGGTATGTACTCAGCTTTGCAAATCTTCCATTTCAAAGTCTATTTTCATTCCGTGACCAATGGCTGTCAGAAAGGCCCGAATTCGCCCGCGTTCTTGACCGGATGCGTGAAAATGGAAAGCTGCCTGAAGTGCGCGATTTCCCGGCGTGGCGCAAGGATCGCGAGGAATGGTTTCGCGCGTCTGATCCAACCGAAGAGAATTGGCTATTGCCGGATGGCACGCATTTGCGCGTGTTGGCGCAACCGATTCCAGATGGCGGGCTTCTCATGATCTTCGAAGACCGCACGGAACAGGCACAACTTGCAAGCGCGCGCGATATTTTGCTGCGTGTGCGCAGCGCAACGTTCGATAATCTGTTCGAAGCAATTGCGGTGTTCTCGGCTGACGGTCGCTTGAGTATCTGGAACCGTTTGTTTGCAGAGACGTGGAAGCTGTCTGACGATCAGCTGATTAAGCACCCACGGTTGGATGAGCTTCTGCCTTTGCTGGCGGAGCATCTTAAAAGCCCGAAGCAGATAACCGCGTTGGGTGAACTTGTTCGTATGACATCGTCCAACCGGGCCCAGAGCAAGAGCAAGGCTATTTTTGCCGATGGCCGGATGTTCCAGATGGCGACCGTTCCGTTGCCCGACGGCAATACGCTGCTTACCATGCTGGATATGTCCGACACACTGAACATTGAACAGGCCTTGCGCGACCGGAATAGCGCATTGCAGGATGCTGATGCCATTAAAGGCAAGTTCCTAGCAAATATGAGCTATGAATTCCGCACGCCTCTGACATCGATAAGCGGCTTTGCAGATTTGCTGAAGGCGGGAATTGCGGGTGAAATTCCGCCTAAGGCTATGGAATATGTCGACGCCATAGTGCAATCGGCGGATCGCCTCTCGGAACAGATTAACACTGTGCTCGACTACAGCCAGGCGGAGGCCGGAGCTTTGCCGCTTGTACTTGAGGTTGTAGATGTCCCGACGATGGTGACACAGATTGCCGAGGCCAAGGCGCAGATGGCGGCGGCAGCTGGCGTTTTGTTGCAAGTGGAATGCGGCGAAGTCAAAGGAACGATATTGTTGGATGCCAAACGGGTTGGCCAAGCAGTGGGCCAAGTTCTGGACAATGCTATCCGCTATCACCGTCAGGGAGGCGAAGTGCTATTTTTCACGCGGTGGCAGAATGAAGTTCTTGAACTTGTCATATCCGATAACGGGGTGGGCATAAGTGAGAAGGACGTTCAGCGCCTATCGCCAAGTGATGGCGATGCAATCGGCGTAGACTATGCTGGCGCAATGACACGCGGGCTTGGCTTGCCTTTGGCACGGCAGATTATTGAGTCGCACGGCGGTACTTTCCACCTGCATTCCGAGGCAGGGCAGGGAACCACCATTATTATGGCATTACCCCAAAAATGATCATCGCTACCGACGCAGACATGCGCGCATTTGGCCAAAAGCTTGCGCAGGAATTAGAACGCTCGGATTGGGTAGCGATCAATGGCCCACTTGGGGCCGGAAAGACCGTATTGTGCGCTGGCATCCTGGCGGGTTTGGGGTTTGAAGGCGAAGTTGCCAGCCCGTCTTATGCGATAGTCCATAGCTATGATCCACCAGAGGTTTCTATTGCCGTCGCCCATGTCGATTTGTATCGATTGGACAACGCCGACGAACTGGACGAATTGGGGCTGGCGGATGAACGCACTGATCGTATTACATTGGTCGAATGGGCCGAACGCTTCGGACCTGCTTATGTGGTGCCAAGCCACACTATCGACATAACGCCGCAAGCGGATGGGACCCGAATTTTGACTTTGAAAATGGATAAAAATGACACCCGTAATTGATATGATTCCGCCCGCTGGCTTGAACGATTTTCTGGAATCGCATGGATGGGCCGGCGCGCAAGTGACCCCCGTTGCTGGCGATGCGTCCTTCCGTCGCTATTTCCGGGTTGATTGTGCGGCGCGCGGGAAAGCGATCTTGATGGATGCGCCGCCACCGCATGAAGATCCGCGTCCCTTCATCCATATTGCGCAATATCTGAACGGGTATCAGTTCCGCGCGCCTGAAATCTTCGCAACCGACCTGACGCGCGGTTTTGTGCTCTTGGAGGATTTTGGTGACCGGCGGATGCGTGAGCATCTGGACGCATATCCCGAAGATGAGGTTGCGGTATACCGCGCCGCGATCGACGCTATTGTGCGGCTCTCGGCAACGCCTCCTGTACAGACACAGCCCTATGACATGGCGACTTATATGCGCGAAGTGCAGCTACTTTCTGAGTGGTACATGCCCGCAATGGGCCTTGCTTTTGATAGTGGTGCATTTGACCGCATGTGGGCGAAAGCCTTGGCGCCGCTGTCCGATTATCAAAGAGTGACGGTGCTGCGGGACTATCACGCCGAAAACATCATGCTGCTCGATGATGGGCAGCAAGGCATGATCGATTTTCAGGATGCTTTGGTTGGCCATCCGGCTTATGATTTGGTGTCCTTGCTGCAGGACGCGCGGCGTGATGTGTCGCCAGCGCTTGAGGCAGATATGCGCGCATATTATTACGAAACGGCCCAGCCGGACGCTGACTTTGATACGCATTATGCGTTATTGGGTGCGCAACGGAATACAAAGATTATCGGCATCTTCACGCGTTTGTGGAAACGCGATGGCAAGGAACGGTATTTGTCCTTCCTACCGCGCATGTGGGGCTTGCTGGAGCGTGACTTGGCCCATCCAGACCTTGCGCCAGTGAAACACTGGTTCGACACGCATATTCCAGTTGGAATGCGCAACGCCATGCCCACGGAATTGCATATCGATGGGTAAGCATGTCGATACAGCGATGATCATGGCGGCCGGCAAGGGCACGCGGATGATGCCGCTGACTGCCGACTGTCCAAAGCCATTAATCGAGGTAGGCGGGATTGCCTTGCTCGATCATGTACTTGACCATCTGCGTGATGCGGGCATCGGCAAAATTGTCGTCAATGTGCATTACCTCGCCGAGCAGGTGGAGCAGCATCTTGCGGCGTCTGCATCTGATCTCAACGTGCGTATATCGGACGAGCGGGATTTGCTGCGCGATACAGGCGGCGGCTTGGTTCGCGCGCTGCCTATCATTTCGGATGATCCGTTCCTGTGCGTCAACGCCGACAATTGGTGGACCAATGCAGGCGAGAATGCGATTTCGCGGCTGATGGCGGCATGGGATGATGACCACATGGATGTCCTCATGCTCCTCATCCCGCTGGAGGTTGCTTACAATAGCCAGGGTATGGGCGACTTCAACATGGAGGAAAATGGGCGGTTGTTGCGTCGTCACGGTGACGCGCCAGCGAAGTATGTGTGGACAGGCATTCAGATGCTTTCCAAGCGGCTGATCGTTGATCCACCAGCGGATGTGTTTTCAACGAACTTTTTCTGGGACCGCGCGATAGCCGAGGGGCGTTGCATGGGCATATTGCACGAAGGATTGTGGTTTGACGTCGGATACCCAGCCGCAATTGCCGCCACAGAAGCACGGCTGGCGGAACATCGTGGCGGATAACATCTCCGCCCCGCGGGTTCATGTGTTCAATGTCCCGTTGGGCAACGATCTGTGCGATGTAACTGCACAGTGGGTATTGCAGTCGGCGGGTGCTGATCCGCTGGCGATCAGCAACAACATATTGCTGCTGCCCAACAACCGCGCGATCAAGTCGATGACCGAGGCGTTTGTCCGGCAAGCCGCACCGGGCATGCTGCTGCCGCGGATGGTTGCCGTGGGTGACATGCAATTGGACGAGGCCTTGGGGCCAATGCTTGACCCTATCGACAACGACATCGCTATTTGGCCAGCCATTGGTTCGTTTGATCGGCTGATGCTACTGGCAAAGCTGGTCAATGATCATAAAACGCGCGATGCAACGCTTTCACCTGCAGAAGCATTGCGGTTAGCGCGCAAATTGGCGGACTTGATTGACGAGCTTGAGGTTGATCTGGTCGATTTTACCCAGATACAGGACATCGCGATCGACGCAGACTTGGCGGGCCATTGGCAAAGCGCTTATGGTCAGCTTTTGCTGATTTTGCCGGCATATCATGCGGCGTTGTCCGCGCGCAAACTCATGGGCCCCGCAGAACGTCGGAACCATTTGCTTGCAGCGCTGGAACGGCGACTTGCGGAGAATATGGTTGAAAGCCCGATAATAGCGGTTGGCATAACCACATCCGCCAAAGCCGTGGCGCGCGTGCTGCGCCGTGTGGCGCTGATGCCGAATGGGCACGTCATCTTGCCGGGTGTCGACCTTGCGTTGTCTGACGAACGCTGGGATGACCTGACGGCCGCCACCGACGACGCGCAAGGCTTTGGCCGCCGCCGCAATGTTGAAGTGCATCCACAGTTTCATTTGAAACATTTGCTTGAACTGATGGGCATAGACCGTAGCGAGATTGATGTCCTGCCGACAGCCCAGTCGGAACCGAAAGGCGCAGCTATTTCGGAGATATTTTGCCTGCCGGAACATAGTGTCCAATGGCAGGGCCTGCCTGCGGTGCGCAAAAGCTTGCCGCATGCGAAGTGGTTAGAAGCAGAGGATAGCGCGCAAGAGGCAAAGGCGATTGCGGTGCGTATCCGAGGCGCGCTGGAGGTTGCACAAAAGCGCACCGCCCTCATCACGCCCGATCGTGAATTGGCGGTCCGCGTTGCCGGGCAATTGCGCAGATGGGGCATACAGGTCGACGATAGCGCGGGCATACCCTTGCTGCAAACTCCGCCAGGCACGCTTGCGCTCGCGTTGGTCGACGCGATTTCAAGCCGCTTCTCTGCATCGGCTATATTGGCAATAGCCAAGCATCCATTGACTTTTGCAGGTGCCGAGCGGCTTGCGTGGTTGGACCATGTGCGGGAGCTTGATCTTGCATTGCGCGGCACCCCGAATGGCGTCGGTCTGTCGGCGATCACAAGACGGTTGCAGGCTGCGCGAAAGCCTGATGAACAGCTTATGACTTGGTGGTCCGAAGTTGCGACGCTCTTGGCGCCACTGGAACGGACCGACAGCAAACCGTTTAACGACGTCCTATCAACGCTTCGCGATGTAGCGACAAGCTTGACCGATGGCGCCATTTGGCGCGGCGCGAGCGGCCGTGAATTGGCACGCATGTGGGAGGAGGTGACGCTTGGCGATCTTACCATCCTTGGCCGCGCGGAGGCCACAGGTCTAGTCGCGACATTTAAGGAGATTTTCTCCAGTGCTGTCGTCCGTCCGCCTTATGGTGGGCACTCCCGCGTGGCGATATACGGTTTGCTCGAAGCGCGTCTTCAACAAGCGGACTTGCTCATTTGCTCTGGCCTGAACGAGGGCACATGGCCACAAATTGCGCAGCCTGATCCATGGTTGGCGCCCGCGATCCGGCGGCATTTGAAATTGCCGACGTTGGACCGGAACATCGGCCTGTCGGCGCACGATCTTGCCACGGCCTTGGGCGCGCAAGAGGTGCTGCTGACCCGCGCCCGCCGTGATCGTGGCGGGCCAACCGTTGCTTCGCGCTTTCTGTTGCGGATTAAGGCGCTTACGGCAGAAACGCTTGAGGCGGATGAGGCGCTTTTGTCATGGGCAAATGCGCTTGACCGGTCCGCGGAGTCCGTGCCCTTCGCTAAGCGGCCTTTGCCTATGCCAAATGCGGAGCAACGCCTGGTATCCTTGTCCGTTACCGATTTTGACCAGTTGAAGTCTGACCCATATTCCTTTTACGCTAAGCGCATTCTTGGCCTTCCTGTGCTGGAAAAGGTTGATGCAGAGCCAAGCTATGCGTGGCGCGGAAGCCTTGTGCACGACATATTGGAAAAATGGTTCACACAGGATGCTTGCGCGGTCGACATGCTCGCGAAGCGTGCGGACGACTTGTTGGCACAGGAGGCGACGGACCCGCTGCTGCGCGCATTATGGCAGCCGCGTATCGCCGCTGGTCTGCGCTGGGTGGCGGATGAAACGAAGCGGTTGATGACTGAAGAAGGCCGCGTGGTTGCGGTTGCCGAGCAGCCCGGCACGGTCAACATCAAAGGCATCGCGGTTAGGGGCCGTGTGGACCGTATTGACCGGACTGCAGACGGCGACCTTGTTATCATCGACTATAAAACCGGCATGCCGCCATCGACTAAGCAGATCAACGCGGGTTTCGCGCTGCAATTAGGCCTCATCGGTTATATGGCAGAGGAATTGTCCATTAAAGGCGTGTCGGGCGCGGCGAGCCATTTCGAATATTGGAGCTTGGCCAAAAACAAAGCCAAGGATTTTGGTTCTATTGCGATACCCACAAGCACACGTCTTGCAGACAAAAAGCCCGAACGGGAAGACTTCATTGCTTTCGCGGTCGCGCAAGCGGAGGTCGCGATTAGCAATTGGATATTGGGCAATACGCCCTTCACCGCCAAGCTGCATCCGGAATTTGCGCTTTATGGCGACTATGACCAATTGATGCGCTTGCAGGAATGGAATGGCCGTCAGGCGATTGTCGAGGATGCGACATGAGCAATGCTGCCAAAACGCTCCATCCGCTTATATCAGCACAAAGAAGCGCCGTTTTTCCGCACGACAATATCTGGCTGAGCGCATCGGCAGGGACAGGGAAAACGCAGGTGCTGACCGCGCGTGTCATCCGGTTGTTGTTGGAAAATGATGTTGAGCCGGAAAACCTGTTGTGCATCACGTTCACAAAGGCGGGTGCCTCCGAAATGGCGGACCGGATCAATCAGTTGTTGGCATCATGGGTCCAATTGGACGACAAAATCCTGTTCCATGATCTTGAGGCTATTGGTGCAGAGGCTGGTCCAGAGGCCCGCAAAAAGGCGCGGCAAATGTTTGCAAAGGTACTGGACGCACCCGGCGGCGGGTTGCAGATATTGACCATCCATAGCTTCTGCCAATCTCTGCTCGGCAGCTTTCCCGAAGAAGCCGGATTGGTGCCCGGCTTCAAACCGGTTGAAGGTAGGGAACAAAGGGAATTACTCGACGCGGCACTCGCAAACTTGGTCCTAGATGCGGAGGGGCGAGGCGATACCAAGATAATCGACAGTTTGCAGGAACTCAGCCTGAACATGGGGGAGGAGGGGGCCTTGCGGTTCTTGCACCGGACGGCAGCAGCGCCCGATGTGATGGCATCCATCCCCGATGATACAGGCGCTATGGAATGGGCGCGGCGTTTGGCGGATGTCAGCTTTACAGGCTCCGGTGAGGATATGTTGGAGGCTGCATTTTCCGACGAAAAAATTCTGCGCGCGGCGCTGCAATCCATTATCGATGCCAATCTTTTGTGGTGCGATAACAAAGCCGACAGCCGAGGCGGCAAGCGGGCAGCGGCCTTGCAGGACTGGCTATCGCGCTCGCCTGCCGAACGGGCGATACAATTAAAAGAACTCCACAGTTGTTGGTCAACCGGAAAGGGTGAGCCTCAGACATCTTCGAAGGGCCATACCCCGATGAATGATGCCTATGCCTTGCTGGCGGGTGAAATGTTCGAATGGACGAACCAGCTGATAGGCGAAGTCGCGCGGGCAGAATATGCCGACAGGCTCGCGCGGGCTTTGTTGGTGGGTAAGGAATTTTCTGCGCAATATGGCAAAGCCAAACAGGCCCTTGGCGCGGTTGACTTTGACGATATGATCCGGCGCACCGCAGCCTTGCTGAAGCATGGCCAAATGGCGGATTGGGTGCGGTTTAAGCTGGATCGGCAGATTGATCATATTCTTGTGGATGAAGCACAGGATACCAACGCGGCCCAATGGGACATAATCAGCGCGCTCAGTGACGATTTTTACAGCGGCATGGGCGTACACCCCGACAAGACCCGCACGCTGTTCTCCGTTGGGGATTTCAAGCAAGCCATTTACGGGTTCCAAGGTACCGCGCCCGAACGCTATGAAGCGGCAGGCGTCTATTTCGCAGAGCGTATCGACGCATCGGGATCTGAGCTAAACCGGCTTACCCTTTCGCAGAGTTTTCGGTCCACAGCGCCAATCCTTGATTTCGTCAATGCCGTCATTGATGAGGCTGGCCCTGCAAGCTTTGGCGTGAGCGGGGACATCGCGGAGCATTATAGCGAGAAGCCGCAGATCGGGATGGTCGAGCTTTTTGAACCCATTTGTGCAAAACCAAAATCGCAGGATGACGGGGCTTCGGCGGACGAGGAAGAGGATTGGTTTAGCGACGAAAAACGTGCGCTTGCCGAAAAGCTTGCGGATCATGTCAAAGCGCTGATTGACGCAAAACCGTGGCTAGTGAGCAAAGGCCGCCCCCTTGAACCCGGCGATATCATGTTCCTTTTGCGCAGCCGGGGCGAGATGGCATCGATGCTGGTTGCGCAATTGCATGAGCGTAAAGTGCCCGTCGCGGGTATCGACAGGTTGCGTTTGCTGCAGCCTTTGGTGGTTCAGGATCTGCTGGCGGCGATCAAATTTGTGCTCCAGCCCAATGATGATTTCAGTCTGGCCTGTATACTTGTGTCCCCCATCATTGGTTGGTCGCAGGAAACCCTACTCCAATATGGCTATGTCGGCGACCGCAAGGGCAGCTTGTGGCAACATATTCGTGACCGGCCCGAGCTTGCCGAGCAAATGACTCCACTGCGCGACATGCTCGCTATGGCCGATTTCACGACCGTCTATCATTTCCTTGAACAGATTTTATCCGGTCCAATCGGCGCGCGGCGCAAATTCACGGCGCGTTTGGGTAGCGAGGTGTTGGTCCCAATCGAGGAAATGTTGAACGCTGCCTTGCAGTTTGAACAGCAGCATGGCGGCGGCTTGCAGAAATTCATCGCTTGGTTTGACCGCGGCGACACGGAAATTAAACGCGAAGGTGACAGCAGTAGCAAAGAGGTCAGGATCATGACCGTCCATGGTGCAAAGGGCTTACAGGCACCTGTCATCATTTTGGCGGATATAACGTCAGACCCGACCAAGAAGCCGGACCAATCGGTTGAGCTGTTGATGGATGAGGGGCATCGCACGCCATTATTGCCCATTCGCAAAGCAGAGCAGTCCGGACGGTTGCAGGGCATCATTGAGATGCAAAAGACCCGCGAGCTGCAGGAACATAAACGCTTGCTCTATGTCGCTATCACGCGCGCTGAAGAGCGGCTGATTATGGCCGGATCGCTTGGCATTAGTCGCAAGGGCGAACCGCCAGCCGAAAGCTGGTGTGCGCTCCTGCAAAAAGGAATGGTCGCGCTTGGTTGCGATTGGGAAAATGATGTGCGCTGGGGCAGGGTGATGCGCCATGTTGGGCTAAAAGGGGTTTCTTTGGCAGATCCAGGCAGCGTTGCCAACGCGACTGCGCGGGCTGAAAGACCCTTGAGCACACCGCAGTGGCTCTTTGCGCAGGCGCCAGCGGAGCAACGGCCGCCGCGTCCCTTGGTCCCCTCGCAGCTAGACGATGACGATTATGGCGATGCGCCAGCGTCTTCGGCAATGCGCAAGGCGGCAATCCGCGGCAAATTGATTCATGCGTTGCTGGAACGTATTACCGATCACGCATCGCTGCAAAAGGCCGAGCAGTGGTTGAACGCGCAAACGCCTGAACATGATATTGATCCGGCGCAGATCATCGCCGAGATACGCGCTATACTGAATGATGCCCAATTGGCCGCGTTTTTCGGTCCTTCGGCACGCGCCGAAATTCCACTAGTCGCCGTTGTGGGTGAGACCGTCATCAACGGACGGATCGATAGGCTGATAGTTGAACCAGGGCTGGTGCGTGCTATTGACTTCAAGACGGGTCGTCAGGTGCCAAAGGATGAAACCGGCGTTCCAATCCCGCATCTGCGGCAAATGGCGCATTACCGCGCGGCGTTACAGGCAATTTTTCCGGGAACGCGGGTGGAGGTATCCTTGCTGTTCACGCATGCGCCGCGTTTCATTAGGCTTTCCGACGCTATTTTGGCACCTTATTACCCCGCCTCTTGATGGAACAAGCAAAACTATTGCGCATGGTCCTTGTCAGCCCAAGGCGGCAAGAATACATGGGACCTAACAAAGGAGATTAACATGGCTACAAAATCCGTAGGTGATAATGATTTCGCCGCAACCGTGCTGGCATCCGGCAAGCCTGTATTGGTCGATTTTTGGGCCGAATGGTGCGGCCCATGCAAGATGATTGGCCCAAGCCTTGAAGAAATCAGCGAAGAGTTGGCCGGTCAGGTCGAGATCGTGAAGCTGAACATTGACGACCATCCCGATACGCCTGCCAAATATGGCGTGCGCGGTATTCCAACGATGATCCTGTTTAAGGGCGGTGAAATTGCCGACACCAAAGTCGGTGCAGCGCCCAAGGCGCAGTTGAAAAGCTGGCTCGAAGCTGCGCTTTAATCGTGCATGCTAACTGCGATAATCGGCGTTGATGCTAATATAACCGTGGGTCAGGTCACATGTCCACACTGTGGCGTTTCCAGACCCAAGGCCGAGATCAACGCCGATTTCGATTTCCTTTTGCTGTAAATGACGCGCTACGGGCGCTTCATCATAATCGGCAACGGCAAGTCCGTTGTGCGCGACTAAGGTCGAACCAAAGCGGATGGAAAGCGTGTCGCGGTTCGCAGGCTCGCCGGCTTTGCCAACCGCCATAACGACGCGGCCCCAATTGGCATCTTCGCCCGCAATCGCAGTTTTTACCAAGGGCGAATTGGCAATTGCCAAACCTACGCGCCGGGCGCTTTCGTTGCTGGCAGCTCCAGACACCTGAATTTCGATAAACTTCTGCGCGCCTTCGCCATCGCGAACTACCAAATGGGCCAATTGGCGGCAGACATCACTCAACGCAGCAGCAAAAGCATCGGCTCCGACGTCATCGAACGAGGTCAACCGCGCATTGCCTGCCTTGCCGGTTGCAAATGCGAGCACCGTATCGCTGGTTGAGGTGTCGCTGTCGACGGTGATGCAGCTGAAACTTGATTGATTGGCCCCAGATAAGAGATGCTGCAGAAAAGCGGCGTCGATTGCTGCGTCGGTGAAGATATAGCCCAGCATGGTGGCCATGTCGGGTGCAATCATGCCTGAACCCTTTATGATGCCCACAATCTGAACCTTGCGACCATCGACTATAGCGCTGGCTGTGGCGCCTTTGGCAAAGGTGTCCGTGGTCCCAATAGCATGCGTCACGTCTTCCCAACTGCACGGTGCAGCATCGAACGCAGCGCAAAGTCCGGCCTGCGCTTTGTCGCCGGGCAGGGGGACGCCAATCACGCCGGTTGAAGACACGAATATTTCCGCCTCCTCGCAGTGTAATTGTGCAGCGACCTGCGCAGTGATCGCGTCGACAGCATCTTTGCCGCGCTGCCCCGTGAAGGCATTGCTGTTGCCTGCGTTGACCACCAGTGCCCGTGCGCGACCATGCGGCAGATGCGCACGGCACAGTTCAACCTCGGCCGAGCAGCACAGATTCTGTGTAGTCACGCCGGCCACGGTCGTTCCTTCATCTAAAACGACATAGGTCAGGTCGCAACGGTCCCAATCCTTATACCCAGCGCGCGCAACGCGCGGCGTTGCGCCGGCGATTTCTGGCATGATGGGAAAGGGAACGGATAGTGGAGAAATTGTGGACAAGTATCTGAAACCTTGTAATAATTATAAATATAAGGCGATGACGCGGGGATGCAGCATATCGTTTATCTGTTGGCCGCTTTTGGCGCAACCGACAATGCACCCAAAACAGGTCGCTTCGGGATAGACGGATAGGGTTTGCCCTCCTATATGCATTAGGCACATAATTAGGCGACATATGCGTTTACTGATTTATTTACTGGCAATGATGAGCGGATTTTCCGCTGCAGAGGCGGCGCGTCCGGTATCTTCTGCGTCAGCATCAGTGGATTCAGCAGTTGCGCAGGCGTATGTTGCTGCGGCTGGGCTTGAAGCTGTTGCCGCTTGCGAGCCCGTGGTCCGTAAGACCGCGACGGCGCGGGCGTCACTTACACCTGCCGTCGGTGTTGCTAACCCGATTACCGTAACGCCAGATACGCCGGTTGACCGGCACGATATCCTCTTAGGTTAGGCTTTCTGCGCCCTTTTGGGTGCGTTTAATAGCGACCTACCGCGCACAAATCGTGCGCGGCTCCCACATATTTCAAAGGAATTATCTATGCTCGGCGGACTTGCCAAAGCCATTTTTGGGTCGTCGAACGACCGTTACGTTAAATCAATGATGAAGATCGTTGACCAGATCAACGCGCTTGAGGCCGAAATCGCGGTCATGGATGATGACCGGTTGAAGGGTCAAACGCAGATATTCCGAGACAGGCTCGCCGCTGGCGAAACGCTTGACGACATCCTGCCTGAGGCCTTCGCTACAGTGCGGGAAGCATCAAAGCGCGTTATGGGCATGCGCCATTTTGATGTGCAGATGGTTGGCGGTATTGTGTTGCATCGCGGCGAGATTGCCGAAATGCGTACGGGGGAAGGTAAGACCCTTACCGAAACACTGGCCTGCTACCTGAACGCCATTGAGGGCAAGGGCGTCCATGTCGTGACCGTGAACGATTATCTGGCCCGCCGCGACGCCGAATGGATGGGCCGTATATATGGCTTCCTCGGTCTCACTACGGGCGTTGTTGTACCCAACATTCAAGAACATGAACGCCGCGCCGCGTATGAAAGCGACATCACTTACGCAACCAACAATGAGCTTGGTTTCGATTATTTGCGCGACAATATGAAATATGAACGCGCGCAAATGGTGCAGCGTCCATTCAACTTCGCAATTGTGGATGAGGTTGATTCTATCCTTGTTGATGAAGCACGCACGCCGTTGATCATTTCTGGTCCAACAGACGATAAATCAGAGCTTTACATGCTGGTCCAAGCGGTCGTCCTTCAACTGGACGAGGGCGATTATGATAAAGACGAAAAAAGCCGCAATGTGACGCTGACCGAAGATGGCACGGAAAAAGCCGAGCGTATTCTGGAAGGCGCTGGCTTGCTGACGGGGTCAAACCTGTATGACTATGAAAACACGCTGGTTGTGCATCATTTGGACCAAGCGCTCAAAGCCAATGTGATGTTCAAACGCGACATTGATTACATCGTGAAAGAAGGCAAAGTTATCATCATCGACGAATTTACCGGTCGTATGATGGACGGACGCCGCTGGTCGAACGGGCTTCACCAAGCCGTCGAGGCCAAAGAAGGCGTGGACATTGAGCCAGAAAACCAGACGTTGGCGACCATTACATTCCAGAATTATTTTCGGATGTACCCAAAGCTGTCAGGCATGACGGGAACCGCCGCAACTGAAGCAGGCGAATTCCATGAGATCTACAAGCTCAACGTTGTTGAAATTCCAACGAACCTGCCAGTCCAGCGCATTGACGAGGACGACCAGTTCTACAAAAACACGCAAGACAAATTTGGCGCAATCGCCAAGACGATCAAAGAAGCCAATGATCGTGGTCAACCCGTTCTGGTGGGTACAGTGTCCATTGAAAAGTCCGAGCTGCTTTCAGAATTTTTGGAGAAGGAAGGCGTCAAGCATAGCGTCTTGAACGCACGCTTCCACGAAAGCGAAGCGCGTATCGTCGCCCAAGCGGGGCGTTTGGATAGTGTAACGATCGCCACCAACATGGCTGGCCGTGGAACGGATATTCAGCTTGGCGGTAACTTTGAATTCCGCCTTGAAGATGAATTACGCGACATGCCCGAGGGGCAAGAACGTGAAGCCGCTATCGACGCGCTGAAGGCCGAAATTGCGGCCGAAAAAGCTAAGGTGATAGAGGCTGGCGGATTGTTCGTTCTTGCCACCGAGCGCCATGAAAGCCGCCGCATCGATAACCAGTTGCGCGGTCGTTCGGGACGACAGGGTGACCCCGGCCTTTCGCGCTTCTATTTGTCACTTGATGACGATCTGCTGCGCATTTTTGGTTCGGAGACTTTGTTCTCGCGGATGATGAACTCAAGCTTGGAAGACGGCGAAGCGATTGGCGGCAAGTGGCTATCGAAGGCAATCGAAACGGCGCAACGCAAGGTGGAAGCGCGTAACTACGACATTCGTAAGCAACTCGTTGAATATGACGATGTTATGAACGATCAACGCAAGGTTATCTATGATCAGCGCAGCGAGATCATGGATTCCGAAGGCGTCGATGATATCATTGAGGACATGCTTAACGACACCGTGAACACCCTTGTCGGCGATTACTGCCCTGAGGGTACCTATCCGGAACAATGGGACGTTGAGTCCCTCAAGCAAAAATGCGCTGAATTGCTTGGCCTTGCTCCAGATATTGATAGCTGGATACAGGAAGACGGACTTGATCCGGAAACCATTGAAAACCGTGTGTCGGAAATGGCCAATGCCAAGTTCAAAGCGAAGGGTGCTGTGCTTGACGAGGCCGTCTGGCGGCAGGTTGAAAAGAGTATATTGCTGCAAACGCTTGATCATCACTGGAAAGAACATCTGTCCACGCTCGATGCCTTGCGTCAGGTTATTTATCTACGGGCCTACGCGCAGAAGAACCCAGTAAACGAGTATAAGCAAGAGGCCTTTGGCCTGTTTGAGCGGATGTTGTCCGCCATTCGTGAAGGTGTGACGAAGACGATCGCGACGAATGACTTCCGGGCCGAAGAAGAATTCGTTCCACCGGACTTGCCCGCATTGCCAGATTTTCTGACGACGCATATCGATCCGTTTACGGGTGAAGATAACAGCGACGACATTGATGCTGGTTCATCGGGGTTCGTCACGACAAAGATAGCGCGTCCAGCAATCGCTTCGGGATTAAATGACCCTTATGCTGGCAATCCGGACCTGCGGCGCAATGATCCGTGCCCATGTGGTTCGGGGCAGAAGTATAAGCACTGTCACGGGGCGTATTGATGCGGCAGTAAGGGGAGGGGGCAGATGCTCTGGTTAGCTGGCCTTTTTGGTGTTGTTGCTTTGGTCTACGCCTCGGTAGGCTTCGGCGGAGGCTCAACATATACCGCTTTATTGGCCTTATGGGGCGTTGATTATCGCCTGATCCCGGTCATTGCGCTTTTCTGCAACATCATTGTCGTTACCGGTGGCAGCATCCGTTTTGTGCGTGCTGGGCTGGTGTCCTGGCCGCAGGTGCTACCTTTGCTTTTGATATCGGCGCCACTTGCATTTGCAGGGGGACTGGTGCCGTTAAAACAAGTCGTGTTCTTAACCATATTGGGCGGGGCTTTGTTGGCGTCGTCCATCGCCCTCTTCATGCAAGCGGACAAGATGGCGCCGCGCAACGTATCCAAACCGATGTTATTGGTTATTTCAGGTGGCGGCGGCCTGCTCGCCGGTTTGTCGGGCATCGGTGGCGGCATATTCATGGCACCTGTCTTGCACCTCATCCGTTGGGCAGAGGCGCGCCGGATCGCGGCATTCGCATCGCTCTATATTCTGATAAACTCGGCCGCGGGGCTATTTGGCCAAATCATTAAATCCGGTGCGCACGCGCTTGCCGAACCAGCGATGCAATATGGCCTATTATTGGGCGCGGTGTTGGTCGGAGGACAATTGGGCAGCCTGTTCGGCATGCGCTATCTATCGCCGCGGCTATTGCGCACCGTAACCGCATTGCTGGTGGGGTATGCGGCTTTGAGATTGCTGTGGCAGGCTTATGGTTCAGCCTAGTGGCGCGATGCCTTTCAGATAGCTGGATAGCGCGTGCAACAACGTGCGTGCTTTGGCAAGTTCCTTATCCTCTGATGCCTGCTCAAGACCTGCGCCACACGCAGGTCTTTGACTTGCCCGTCTGCCGCATGATCGCAGCCAAGCCTCACCCGTCAGAGGACTTGTTGGAATAGAAAAAACTTGAACTGTTACCCAGTATGTTACCCTGAGATTAACGCGCCAAACTAAATCAACCCGTAAGTCGTTGAAAAAATGGCTCCCCGGGAGGGATTCGAACCCCCGACCAATTGATTAACAGTCAACTGCTCTACCACTGAGCTACCAGGGAACAGCCCGATATCTCCGGGCAGAGGCGCGCCTATAGCAGCGC
>CAIJLW010000134.1 GCA_903821685.1 uncultured Sphingomonadales bacterium | reverse complement strand
TTGATGGCGGGTGGCTGGACGCCAAGCGTGCATTTATGGTCGCACAGCAAGGGCAGCCTGAAATGGCGCGATGACCTGGGCGCATATGTCCCCGATCTGCCAAATGAAAATGTAGTCTGTGTTGGCGGATGTTCGGGCGATTGGGATTTTGGCACGGGCGCGATTATCGACATGTTGCCGACGCCTAAGGACCAAAGCCGGATAAAGGCATTCGTCGATTTCCAGAATGATGTGACGGCAAAAGACATCAAGCTTGCGGTGCGCGAGGGCTTTCGCTCCATTGAGCATATCAAGCGGTACACTACCAACGGCATGGCAACCGATCAGGGCAAAACATCGAACCTCAACGGTTTGCAAATCGCCTCGTCTGCGCTGAACAAGCCTATCGCCGATATCGGGCTCACCAGCTTTCGTCCGCCCTACACGCCGCAAACATTTGGGGCATTGGCCGGACATGCCAAAGGGGCATTGTTCCAGCCAACACGGACAACCAATATCGACAGCTGGGCGCAAGCGCACGGCGCAGCGTTTGAGCTGGTCGCGCAGTGGCGAAGAGCACGTTACTTTCCTAAATCGGGGGAAGATATGCACGCAGCCGTGAACCGCGAATGCGTTGCTGTGCGGTCATCACTTGGGATCTTTGATGCTTCGACGTTGGGCAAGATTGAAGTCGTCGGTCCAGATGCGGCGGAATTCCTCAACCGGATGTATACCAATCCATGGAAGGCGCTGGAGCCGGGTCGCTGCCGTTATGGACTGCTGTTAAAGGAGGACGGCTTCATTACCGACGACGGTGTTTCGGCACGGCTGGCACCCGATCGTTTTCACCTGACCACGACAACTGGTGGCGCGGCGCGCGTGCTGAATATGATGGAGGATTATCTCCAGACCGAATGGCCAGATCTTGACGTCTGGTTGACCAGCACGACCGAGCAATATGCGGTCATCGCGCTGCAAGGCCCTAATGCACGCAAATTGCTTGAGCCGCTTGTGGAAGGCATTGATCTATCTGCAGAGGCCTTTCCCCATATGGCAATCCGCGAGGGCATGATTTGCGGCATTCCAACGCGCCTGTTCCGGGTCAGCTTCACTGGCGAATTGGGCTTCGAGATTAATGTACCGACGGCTTATGGTCGCTCCGTGTGGGAGCGGTTGATGGCGGAAGGCGTGCAGTATGATATCACGCCTTACGGCACTGAGGCGATGCACGTTTTGCGCGCGGAAAAAGGTTTCATCATTGTGGGGCAAGATACAGACGGCACGGTGACGCCCTTTGATGCTGGCCTCGATTGGGCAGTGGGTAAGAAAAAGCCTGATTTTGTAGGCAAGCGATCGATGGCGCGTCCTGACATCGTCGCGCCGGGGCGCAAACAGTTGGTTGGGCTGCTAACTGATGATCCGAATGTGGTTTTGGAGGAAGGCGCGCAGATCGTAGCCGACCCCAAACAGCCGGTGCCGATGACGATGATTGGCCATGTGACGTCTTCGTATTGGAGCGAAGCGCTTGGCCGATCTATTGCGTTGGCGCTGGTTGCTGGCGGACATGAAATGACGGGCGATACGCTCCATATTCCCATGCCAGGGAAGACGCATACTGCGAAAGTCAGCGGCCTTGTCTTTTACGACCCAGAAGGAGCACGGCTGCATGTCTGACGTCCTCATACGTAATGAACCCGTGCCCGAAACACAATATGTAGCGGCGGGTGTCACGATCAGCCTTGCTGGGCCTATGCAACGGCTCGCGCTGCGCGCGCGGCGCGCAGAGGACCTGGAAACTGTGTTAAAGGTTACATTGCCTCGGAAAATCGGCGCGTCCGAAAGCGGCATTGCCTGTCTTGGCCCTGATGAATGGTATCTGCGTACGAAAGTTGGCGCAACGATCCCGACAGCTTCCGGGCTGCCACTAGCTATTACGGACATTAGCGATCGATCGATATGCGTCGTTTTAGAAGGTCCGCGCGCAGCAGAAATATTGATGTCGGGATGCCCTTTAGATCTGAATAAATTTGCAGTCGGTCAGGTTACGCGCACGATTTACGAAACGGTCGAAGTCATCATCATTCGCGAGGCTGAAGATCGCTTCCATGTTGAGTTGTGGCGCAGTTTTGCCGCATGGTTTTGGATAGCGATGACAACCGCGGCACGCCATTGACCGATCAGTGAAGCACCTTGGAGGAGGGTTCAATGGCAGCTTGGGATAAGATGATAGATCTGGGCAATTATGGCCAGTCCAATCGCAACTGGGGCGGGATGCACATCAACCCTGCAGTCTTTTTCCCGACGGCATTCATTTCGTTTGCTGTGATAATGTTCAGCCTGATCGCCCCGAAAGCTTCAGCGGACCTGTTCGCGGCATTGCGCGGTGGAGCGGTTCAGCATTTCGACTGGTTTTTCATGATGTCCGGCAACCTGCTGTTGCTGTTTTGTGTTGTTGTGGCGCTCTCGCCGCTTGGGAAAATTCGATTGGGCGGCAAAGGCGCAGTGCCTGATTATTCGCGGCTGTCATGGTTCGCGATGCTGTTCGGCGCGGGGATGGGCATCGGGCTAGTTTTCTATGGCGTGGGTGAACCAGTGACCCATTTCACATCCTCGTTGGCGGGTGGTCCGGCGGCGCCATTGGGTGGAGCAGTCGGCAACGCAGACGCCGCACGCAGTTTGGCGATGGCGGCGACGATTTTTGATTGGGCGCTGCACCCTTGGGCAATATTCGCCGTGACGGGTCTTGCACTGGCGGTCTTCAATTTCGATTTTAACATGCCGTTGTCAATGCGCTCGGCATTTTACCCTTTGTTCGGCAAGGCAGTTTGGGGACGGACGGGTGATGCTATCGAAGTTCTCGCCGTGCTCGCCACTATATTCGGACTGGCCACATCGCTTGGGCTCGGCGCGCAGCAAGCGATGGCGGGGATTACCTATCTGTACGACGTCGCGAGTTCGCCGCTTACAATCTTGACGCTCATCTTTGTGATGGCAGCTATTACCTTCTTGTCGATCCGAGGTGGCATTGACCGTGGCATCCGGATATTAAGTGAGGTGAACATGTGGGTCGCCTTTGCGCTGCTGGTATTTATATTAGCGACCGGATCAACATTTCAGTTGCTTGGCGACCTCGCGACGAACATTTACAACTATCTCGCATTGCTCCCGGCATTGTCCAACCCGGTTGGCCGCACTGACACGGGTTTTTATAACGACTGGTCCGTGTATTATTGGGCATGGTGGATAAGCTGGGCTCCATTTGTTGGTATGTTCATGGCGCGTATTTCACTGGGACGGACTGTACGTGAATTTATTGCTGGCGCTGTGATTTTACCCAGCTTGCTTGGCATATTGTGGCTGACGATTTTTGGCGATGCCAGTATCGCCCAAATTGTCGCAGGCAATGGCGCAGATCTTACCACGGCGTCGCTTGATACGCAATTATTTGTGCTACTCGGCGCGCTCCCTTGGGCGCAATTTACGTCTTTTGTCGCGATTGGCCTGATCCTGATCTTCTTCGTAACAGGCTGGGATTCCGGCACGCTGGTGATTGATACTATGACGGCGGGTGGACGCACAGATACGCTGCTAAGGCAAAAGACGATCTGGCTTGTGGCCGTTGGCGGTATTGGTATCGTCCTGTTGCTTAGTGGCGGCCTCACTTCGCTGCAAGCAGGTGCAATTGCCACTGGTCTGCCATTGGCTCTCATCTTGCTCGGTATGTGCATCGGCACGCTAAAGGGCTTGCTGGTCCTGCACCGAAATCCAGACGGCCGCGAACAACTCTAAATGCCAGCACCGCATTTCTGTATGCGCACTGTTCAGAAAAGTGATGCAGGCGTGCAACGCCGGTAAGGCATAATCAGCCTATGTAGAAAATGCATGGCACTATTACGTGTAGTCCCGCATAGCCATTAGCGAAGGTAATATTAGCCATTGGCTGTACCTAAGCGCTTGGAGGGGTTGCTGAATGAAACTGCCACAGGAATACGATCTGCACGCACTAGAAGTGTTCGTCATGACCGTTGAACTTGGCGGGATGTCACAATGTGCCGCCCATCTGCAAGTGACTCAATCAGCCGTTTCGCAAACGATCGCTAGGCTGGAGGCGGGCATAGGCGCTTCGCTGTTTGATCGCACGATGCGTCCGTTAGGTTTAACGGCAAGCGGAAAGTCCCTGTTTGCCCGCGGTCAGAAGCTGATCGCGCATGCAAGTTTGGTGTATGATGAGGTACGCCAAGGCGCAAACCTACCCATTTCGAGCATCACGGTTGCGATGTCATTCAGCTTAGCCAATCAGCTCACGGCCCCAATTTTGCAAAATCTTGGGCCACGCGCAGATAAATGGAATATCCGGTCCGGCATTTCCATGGAGCATCAAGGCGAATTTCTGGCGCGCGACATCGACATGATGGTGACCGGAAGTTTTAGCCTGGAGCATCGCGACACTGTCGAACTGCACCCAGTGTTCGAAGAAAGCTTCATTCTCGTATTTCCTAAAGATTTTCGAGAACCGCTCGATCTCATCGGCATGCCATCGTCATTGCCGTTCATCCGTTTCTCCCGCCTCACCGGCACGGGGCAGCAAATTGAACGCCAGATTGTCAGAATGAAACTGAAGCTGCCACAGATGGTTGAGGTGGAATCTTCGCATCAACAATTGGCGTTGGTGGCTGCGGGTGTTGGTTGGACGATCACCACGCCGGTATGCTTGGCAGCTGTGCCGGAACTGCTGCCCGAATTGCGTGCCGAACCGATGACGCGTGGTCGTTTCTCGCGGGCTGTTCAGGTTGTTGCGCGGCTAGATGAATTGGGCGACATTCCCAAGTTGACCGCGGCTTTATGCCAACAGGTCTTGCAGGAAAAAACCTTTCCGCCGCTGATTGAAGAATATCCATGGATGGCCCAACAATTGGCTTGGCCATCGACGACTGTGGAAGGTGAGGAATTAATAGCATGATAGGGCGCCTTGTTGTTCCATTTTTGATCCTGATGACCGCACCAGTCTACGCCAGCGGCCCCAAGACTGCGGGCGTTCCCAGCATTCCCGAGGCTGATGCGCCCGAACTGGCAGCATTGGGCACATATGGCATTGGCTTTCGTTCCGTCCTATTAACGCATAAGAGCCAGCCCGATGTCGAAAATGGGGGTTCTGGCGGCATCGCAGTCCCCCTTGTTGACCGCAGTTTGCGGGTGGACATTTGGTACCCCGCAACGGTCAAGAAAGGCGCAAAGCCGGTTACCTACACCGGAAGTCTGTGGGGCGAGCCACCATTTCCACCGGTTTATTTCACGCAAAAGGGCATTGCGGTTGGCGGCGCGAAGGCGGCTGGAAGCAGGCATCCTTTGGTGATTATCAGCCATGGCTATAGCAACAATCCCGCGGTCATGACGTGGTTGACCGAAAACCTTGCATCCAAAGGCTATGTCGTTGCGGCCATTCATCACCGCGACCCAAATCCTTATGTCGTGTCGCCTAGCATCCGCGCCGCACCGAATTTCAACCGACCGCGCGACATCGTTTTTGTTGCGGATCAACTGCGGGGCAGCCTGGGGGAATTGATCGACCCGGATAATGTCGCGCTTATCGGCTATTCGCAGGGCGGCTATGGCGTGCTGACCGCAGGCGGGGCTACACTCGACCCGCAGGGCCCCAATATGGGGCTGGTCGCAGGCGGGGCGTTACAGAAATCCGCGCGGGGCGGCACAGATGCCGAAACTGTCAAATTGGCAGGCGTCAGGGCGATTGTGGCATTGGCACCTGCTGGTGGCGCGCCAAGCAGCGCATGGGGTGCAGATGGCCTTGCCGCACTCACCGCGCCTTTGCTTTTGATTCAGGGCGATAGCGACGCGACTGTCAACTATATATCGGGTGCGCTGGCGGTCTTTGGTGGCGCTGTAAACAGTGACCGCACACTGCTGACATATAAGCAGGCCGGACATTCTATCGCGCTCAACCCAGCACCGCGTGAAATGCGTGGAACGGTTTGGGACATGGACTGGTTTGAAGATCCGATCTGGCGGCAAGATCGGATTAACGCAATCAACCTGCATTTCATCACCGCATTTTTGGCGGTGCATTTACAAAAAGACGCCAGCAAGGCTGCGTATCTGAATGTAGGGATAGAGAATTCGGATGCCGGCGAATGGAATGCGCCGGCTGGGACCCCATGGGGCGCATATAGCCCGGGTGGTGCAGGCGTTACCTTATGGAAGGGTTTCCAGAGGCGGCATGCAAAAGGGATGATGTTGCAGCATATGGAGGCGGCGAAGTAACGATAGGGCCGCTCCGTCGACCAAAAGACCAGACTTTTTTGCGAAGCGGCGGATGTGCGCAAAGCGCCCCGGCCGCATAGGCAACCCCCAAAGGCCGCAGAATTGCTTGCAAGTTCACACCAAAATCGCACCTGACTACATCGCGCAATATGTCGCGCGCGCAACAAAATTTCCTACAGGATTACCGCGGGAGAGAAGCGTGTACGAAAGGGAAATATTCTATGCCGCATTTGGCTGTCAAAGAACACTGGAACATTATAGGAACAGGGGGTAATTGTCAAGTTGGGTGGTGACTGATCGGACGGTGACGTGACGCTGAGGTGGCACAATGGATGTGGCACCACACAAAGCAATCACCAAAAGCAGACGTTACGGATAAGAGCCACTTGCAGCCATATTTGCATGAACTGCGAGCATGGTGATGGGTAGTGTTCTGGTGAGGCGTCTGCCTATTGCATCAGCGGAGGTTCCTGCTTTCCGGGGTTTTCCCCTCTATATTTACAACATACCGTTCAGTCAGATTACGAAGTCAGAACAACTAGCTAATAACGACAGGTTGAAAGATATTCTGAATAACTGTCATCGGGAGAAAACGTTTGCACCTTTTTGCCCCTGGCCATTACCTACATAGTCTGCCGATCGCTTGCGCTCTCGGCTCAGGAACGCTTGCAACCAACACAGGGAACACATCATGTCGCACCGTCTGAAGGGGCTTTTGCTTCTATCTTCCAGCCTACTCATTGCCTTGCCGGCGCTCGCCACACCTCCAGGGTTCGACAAGCCTGCCATGGAACGAGCTGCTATGCGGCAGACCGAAGCCGCCCCGCGCAACGTGCAGGGCTGGTGGCCGAACGTCGTCGATCTCTCCCGTCTGCGCCAGAACGGCTACGACGCCGATCCCAACGGCCCGGATTTCAACTATAGTGCGAAGTTCGCCAAGCTCGATCTCAAGGCCGTGAAGACCGATATCAACGCGGCGCTCACCGATAGCCAAGAATGGTGGCCCGCGGACTATGGCAATTACGCCGGTCTATTCATCCGCCTCGCCTGGCATTCTGCCGGTACCTATCGGTCGGGCGACGGACGCGGCGGCTCCGATGGAGGGCAGATCCGCTTCGAGCCGCTTAATAGCTGGCCGGACAACGGCAATCTCGATAAGGCGCGGCGGGTGCTGTGGCCGGTCAAACAAAAATATGGTGCGGCCCTTTCGTGGTCCGACCTGATAATTCTCGCCGGCAACGTCGCTTTGGAAAATACAGGCTTTAAGACCTTTGGATTTGGCGGTGGGCGCGCTGACGCGTGGGAGTCCGAGCTAGTCTATTGGGGGCCCGAAACCAAGTTCCTGACGTCCGAACGCAACGCTGAAGGAGAAAATTTGGATGCACCGCTTGCCGCATCGGAAATGGGGCTGATCTACGTTAATCCCGAAGGTCCAGCAGGCAATCCCGACATTCTCAAGTCCGCTCAGCAGATCCGCACCACCTTTGGCCGGATGGGCATGAATGACGAGGAAACCGCAGCTTTGGTCATCGGTGGGCACACCATTGGCAAGATGCACGGTGCACGTAAGCCAGCGGAATGCGTTGGCAAGGAGCCGGCAGCCGAGGGCGTAGAAGCGCAAGGATTAGGCTGGAAGAACAAGTGCGGCACTGGCGTTGGCAAGGACGCGACCACCAGCGGGTTGGAGGGCGCATGGACCGCCACACCGGTCACTTGGAGCAGCAACTATCTGCAGAATCTCTATGCCTTCGAATGGAAGCTGACCACAAGTCCAGCCGGTGCCAAGCAGTGGGAACCGGTGAATGCCGAACAACTAAAGTTCGTCCCCGATGCCTTCGATCCGAACATCACGCATGCGCCCGTCATGCTGACCACCGACCTCGCGCTGCGTTATGACCCGGCCTACGGTGCGATCACGAGCCGCTGGGCCAAAGATCCCGCAGCGATGGACGCAGCCTTTGCCCGCGCGTGGTTCAAGCTGACCCACCGCGATCTTGGGCCCAAGTCGCGCTATGTAGGGGAAGAAGTTCCGGCAGAAAACCTGATCTGGCAGGACCCGTTGCCCAAGGCCGATTACGCCATGATCAATACAGGCGATATCGCCGCCCTCAAGGACAGCATCCGCAAGACCGGCCTTGGTCGTTCTGAGCTCGTCCGAACTGCTTGGGCGTCAGCGGTGACGTTCCGCGGCACGGATATGCGCGGCGGTTCCAATGGCGCGCGCATCCGACTTGCGCCGCAGAAGGATTGGGCCGTCAATGATCCCGAAACCCTCGCTAAGGTGGTGAAGGCGTTGGAAGGCGTACAGGCCAAATTCAATGCGCGTTCAGGCGCTAAGAAGGTGTCTATCGCTGATCTGGTGGTGTTGGGCGGCGTAGTCGCGGTCGAGGATGCGGCTAAGGCAGCGGGCCAGTCCGTCCGCGTATCCTTCACGCCAGGTCGAACCGATGCGACGGAGGCCCACACGGACGCTGCATCCTTCGAACTACTGCGCCCCGCAGCGGACGCCTTCCGTAACTTCTACAGCGACAAGGCCCGCCTTACGCCCACGCAGATGCTGATCGACCAAGCCGACACGCTTGACCTGACCGTGCCGGAAATGACAGTGTTGTTGGCAGGAATGCGGATGCTCGATGCCAACAGCGGTGGCGCCAAGCACGGTGTCTTCACGGATACGCCCGGCACGCTTAGCAACGACTTTTTTGTGAACCTTCTCGACATGGGTAGCGTTTGGAAGCCTGCCGAGACCAAGGGGATCTATGAGGGCCGTGATCGGGCTACCGGTGCGCTTAAGTGGACCGCGACTGAGGTCGATCTGGTGTTTGGTTCGAATTCGGAACTGCGCGCCGTGGCCGAAACCTATGCCGTTGCAGGCGGCGAGCAGAAGTTCGCAGCAGACTTTGCCAAGGCTTGGGACAAGATCATGATGCTTGACCGGTTCGACGTTAAGTAAGGCACAGAAGGAGAGATCCGCCGACCCTTCGTGGGTGTGGTGGCTCTCTCCTTCCCTGATAGCGGCGGGATTGTGCATCGTTTCGATTGCCTGAAACCCGCCTGTCCGCACTCCACCCAATTCCGGTCATACAGACAACAATTACCTGTGAGCTGCGCCAGAACGGACCTACCCCGCCAAAGCCTCCGCAGCTTGCTCCCAAAAAAGCAGCAGCCCCTGACTGAAGCTTAAGGGCACATAGGCGTCGCAGGTGGTTTCATCGACGACGTGCAGGCGGACGTTGACATGGTCGATGATTGTCGCTGCGCTGCATCCTGCGGCGAAATTTGGGCTTTCCGCATCAAATACGCCGCCTTCCATCAGGAGCGTGCGCCAGCCATTACCCGACAGGCGGATGCGGACGATGCCGCCGCCAATCGCGGTCAGCGCACCGTCATCGGATAATATGCTGGCCAGCGGCGCTGCGTCGCCCTCAACCAGCCAGACCGTGGGTTCATAACGGATCAGACGGAGTGCGTCGGTGCCATCGGAACGGCCCAAAGCAGGTAGGGCAAAGCCGCACGCCGCCTTGAACCTTTTGCCAACAGCCGCCGGATTGCTCCAAATTTCGAATGCGTGCAGCGGCGCTGCGGGTAGCATTGTGATCGATACCTTAGTCACGATAGCGTTCTCCCGCCGCATCATAGAAATGCGGTGCCACAACGCGCACCCGCGCCTTTTGACCGCGCGTGGGCGATGTTGCGATCAGTTCTTCACCATGGCGTGCAAAGCCATCGGTCAATTGACCCAGCGCAACAGACCCGCCCGCGATGATACGAAACGCCGCCGCGCTGACATGGCCAACGGGTGACGCGCCTTCTTGAGTCACCAGCATAGCGCCCTCGGGAATATCGCCCTCGATGGCTTCAAGGCCGACCAATTGCCGCCGTCCGGTTTCGGCCAAGGCAGGGCGTGCAAGGCCGGATGCACCGATATAGCC
>CAIJLW010000133.1 GCA_903821685.1 uncultured Sphingomonadales bacterium | reverse complement strand
AGCACCAACGCCATCATCGCCTCTACCACGGGCGTGCCCCTGATGCCTACGCAAGGGTCATGGCGGCCCTTGGTGACAATGTCTGTGGCATCGCCATCACGCGTCACCGTTTCAACTGGCGTGAGGATGGACGACGTTGGTTTGAACGCCACGCGCACCAATACCGGCTGCCCCGTTGAAATACCGCCCGCGATTCCGCCGGCGTTATTCGCCATAAACTCCGGATGGTTCGACCCTTCAGCAGCAGGGCGCATCCGGTCCGCATTTTCCTCACCGCGCAAACGGGCTGCGCCAAAGCCGGCGCCGATCTCGACGCCCTTTACGGCGTTGATGCTCATCATCGCAGATGCAAGCTCACTATCAAGCTTGGCATATAAAGGCGCGCCCCAACCGGGGGGAACGCCCGTGGCAACGCATTCGATAACCGCGCCAAGCGAGGAGCCAGACTTGCGTGCCTCATCTACCATTTTTTCCCAGCGACCAGCGGCTGCTTCATCTGGGCAAAAGAAGGGGTTTTTACCAATTTGCGATGCTTCAAAATTGTCGCGATTAATTGCATCGCCACCGATTTCGGCGACATAAGCCATGATTTCCACATCCGGTATGACGGCACGCGCCACTGCGCCAGCCGCCACGCGCGCGGCGGTTTCGCGCGCGCTTGACCGGCCACCGCCGCGATAATCGCGAAAGCCGTATTTGGCATCATAGCTGTAATCCGCATGTCCCGGGCGATAGGCCTTGGCCACGTCGGAATAATCCTTTGACCTTTGGTCAACATTTTCGATCATCAGCGAAATCGGCGTACCTGTGGTGCGGCCTTCAAATACGCCGGATAAGATGCGCACTACATCCGGTTCCTGCCGCTGTGTGGTAAAGCGCGACGTGCCAGGGCGGCGCTTGTCTAGAAATGGCTGTATATCGGCCTCGGACAATGCAAGGCCCGGAGGGCACCCGTCGACCAATGCACCAAGCGCGGGGCCATGCGATTCACCCCATGTCGAAAAACGGAATACGCGGCCAAAAGTGTTAAAGCTCATATACTGTTTCCGTTTTCTTCAATTGCCCCGAACGCTATGCTCTTCGAACATCAGAGCGTGCTGATATCAGGAGCATCCTCCTGCTTCATGCCGACGGTGTGATAGCCTGCGTCAACATGGTGGATTTCACCGGTAACACCCGCCGCAAGGTCGGACAGGAAGTAAAGCGCAGATGACCCAACGTCATCAATCGTGACATTGCGGCGCAGCGGCGTGTTCAGTTCATTCCATTTCAGGATGTAACGGAAGTCCCCAATGCCAGACGCCGCCAGCGTCTTGATTGGACCAGCGGAGATGGCGTTGACGCGAATGCCCTGCGGCCCCACGTCATTGGCCAGATATTTGACCGACGTTTCCAACGCAGCCTTCGCAACGCCCATGACGTTATAATGCGGCATGACCTTTTCAGCGCCATAATAACTGAGCGTTAGCAGCGATCCGCCGCCGTCGCCAGTTTCGGGATCGAGCGGCTTCATCATGGCCGCAGCGCGCTGGGCAACGGCGGTGAAGCTGTAGACGCTGATATTCATGGTCATCAGGAAGTCCTCAAGGCCAACCTCATAATATTTGCCGCGCAACGCCTCTTTATTGGTGAAGCCAATCGCGTGCACCACAAAATCGATAGTTGGCCATTTCTCCGCCAGCGTTTCAAACGCGCGGTCGAGATTGGCCATGTCGGCCACATCGCAATCAATCAGGAAATCGCATCCAAGCTGCGCCGCCAATGGCCGCACCCGCTTTTCCATCACTTCGCCCTGATAGCTGAAGGCCAATTCGGCACCTTCGGCGTGCAAGCGCTTCGCAATGCCCCATGCCAGCGACTTGTCATTGGCCAGTCCCATAATCAGCCCGCGTTTGCCCGCCATCAATCCGGTCATAATATCCTCATTCGTAAGGTGAAATCTCTGACGCATCCTTTAGTCCATTTTCATGTGCGTTGGCCAGCGCCGCGTTCAACTGCGCGCCAGTCACCATTCCAAGTCCAATGAGATAAAAGAAAATCAGCGCGACCATAACCCCGGCCAAGCTGCCATAAGTAAGGTCGTAATTGCTGACGCTGGATAGAAATAGAGGTAGCAAAGCGGTCAGTCCAAGCCACCAAATACTGACCAAGGCTGGCCCCGGCCATTTTGGAAAGTCGGGGGATCGATATTTGGAGGGCGTTAGACTTACAAAAATAACATAGATTGCGGCGAATAATGCAATGAAGGGAATGATGCGTCCCCACGCAAAATAGCTTGAAACAGTCTGCGCCTCAGAAATGAATCGATACACAAAATCCTCAGCCGCGGTCACCAAAACCTGCGCCGAAAATGCAATCATTGCGAGCACGACCGACGCGATAATCGCCCCAAGCGATCCAAGGCGATAATGCCAAAATGCGCGGCTTGGCGTTGCGCCGTAGGAGCGATACAAAACGTCGCGGAAGGTCTCAATAAGGCTTGCTGCGGTCCAAAGGCTGACGGCGGCGCTGAACCACAATAATGGCCCAGAGCGGGCTTTCATGGCGGACTGGATGGGTTCTTGAAGGGCGCTAGCGACGCTTGGCGGCACAGTTTTAAAAAATGCTGCGATAAGCGCAAGACCCGACTCAGTCTGTCCGAATGCGCCTGCGATGGCCGCCGCGACAATGCAAAATGCAAACAGCGATACCAACGAGAGATACGCAAAATTGCCTGCGTGAATGAATCCATCGCTATACACACCGACGCCCACACGCTTGACCACTTCAATGACCTGACGCGGACGGCCAAGGCGCGCGAACCATTTGGCTTCGCTTTCATCGGGGTGTTTTGCCGCCGGAAGGTGCGCGCGCGCCTCCGGTGACAAAGGCGAAATTTCAGACACCCATATTCTCCCGGACAGAACTGTCCGAAAGAACACCACTCAGCCGTTCCAGTTCCGCAGGATCATTCGGCAAATGGATCATCAACGTCACCAGTTGATCACCCCGCGCGCCTGTCTTGGCTGTGAAGCCACGCCCCTTGATACGCAACACTGCGCCGGAATTGGTACGCGGTGGAACCGTGAGCATCACTGCGCCGTCAACGGTTGGCACCTTAACCTTGCCGCCTACCACCGCCTCTTTCAGCGAAATCGGAAGGTCAATGCGGATGTTGTCGCCGTCGCGAACCAGGTCCGGATGTTTGCCTAGCTTAAGCGTTACCATCGCATCGCCATTGCCACCGGGGCCGGCTTGCCCGCGGCCGGGGATGCGGATTTGCTGTCCGGCGACTATGCCAGCGGGCAGTTTGAACTCCACCGTCTTCCCATCACCCAGCAGGATGCGCTGCGGTGCGAGCGTTGCGGCGTCTGTGAACGATACCAGATGTTCATACGCGATATTTGCGCCTTTCGGCCGTGGCGCCTGTTGTGGGCGGGGTCCGGGACCACCGCCGGGGCGTGCCCCGCCGCCACCAAACAGGCCATCGAAAATATCGCCCAAGTCAATTCCGCCGCTGCCGAAGTCGAAATT
>CAIJLW010000132.1 GCA_903821685.1 uncultured Sphingomonadales bacterium | reverse complement strand
CGTGGGCCATGCTTTGAGATATGGTCTGCAGCGCTTTCATATTGCGGGGCGGCGAGAGATTATGCAGAATTGGCGGCATAGCTAAGATATTTTTCGCAGCCCTGCTTACCTCTTCAGAAACAACTCGGCCATTGCATCAATAATCGCGACGGAATCGAGCCGATACTCGGCGTAAAGGTCGGGTAAATCACCAGTCTGGCCAAAACGGTCGGTGCCAAGCGGACTTACCCGCATGCCTTGGACGCCGCCGAGCCAAGACAGCGCACTTGGCGAACCGTCAATCACCGTCACAATGCCTGCGTCAGGCGCCAGCGCGGATAGGAGATCCTCAACATGACAGGTTTGCGCGTTTTTGTCGGTCCAGCGCGCGGCTTTGCTTGCGGACCATTCACGATGCAGTACATCTGGTGACGTAACGTTCAGGACGCCTAAACCCGGAATATCATCCAGCAATTGATCGTACGCCGCAAGCACCTCGGGCGCGATGGTACCGGTAAATGCGATAGCCGCCTCGGCGCCTGCTGCCGGTCTACGCAACCAATATCCACCTTTGAGGGCATCCGCCTCCCAATCGGTGTTGGCCCGCTCCACTTGCGGAACCTGGCGTGTGCTCAATCGCAGATACACAGAGCTCCCGTCGGGCATTTGCAGATGTTCAAACGCCCACCGCATAAACAGGGCGACTTCATCGGCATAAGCGGGTTCGAAATAGGCCAGGCCCGGCTGCCCCATACCGATAAGTGGTGTGTTAATCGACTGGTGGGCGCCCCCCTCTGGGCCCAAAGTCAAACCCGACGGCGTTCCGACCAGCAGAAAACGCGCATCCGAATAGCAACCGTAATTCAGCGCATCCAGTCCGCGCGCGATGAACGGATCATAAACCGTACCCACCGGAATAAGGCGCGTACCAAAATGTGGTGCGGCAAGGCCAAGCGATGTCAGCAAAAGGAAGAAGTTATTTTCTGCGATGCCAAGTTCAATATGTTGGCCAGCGGCATGTGCGGCCCATTTTTGCGCCGACGGAATTTTAGCCTCGCGAAACAAATCGGCTACGTCGGAACGCCGAAACAGCCCGCGTTGGTTCACGAAACCACCCAGATTGGTTGTTTGCGTCACGTCGGGTGCAGTGGTTATAATCCGGTCGGCCAGTGCTTCAGAAGATTTGGCAAGATCAAGAAGTACGTGACCGAATGCCGCCTGCGTAGATTGCACGTCACCCGACGGTACTGCCAAACGGGCAGGCACCGGTATATAGTCCGCGACCGGTTCAGCCGGTTTGGCCGCAAGCACGCCGCTCCCAATGAAATTTTTGAGCTTCGCCGCCATATTACCGCCGAGGCCAGCAAATGGTGCCCATTCTTCCCCTGCTTCGATACCCATCATGGTGCGAAGCTGATCAATTTGGGCAGGGTTCATCATCCCCGAGTGATTGTCCTTATGTCCGGCAAGCGGCAATCCGTAGCCTTTGACGGTATATGCAATAAATAAGGTCGGTCGTTCATCGTCAGCGCTGTCAAAGGCATCCATCAATGACTCGATGCAATGGCCACCCAGGTTGGTCATCAACGCGGCCAGACCGTCGTCATCAAAACTATCGAGCAGTTTTTTTACATGCGGTTTCCCGCCGATGTCCGCATGCAATCGCGTGCGCCATGCCGCACCGCCTTGATAAGTGAGCACGGCGAATTCGGCGTTGGGACAATTTTCAATCCAGTCTTCAAGCGATTTTCCGCCAGGCCGGGCGAAAGCGGCACGTTGCAGCTTGCCGTGCTTTAACGTTATTACCCGCCATCCCGTGGTTTCAAATATATCGTCAAAGCGCCTAAACATGCGGTCAGCAGTCGTATTATCAAGCGATTGCCGATTGTAATCGACGACCCACCAGCAGTTCCGAATGTCATGCTTATACCCTTCGATCAGACATTCGTAGATATTGCCTTCGTCAAGCTCGGCATCACCCATCAACGATATCATACGGCCTGCATTGGTTTCCTCGATTGAACCATGGGCAATCAAATAGTCCTGAACTAAGCTGGAAAAGGCGGTGATTGCGACGCCTAACCCAACCGAGCCTGTCGAAAAATCGACTGGAATTTTATCCTTGGTACGCGACGGATAGCTTTGCGCGCCGCCGAGCGCACGAAACTGCTGCAATTGCTCTAGCGACTGGTTGCCAAGTAGATAATGGATGGCCTGAAGCACGGGCCCGGCATGCGGCTTGACCGAAACCTTGTCCTGCGGGCGAAGTGCGTGAAAATATAATGCAGCCATAATCGCCGTCATCGAAGCGCAGCTGGCTTGATGCCCGCCGACCTTCAACCCATCACGCTTGGGTCGGATATGGTTGGCGTTGTGCACAATCCACGACGACAGCCAACGTAGCCTTGCGTCAAGCGTTTCGATTGCAGCTATTTTTTCTTCGCGCGTGTCTGCGACAATATGGGTCATTGTTTTTTTCGCTTCAGTGAAAACTGCAGTCTAGCCAACGCACTTGAGCATGTCCTTGCGTATTATAGGGACTAATGTCATTATTTTGATAGATTATGCCTAATTTTGTAGATATATATAACCATGATGCCAAAAAATGCCCTTGATGTGATTGACCGCAAAATCATCGATTGTCTTCAATCGGATGGGCGCATGTCCAATCAGGAGCTGTCCGAACGGGTCGGCCTGTCACCTAGCCCATGCCTGCGGCGGGTTCGTCAGCTAGAGGCCGACGGCACAATATCACGCTATGTGGCTTTGGTTGATCCAGATAAAATGGGCATATCGGTCACGGCATTTGTGCGTGTTCGTTTGGACCAGCAGGATGATCGTCATCTGGAAGAATTCGAAACGGCCGTTGCCGGCTTTCCGGAAGTCATGGAATGTTACCTGATGACAGGTGAGGCAGATTATCAGCTGCGTATATTGGTCGCATCCTTGACCCAGTTTGAGGATTTTCTGCGTCACCGGCTAACGCGCGTAAAGGGTGTCGCCAATGTGACTACAAGCTTTGCGTTAAGGCCCGTCATCTACAAAACGTCCGTTCCGACGCTGTTACCACAGCAATGAGCGGGCAATTTTTCAACATGCGATATCCCCATAAAATTTTTCCGGACACAACAATCTTTTCAATCGAGAATGACGGCCTTTCAGTCGCATAAGCACCCAAACGAGTTGGTGGAGTGAAGTTATGAATTTGGAAAATGACCCCCTTGCCGCATTATGGATGCCGTTCACGGCAAACCGGGCTTTCAAGACCACCCCGCGTCAGCTTAAATCTGCCAAGGATATGCATTATACCAGCGATGACGGACGACAGATACTCGACGGCACCGCCGGTCTTTGGGCGGTCAACGCTGGCCACTGCCGCGCGCCCATTGTTGAGGCGATTCAAAAATGTGCTGCGGAACTGGATTATGCTCCGCCGTTCCAGTTGGGACACCCGCTTGCGTTTGAACTGGCTTCCCGCATAGCGGCGCTGATGCCTGCGGGCTTGGACCGCATATTTTTTACCAATTCAGGTTCCGAATCGGTCGATACGGCACTTAAAATTGCGCTGGCTTACCAACGCGCGATTGGACAGGGCACGCGTACGCGCCTGATCGGGCGGGAACGCGGCTATAGTGGCGTTGGCTTTGGCGGCATTTCGGTTGGCGGCATTGTTAACAACCGTCGGCAATTTGGCAACTTGTTGACAGGCGTCGACCACCTCCCGCACACCCATAATCTTGAGCATAACGCCTTTACGATGGGCCGACCCGAATGGGGAGGACATTTGGCGGATAATCTTGAGGCTATCGTTGCGCTGCATGGCGCAGAGACCATTGCGGCTGTCATCGTCGAACCCATGGCTGGGTCAACCGGCGTCCTGGTTCCGCCCATCGGCTATCTCGAAAAGCTGCGCGAGATTACCCGCAAACACGGCATCCTTCTTATCTTTGACGAAGTCATCACGGGCTTTGGTCGTGTCGGCGGTGCAACAGCGTCTGAAACACTGGGCGTGACGCCCGATATCATAACAATGGCAAAGGGCCTGACGAACGCAGCAGTACCCATGGGCGCTGTCGCCATTAGCCGCCATATCCACGACGGTGTTGTCGAAGGCGGCCCCGATGGCATCGAATTGTTCCACGGATATACATATTCGGGTCACCCCTTGGCCGCAGCAGCAGGCCTTGCGACTTTAGACCTCTACAAGTCGGAGGGAATCTTTGAGCATGCCAGCTCGCTCCATGGCTATTGGCAGGACGCGGTGCACAGCCTGAAAGGCAAGCGACACATAATCGACATCCGCAACATGGGAATCGTTGCGGCTATAGAGCTCGCGCCGCATTCCGACGGTGTTGGCAAGCGGGGCATGCAGTTATTCCACAAATGTTTTGACAATGGCCTGTTGGTCCGCGCGACCGGGGACATCATTGCCCTGTCGCCGCCACTCATTCTGCAAAAAACGCATATCGACGAGATTGTCGGACGCATTGGTGAGTTGATCGAAACCGT
>CAIJLW010000131.1 GCA_903821685.1 uncultured Sphingomonadales bacterium | reverse complement strand
GCATATTGATGTCGACACATCTGGGCATGCCGAAAACTTACTCGGCGATGTCGTTGACGCGGCCATTATCATTGCGGCTGAAGTCGATCCCAAATTGTACAGCGTCCGGCTTGACCGTAATCTGGTCTACGCTATCGCTTCAGAGGTATGGGCCAAGGAGCATAAAGTCGAAAAACCCGAAGATCTCGCCAAATACACAGTCATGGTTCATAGCGATATGCCGATGATTTTTGATGCCTGGCGGCAGGCAATGGGCGTGCCCAAGTTGAAGCCCGCAGCCGTTGATAGCTTAGACAGTGGCGCGCTTATGCTTGAAGCAGCAGCGAACGGTCTTGGCGTTGCTATCATGCATGGGAGCCATTTTTCGGATGCCCGTGACCCTCGCCTGACGCGCCTATTCGATACCGAAGTTGAAAGCCCTTATAGCTATTATTTCGTATGCCGTCCTCGGGCCCTTAAACAACGCGCCGTGAAGATTTTCCACGATTGGCTACTCAAGTCAGGCGTATAAAAAGGGGCCGGCAGAGGGCGTTTCGGCGGGCGATGCCGCCGCTGTGAAGCAGTTTAAGAGCAAAGAGACCCACAGTTCGATAGAGCGAAGCACTTGACCCAACCGGCGACGGACGGCATTGCAGTGTGATGACTCAAGACGTAGCAGACATGAATTTCGAACAAGCGCTGCGCGCGCTCGAAAACATAGTGCATAAGCTGGAAAGCGGCGAAGCGCCGCTGGATGAATCCATCACTTTGTACGAACGCGGAAATGCGTTGCGTGCTTTGTGCCAACAGCGGCTCGATACCGCGAAGGCGCGTATTGAGGCAATTGCTCTTGGTCCTGACGGATCACCCACAGGCACTGCGCCTTTTGACGCTGGATGAGCGTTATGTCCCTCGCTTCATCCCCTTCTTTATTGCACGACTCGCTGACGCAAATTGCGGCAGACATAGACCAAGAATTCGACGCCCTTCTCAAATTGCCAGGTGACGCGCGGGACCGTTTATATGCCGCCATGCGACACGCGGCGATAGGCGGAGGCAAGCGGCTTCGCCCGTTGCTGGTCACCGCGACGGCTGCTTTGTTTCATGTTGATCGTGCGGTTGCGGTGCGCGTTGGAACGGCTGTTGAGGCGATCCATGTATACTCGCTCGTGCATGACGACTTGCCTTGCATGGATGATGACGACATGCGGCGCGGCAAGCCAACTGTGCACCGCGCGTTCGATGACGCCACAGCTGTTCTGGCTGGCGACGCCCTCCATGCTTTGGCGTTCGAAATATTGGCAAGCCCGCAGACGCATCCCGACCCATTTGTTCGCGGCGAACTGGTATCGACGCTTGCACTGGCCAGCGGCCCCGAAGGTATGGCGGGCGGCCAGATGATGGATATTGAGGCGGAGAACGCCACTTTCGATCTGCAGACCGTCATGCGCCTGCAAGCCCTTAAAACAGGCGCGCTGATTGCGGCCAGTGTAGAGATGGGCGCAATTTTAGGGCATATCCCATCAGAGGGCCGAACACATTTGCGAGGCTATGCGCGCGACATTGGTCTCGCCTTCCAGATTGCCGATGACATCTTGGATGTCGAAGGCGATCCTGAACTCGCCGGAAAAGCCCTTCAAAAAGACGCAGATGCCGGCAAAGGGACGTTTGTATCGTTGATGGGCCTGGAGCGCGCGAAACAGCAGGCAGAAATGCTCGTCGCTCAGGCCAATGAACATTTATCCTGCTATGGCACCGAAGCCAATTTATTGCGCGCTATCGCAAACTATATCACCGAAAGGGATCGTTAAATGACTCACCGGATTGGCGTTTACCCCGGCACCTTTGACCCGATCACTTTGGGGCATATGGACATTATCCGGCGCGGCGCAAAGTTAGTTGATGAGCTTATCATTGGCGTGACAACAAACGCCGCCAAATCGCCCATGTTTTCCGACGATGAACGGATTGCGATGGTCGAACGTGAGGTCGCCAGCATTGGTTCTGCCCATATTCGGGTTGTCGGGTTCAACTCGTTGCTCATGGATTTTGCCGAGGCGCACGGTGCAAGCACCGTCATTCGCGGTATTCGCGGGGTAACGGACTTCGAATATGAATATCAACTCACGGGCATGAACCGGCAACTGAATGACCGCGTCGAGACGCTGTTTTTAATGGCGGATGTGTCGCTTCAGCCTATTGCATCGCGGTTGGTGAAGGAAATTGCGATTTACGGCGGTGAAATCGGGAAATTTGTGACAGCTTCTGTTCGTGACGAAGTGGTCGCACGGGTGCAAAAAATTGGCGGGAAAGCCGCCTAAGCCCATTTAGGTGTTAGCGCCGTTTGCAGAACCGAGATGACGGCCGCGAGGTCATGTCCGAATTTACCGTCCAATTTGTTTCGCCTCTGCCAACAACCGTAAATCTGTCTTCAGCAGTTTGCCGATATGGCTGCGCGGCATTTCGTCGATGGGATATAGCACAGATATCCGCTGGGTCTTGCCAAGCTGCTTATTAACCCTCTCCAATACAGCCTCAGGCGAGGCCGATTCATTGCGCAATCGCACAAACCCAACGGGCGTTTCTCCCCATGCTTCTGATGGCATGCCAACGACAGCGGCTTCGGCGACCTCGGGTTGCTGTTCCAACAATTCTTCAAGGTCCTTGGGGTAGATGTTAAACCCGCCGGAAATGATCATATCCTTTGCGCGGCCGACGATAGAAACGAAGCCATCTTCGTCGACTATTCCGATATCGCCGGTCTTCAACCAGACATTGCCATCTGCGTCGCGCCATTCCATCTCGCGGGTCTTTTCTGGCTGGTTTTTGTAACCGGACATCATAGTGGGCGAACGGCCTGTCAAAACGCCCTTGGAGCCGGCTGGCAGGCGGTTGTCGTCTTCATCCAATACAATGAGTTCATGGCCCGTAACTGGCTGTCCAACGGTGTGCAGCTTGTGCGGGTGGTGATGGGCCTGCAACATGCAGACTACGCCGCCCTCAGTCATACCGTAAATTTCGACAAGCCCGCCTGGCCAACGCTTTAGCACATCTGCCTTCAACTCTGCGGCAAAGGGCGCGCTGGTGCAGAATTTTACTATGAAGTTGCTTAAATCATAATTGCCGAAAGCGGCATGCGCCAAAAGCCTTTGATATTGCACAGGCACGAGCATGGTGTGCGTGGTCTTATCCGTCTGCGCATGGCCAAGATAGGCCAAGGCATCAAACTTCTCCATAATCCGCGCAAAACCGCCATGGCAAATTGTCGGCAGGAACACAGCAAGCGTTGTGTTCGAATATAAGGGCGTAGACACCAATGACCGGGTATCGTGGCTGTAGATTGATTTGAACCCACCCGCCATCTGGTGCCAACGCATGCCGTGCGAATGGATAATGCCCTTTGGCGTGCCTGTAGTTCCGCTGGAATAGATAATGTTGAAAGGGTCGGTCGCGGCAGGCGTCACCGCTGAGAACGCAGCGCCCTCCTCCGCCATCCAATCGGCCAGCGCCGGATGCAGACCAACGGCATAATCAAGCATGATGATTTTGATGTCGCCCAATGCGATGCCTTCGAGGTCAGCCAACTTAGCCGCATCCACGAACAAATGCATCGCACCTGAGTCCTTAAGCATCGCCGCCAACTGTGCTGGCGCCGCCGACGTGGTCAACGGCGCAGCGCAGCCACCAGCCCGAATTGCCGCGAGATATACCAATGCATACTGAATATTGCTGGTCCCCAATATGGCAACTGCTTGCCCCGGCTGGAAGTCATCGCGCTGAAGCTGTGCGGCAATGCGCGCCGTCAATTCAGCAACTTCGCGCCAAGTCAGTTGGGTTCGGCTGTCGGCAAGCGCGGGCTCAGTAGCCTTTTCCGCGCCCCAAGCGCCGATTAGCGCGCCGAAATCACCAAAAGTTTTTTCCAGTTCAGTCTCGATATGCATATAAACTCGCGTCGCTCCTTCACTGGCCTAACTGATGATTTAGCGTGATATTCAAAAGTTTCATTGTCTAATTTTCTCCCGCCGTTC
>CAIJLW010000130.1 GCA_903821685.1 uncultured Sphingomonadales bacterium | reverse complement strand
GCCAACGGGTGACGCGCCTTCTTGAGTCACCAGCATAGCGCCCTCGGGAATATCGCCCTCGATGGCTTCAAGGCCGACCAATTGCCGCCGTCCGGTTTCGGCCAAGGCAGGGCGTGCAAGGCCGGATGCACCGATATAGCCACCCGCTTTGTTGAGCATCTTGTCGAGTGCCAGATCGTGCGGGGTCATGCGTCCATCAACTTCACCGCCGACGACCAAGTGCCCTTTTTCGATGCGCAGAAACTCCATCGCTTCAAGCCCGTATAATGCGCCGCCTACTTCGTTCACTTGCGTCTCGCAGGCGGCCCAAACGGCTTCTGCTTGGCTGGCATCTACATAGATTTCGAACGCGCGCTCGCCGCTGTAGCTGGCTGCCAAGATGATGACAGGAACGCCCGCGATGGCCGCCGGAACGGTCGACATATGGCGTGGAGGCTCTTCGCCGATTAACACCGCAAGCACGGCTTTGGCCTTTGGCCCGGCGACGGCAATACCGGCATAATGTTCCTGAACATTCACAGCAGATACGCACATCTGTGGGCATAGAACTTGACGGACATAAGAAATATGCGTCGCCATCCGGTCCGCGCCGCCGGTTGAACTGGTCAACAGATAGCGGTTCTCGTCCAGCCGCCATACGGTGCCGTCATCAAACACAACACCGTCTTCGCGCAGCATGAATGTATATCGGCCGCGCCCGACGGCAAGCTTGCTAACCGTCGTTGCGCAAATGATTTCGAGGAAGGCGGCTGCATCCGGACCAGTGATTTCGAATTTGGCGAGCGTGGACACGTCGGTCATGCCGATATGCGTGCGCACGGCTTTAGCCTCACGCAGCGCGGCTTGGGCCAATGTTTCCCCGCCCGTCGGATATGCCCGCGGACGGAACCAATAGCCCAAAGGCTGCCAGATTGGGTTCTTCGCCGCATGCAGATCATAGAGCGCAAGGCGGCGAATATGCGCGCCTGCATCCTTTGCGCCCGCGCCGGCGATTAAGCCCATGGTAACGGGCGTATAAGGAGGGCGGAAAGTGGTAAGCCCTGCTTCGGGAATAGCCACGCCCTGTTTCTCGGCCAAGCGCCCAAGCGCCGCCATATTGCTCAACTTGCCCTGATCTGTCGCCATGCCAAGGGTGGTGTAGCGTTTGAGATGCTCGACCGAGCGATAGCCCTCGGCCCACGCCAGATCGACATCGGCGAGCGTGACATCGTTCTGGAAATCAATGAAGCTTTTCTTAGGGCTGGAAACGGGCACCATTTTGAATATCGCTTGCGGATCTGCAGCACCGCCGATGGTCGTTACATTCTGACGCGATGTTGCAGGAACAAAGGCTTGCGCATGTTCGTTCCAATCAAGCGTGCCGCCTGCTTGCATATGCAAATGCACGACAGGGGTGAAACCACCCGATACCGCGAGCAGATCAGCATCCCAGCTGACCGTTTTGTCATCGACCAGCGCGGTTACGCTTTTCAAACAATGCCGCGCCCCTTTTGTCGAAAGCGGCACGGCGTTGTTGTAAACACGAAAGCCGCTGCCCGCGCCGGCGGGCGCTGGCCGTGCATCGATGATCGCAACAATGTGTGCGCCTGAGTCTTTCAGCGCCTGCGCTGTTTTATAGGCATCGTCATTGTTGGTGGCGATGGCGACGCGTTTGCCGGGGACCACGCCAAAGCGGTGCACATAAGTCCGGACCGCTTGCGACAACATGACGCCAGGGCGGTCATTATGGGCAAAGGCCATTGGGCGCTCGATGCTGCCGGTGGCAAGAATGACGCGGCCTGCGCGGACATGCCACAAACGTTGCGCGACATTATGCGGGGGTATTTGCCCGGGCTCGGCTATACGTTGCGTCAACGTGACCAGATCATGCTCCCAATAGCCAGATGCCGTCGTGCGCGTAAGGATGCGGCCACCTGCGGCACGGATCCGTTCGGCGGTCGCCGTGATCCATGCTGCATCCTGTTCTTCCGGGTCGCGGAGCAAAGATGGCGCAAGAATGCTGTCCTGCTCCACAAGGATGACGCGCTTGCCGCTCTCCGCTGCCTCGACCGCCGCTTGCATGCCTGCGGGTCCGGCGCCGATTACCAGCAGGTCGCAAAAGGCGGCACGCTGGCTAAAGCGGTCAGGGTCTGTTTGCGTCGGCGCATTGCCCAGCCCTGCTGCTTTGCGGATGAAATATTCATAAAACATCCACTTTTTGGCCGACCCAAAAAAGGTTTTATAGTAAAAACCGGCGGACAAGGCTGGCGCGGCCAAGCCGAGAACCGATCCGACGTCAAAAGACAGATTTGGCCATCGGTTCTGGCTTTTGGCCACTAAACCTTCGTACACAAATACATCGGTTGCGCGCGTATTGGGTTCGGTTCGTCCACCTTCGCCGATGGTGACGAGTGCATTGGGCTCCTCAACCCCAGCGGTCATGATGCCGCGTGGACGGTGATATTTGAAGCTGCGGCCAACAAGGCCAACGCCATTGCGCAACAACGCAGCCGCCAAGGTGTCGCCTTCGTGCGCGGTATAGCTTTTGCCATCGAAGCTGAAGGTGATCATATCAGCGACTCCGGCCCAACCGCTTCGATCGCCCTGATTTCGTTGGTAACACGGTGGCGGGTGATGACCATCCACGCGCGGCAGCCATAAGTATGCCGCCAGATTTCGTCATCAACACCGCGCGGATTGTTGCGGGTGAAAAGCGTGCGCATCGCATCTTCGGGCGACGCGTCAAGCGCCACCACAGAATCAACCGTGCGTTCATAGACGAACTCTGCTTGCGCGCGCGGGCCGCAATGGGGGCAGGCAAACTGCATCATTAGCGGCTATTCGGCATCGGGCCGCTCCCTGTTTCATCGATGGTTGCACCGCGTTCAAAACGGTCGAGCGCGAACGGCGCGTTTAATGCATGCGGTGTTCCAGTCGCCAGCGTATGCGCATAGGTCCAGCCAGAGGCCGGCGTCGCCTTGAACCCGCCATAGCACCAGCCGCCGTTAAGATAGAGGTTCTTCACCGGCGTTTCGCCAATAATCGGCGCTCCGTCAAAACTCATATCGGTAACACCGCTCCATGTCCGAACCATACGCAGGCGAGATAAGGCGGGGACAAGCGCAAGGCCTTGTGCGACCGCACCTTCCATGACCTTGGAGTTGCCGCGCTGTGCGTAGCTTGGCCAATTGTCGGGATCACCCCCAAACACAACGCCGCCCTTGTCCGACTGGCTGATATAGCAATGCAGCGATTGCGACATGATGACGCTGTTGATCATCGGCTTTACGCCTTCGGTTACCATTGCCTGCAGTGTTTGCGATTCTATGGGCAGTTGAAGACCCACAAGCCCTGCAACATGGCCGCTATTACCAGCGACGCAAATTCCGACGCGCCCAGCGCCAATGCGGCCACGGGTTGTTTCAACACCGACCACGGCTGCGCCATCACGGACAAAGCCGGTCACTTCGCATTTTTGGATAATATCGACGCCAAGCATGTCTGCTGCGCGTGCATAGCCCCATGCTACGGCATCATGGCGGGCGGTGCCGCCGCGCCTTTGTATCAGGGCGCCGTCAATCGGGAAACGCGCGGCGCGAGACATGTCCAGCAAAGGCTCAAACTTTGCGACTTCAGCGCGAGTCATCAAATCAGCGTCAATCCCGTCGCACCGCATGGCGTCACCACGTTCTGCGAGCTTCGTCATATCGGCGTCGCTATGGCCCAAAAACATAGCGCCGCGGGGCGAGAACATCACATTATAATTCAACTCGTCGCTCAAATGCTCCCACATTTTGAGGCCGAATTCGAACAGGTCGTGCAATGGCTTTAAACGGTAGTTAGACCGGACAATTGTCGTATTACGACCCGTATTGCCGCCGCCAATCCAGCCCTTTTCAAGCACCGCGATGTTTTTCAACCCGTGTACCTTGGCGAGATAATAGGCCGTGGCCAGCCCATGCCCGCCGCCGCCTATGATGATGATATCATAATGCGACTTTGGTTGCGGGTCGCGCCATGCTGGCTGCCAATGTTTTTGCCCGTTAAAGGCGCCACGCAGCAATCCGAAGGCCGAATATTGGCTCATGTAATCGGCATCCACCCGCGTTTTTCGCGCCAATCGGATTCCAGATTGTCAAAGCGTGAGAGCTTGAGGATATCTATATCTGCGAATGAACATTTGCCATCTATAACCAAATCACGGATGGCGTGACCAGACGCGGGTGATAGGCCAAAGCCGACGCTCGACATTGAAGCAACCACCACATTGTCGGGGCTGGTCAATCGGTCGATGATTGGACGGCCGTCTGGCGAATTTTCGATTACACCAGCCCAGCTGCGGATGACATTGAGATGCGCGGCCTTAGGCAAGAGCTCTGCCAACCGTTTTGCAAGATTGCGGGCCAGCGGCGTTGACGGGCGCGCGGCCGGACCCGTTGCGTCCATATCAAGCCATTCATGCGGGCCCCCTCCATAAGCAAGGTTTCCGCGCATTGTTTGACGCCCGTAAATTTTATGTCCGTCAACGCCGCCAAGCGGCATCATTGGCGCAGGTTCGGTAATGATCATTTCCGCGCGGGCCGCCGCCAATGGTACGTTGACGCCGAGCTGTGCCATCAATTGTGGAATCTGGGGCCCTGCGGCGACCACAACGGAATCACAGCCATAGGTTGCATTGGCCGTTTTTACGGCGGTCACCTTGCCGCCAGCGGTTTCAAAGCCAGTGACTGGACTGTGCTGAATGATTTTTCCACCCAGATCCTGCAAGGCCCACGCATACGCCTGAACACTCCGCTGCGGGTTGGCATGCCCGCCAAATTTATAATGCACGCCGCCAAAGCAATTATCGCCTGCCAAGGGCACGGCCTCTTGCACTTGTTTCACGTCCAGCAATTCAACCGGATGATTAAGCCGCTTGTGACGTTCGGCAATGAAACGATATTGCTCCCACTGCCGTTCGGTCATCGCAATCAGGATGCGGCCTTTTTGATGTTCGGTCGGGTAGCCGAGCAATTCGTCCATTTGTGGCCATAGGCGCTGTTCTTCGTCAAACAATGGGCTCGCATAATGCGATGCACCGCCGCCGTTACGCCCGGAGGCTTCCCAACCGACGATAAACTTGTCGAGTACAGTGACCTTGACCCCCGAACGCGCAAGCCACCAGCCAGCGCTTAGGCCAGTGACGCCGCCGCCGACGATGACAACCTCTGAACCGCTCATTTGTACATCCCCGTGTAAAGCATTTCGCGATGCTCATCTTGATATGGCGTGTTCAAGTCCTCCACCGGCACCCATTGGGTAGGGATGCCAAACCAGACGTCCCATGCAGCGTCCAATGCCGCGGGCTCATCCCATTCCGCAAGGATTTTGAGCGGCAGCGGGCGGACCGGTGCACGGTGGCTGGCGAGCGGGATCGTGCCGAATGGCTTGTCCGCCTCAATCGCCAACAGCATTGCGACTTGATCGCGGCAGCGGCGGCCTTGGCAGACACCCATGCCCGCGCGTGTGAGGCGTTTGATCTGGTCGGGGTTGGCAGGGCCATCGTCCAGCAGAGTCTCAAGCGAACGGGCGCACATCGGTGCCGGACGTGTTAGGTAATTGGGTGGCTGAACCCCGATCAGGTCCGCCCGGGTAACTTCCTCGCACTGGCAGATGATGGTATCATCGGCGCTGACCGAAGACAGTGCACGCATCCATTCCATCCGGTAAGCGATATGGTCAAAACCGGTATCGGTTAGGCCGGCACAATCGCCAACCGCGGAAACGGTGGCTTCACCTTGCGGAATATAGCCGCCGCGTTGTGCATTCAGCGCGCGTTCGCCATGCATCGCGTCTACCAGCTCGATCGATGGGATAAGGCCAATAGCAACGCAGATGGTGTCACAGGCAATTTCTGCACCCGACGACAATGTGGCGCTTTCAACCCCGTCGATACCACCTTTCGCCGAAGCGATGGTTTGACCGCAGTATAATGCAATGCCAGCGGCTTCTACTTTGGTGATGAGTTCAGAACGGCCTTGCGGTGCCGCACGCACTTCGACAAGCCCGACGACGTCTATCCCACGTTCCTTGGCCAACAACGCTGTTTCGAGCGCCAGATCGTGCGAGCCGATTATCAGCACACGCCGTCCAGCAAACGCCTCATAGCGGGTGAGCAGCATTTGCAACGCCGCAGCGCCCATTACGCCAGGCTGGTTCCAGCCCGGGAATGCCATCGCCAGGTCGCGCCCGCCGGTTGCAAGGATGATATTGTCAAAGCCGACGATCCATGATCTTTCGGCATCGGCCAGACCGACGACCTGTTCCGGCAAGCTCGCAACGCCCGGACCATTGCGATAAACACCCCATGCAGTGGTGCCGAGCAATAACTCAACGCCGGCATCCATCGCTGTTTCCAACGCAGGCATGCTCATGAAAATCGCTTCGAGCATGCGCTCTGTATTTTGCGTCGCGGCGGTCATGCGTCCGCCAAAATAGAGCGGTACATCATTGCCCATCAAAGCACCTGAAACAGGGTTTTCATCGACCAGTAAAACGCGCAATCCTGCTTTTGCCGCATCAATTGCCGCTGCGATGCCGCTTGGGCCAGCGCCGACAACGACGGTATTATAATGCGCTTCGGGCGCGCTGCGCGTGCCGTTGATTGCGCATATATCGGTACCCGTAAAGTTCAGTTCCATCACACCGCCTCCAGCGCTTGGCGCAAATCGCCTATTAAGTCTTCAACATGTTCCAACCCGACAGATAGCCGGATCGTGCCGTCGGTGATACCACCCGCTAGCCGCTGTTCAGGGGCGACCGCATAATGCGTGGTACTCGCCGAATGGCAGATTAAAGTTTCCGAACCGCCCAGACTGACGGCCACTTTGAGTAGCTGCAAACGGTCAAGCATGCGAAATGCCTCAGCCTCTCCGCCGTGCAGGTGGAACGAAAAGGTCGAACCTGCCGCCTTACACTGCCGGTCATAAACAGAACGTGCCCTTGTGCCTTGTTCCAAGAAACCAAGATAAGTCACGTCCGCTACTTTGGGATGGCCGCGCAGAAACTCCGCAACGCCGCGTGCATTGTTCATCGCGCGCTCGGTACGAACGGCTACCGATTCCAACGAACGCAGAACAAGCCATGACGTATAGGGATCAAGGTGATTGCCCCAGGTCGTGCGTTGCATCCGCAGATGGTTGATCAACTCTGTACGACCGGTAATCCCGCCCGCGAGCAGATCGCTATGCCCACCGCAATATTTGGTGAGCGAGGTCATGCACAAGTCAACGCCATGTTCGATTGGGCGCTGCGCAAACGGACCGAGTAACGTATTGTCGACCACGACAAGCGGACGATACCCTTGCTGAGCACCGACCTCATCCGCGATCTGCACCATCAGGTCCAGATCGACTATCGCCGCCGTGGGGTTTGCCGGGGTCTCGGCAATGATAAGCTTAAGTGGTCCCTTGGACATTGCAGCCTGCGCCGCCGCGCGGACTTCATGCTCGTTCGTGCCATCAAGATATGCCGCGGCATGTGATCCAAATTGCGGCATGATGCTGTTGTAGAGCATGTCGACGCCGCCGTAGATCGGGCGGCCATGCAATACGCTGTCGCCCGGGCGGACATGGGCCAACGCGATGCTCGAATGGGCGGCCATGCCGCTGGAATAGGCGACTGCCTCTTCCGCGCCGTCAATTGCCGCAAGGCGCTTTTCCAAAAAATCCAATCCCGGATGGCCAAGCCGCGAATAAATATGGTTGGTTTCCCCGACCAGAGGCCCACTGCCGTCAAAATACGCTTCATGCACGTCTTTGGCGTGCTGCGCAGAGGGATACACAAAGGTCGAGGTCATGAAGATCGGCGGTTTGACCGAACCCATGCCCATTTCAGGGTCGTAGCCATAAGCGACCGCGAGCGTTTCGGGACGCAACCCCTTATCTTTATTGCTTGCCATGAGCTTCAATATACGCACGGGACTTGTCACAATAATAGTCGGTAAAACGCTGCGCGAGCATTTCGGCTTCTTGCGAATAGGGGCCGGGTGTGTAGCCAAGGCTATTAACACCAACCTGATTGTTTTCGGCCAGGGCCTTGTCCTCTAAATTTGTCTTGGTCCATAGATCTATGAGTTTTTCGACGTCATAATCAACACCTTCGACAGCATCCTTATGCACATACCATTTGCCCGTCACATGGGTTTCATTTGGACCGACGGGCATAGCGCTGAACATGAACACATGGTCTGCCGTGCAATGCACAAAGCAGTGCGGGTCAACCGCCCACCGCATCGAACCAATATCGCCGTCATTGGCTTCGCACATCAGCTTTTTGGATAGGTGTTGGCCATCGCCCGATATCGAAACGCAGCCTTCGTTCAACGCAAAGCGCGCGATTTGCCAGTAATGCCCCTCAACAGGCGTTTGCGGCAGGCCAAGCGCGTCCATTGTTTCCTCGAAAGCTATGACCCGAGCGTCATGGCCGCTGTCAAAATGTTTGGACATCCCGACCGGAAATGTTTTTGCCAGTTCGGGGTGTCCGGTGCTGCAATGATAGCATTCACGGCCATTTTCCATCACCAATTTCCAATTGGCATTTTCAACAAGAACGCTCTCATATGCCAGCTTCGCATCTTTCAGGTTATGCGGTGCTGCATATTGCGCAAGCTTTTCCCGAAAATCTTCAATCGGTGGCGGCGTTTCGGACAGGCAAATGAAGATCGTGCCCGATATGCATTCAATCGCAACAGGCTTAAGGCCATGCTCGGCTTTGTCGAAATCGCTGTCCATGCGACCGGCTGCGAACAGGGATCCATCAAGGTCATAAGTCCAACGATGATAGGGGCAGACCAGCTTGGGTGTTGTGCCATTGCCAACGGCGCAAATCATCGACCCGCGGTGGCGGCAGCTGTTGTGAAAAGCGCGGATCGTGCCTTCTTTATCCCGTGTGATGACAACAGGCCATTTGCCCACCATCATCGACACATAGCTGCCTGTTTTTGGCAATTCGCATTCCAGGCCAACCATCAACCAGCTTTCGGCAAAAACCGCCGCCATATCAAAATCGAAGCTATATGGTTCGGTATACAGAGCCTGCGGCAAAGTGTGCTGTTCACGACGCTGTTCAAAAAGCGTGGCTATGTGGTTCAAATCCATGATTAGGCCTTTGTTGAATCCTCTGTAAAATGCGAATGGGCCAGATATAGAGGTGAATAAAATCGCATTTTCGCATAGCCCTATGTCAAAATGTCGGGCTATGGTGATAGGGAAGAATTGCCCGCAGTCGAAAGGTCGAAATCATATCCAACCGCAGCACCATTAACCGTCGTTGGTTGCCGCTCAATGCCCTGCGTGCGTTCGAAGCCGTGGGTCAGAATTTGAGTTTCACAGGAGGCGCTTCGGCGCTTTCGGTATCGCAAAGCGCGATGAGCCGGCATGTGGGCGGGCTTGAGGAACTGCTGGGAAAGCAACTTTTCATCCGCGACGCGTCGAGGCTTTCACTGACAGCGGCCGGTGAAGAGCTTTTGCCTGTAGTGAGCAAGTGCCTCGACCGGCTAGAGCAAACGATGAATTCCATCCGCGATGATGAATTGACTGGCCGTTCGCTGCGACTACACGTGCCGCCATCGTTGCTTCAGCAATTATTCCTGCCGATGTTGCGTGATTTTCACGCCGAACATCCAGATATCCGTTTGGATGTTTCGAGCGCGCACGTAACTGGACTGCCATCGACAGATTTCGATATGGCCATTGCTTATGACCGACCTAATGTTGATGATCGGATCACCGATCTTCTCTGGATGGTGCGCGTGGCGCCCTTATGTTCACCGGCCACTGCGATGGCAGCGCAGGGTAAGGTGCTGGAGGCATTTCTTCAAGGCGAGGAGCTTCTGCATCTCAAACTGGATGGCGAGCCGCGGGATCTTTTGTGGACGGCGTATCTCCGGCAAAGCGGCATAGCCGTTGCGACCCATGGCGGGCTTGCGTTTGATACCACGATTGCCGCCGCGCAATATGCGATGACCGCCAACGGTGTCTTTTTGGGAGATATCGATATGTTCGCACAAGAAATAGCGGATGGGCGTCTGGTGATGCCGTATGATGCGGTGATCGAAGACGGTTATGGTTATTATCTAAAACTCCACGCCGACGACTTGGGCGACCCTGCGATTTCTATGTTCCGCAGCTGGTTGATCAACCGCTTTGGGGCATTGCGGTAAGTGCGGAATCTGCGCGGGCTAGACTGATTAGGCGCAGGCCGGATTTCTCGGCCATGTCGATTGCAAGATCAGTTGCCGCCGAGATCGTAACGAGCATTGGACAGTTGGCAAGGATCGCCTTTTGAACCAATTCGAGGCTGCAACGCGCGGTCAATATTATAAATCCGGCTGAGCTATCGATGTTTCCGCGGGCCAGCGCGCCAATTAATTTGTCCAGCGCATTGTGGCGGCCCACGTCCTCACGTGTCATAAGGATAGCCCCGTCGGGCGCGCAAAATGCCGCTGCGTGTGCCGAACCTGTTTGGGCATTCAACGTCTGATGCGACCGCAATGCCGATAGCGCCGAAAAAATCGCCGCATCGGCGACCGCAATCTGCGCAGTTATGTGGGGCAAGGGGCGCATAACCTCTTCGAGATTGTCCATACCACACAAACCGCAGCTGCTTTCGGAGACGCGCTGGCGGGCGCGGGCAAAGACTTTTGCGGCGTTTTCCTGTGGTACCTGAATGCGCAATATCCAGCCCAAATCGGCCTTGTGCGCATCGATAGCCAGAATGTCATCAGTGTGGCTAACCAACCCTTCCGACATGCTGAAGCCGACAGCATAGTCCTCAAGGTCAATCGGCGTTGCCATCATTACGGCATAGCCAATACCATTATATTCAATTGCGATGGGTGCTTCTAAAATGATGTCCCGCTCTATTACCTCTACCGCGCCATGATCAGGCTTAAGCACAGAAAAGCAGAGAGGCGTTGCGCCTTTATTAGGCGCCATTTTGCGCGTCGGCCAAGCGGCCAATGGCGGCAGCGGCAACCGGAGACAGGCCATCGGTTCCATGCGCAAAAATGAGCCGCTTCATCCGCGGGTCCCAGAATTGCTGAATATGATCGGCTACTGCAGCAACAGGGGCATTGTCGGTCGCCAGATTGGTTGCAATCTGATTTGCCATGAGGATCAGGCGCTCAACGGTGTTCATTCGGCGGGAATTCCGGCTTCAACTCGGCGAGAGCGTGTCGACAAAGCTTCATACTCTTCCTGCCACTCGGTTGGTCCATTGGAGGCGCTGATCTGAACCGCAGTGACTTTATATTCCGGGCAGTTGGTTGCCCAGTCGCTGAAGTCCGTGGTGACGACATTCGCCTGCGTCACGGCATGGTGGAATGTGGTATAGACAACGCCAGGGGCAACGCGGTCAGTCACCGTCGCGCGTAAAGTGGTTTCGCCCGCACGGCTCGCCAATTTCACCCAATCGCCTGACTTCAACCCGCGATCCTCGGCATCTACCGGGTGAATTTCCAACAAATCTTCCGGATGCCACGCGACATTCTCTGTCCGCCGCGTTTGTGCGCCGACATTATACTGCGATAATATGCGTCCAGTCGTCAGCAATAATGGAAAACGCGGTCCCGTTTTTTCGTCGGTAGGCACATAATCAGTCACAACAAACTTGCCCTTGCCGCGGACGAAGCCGTCAACATGCATGATAGGCGATCCCTCGGGCGCATCGGCTGTCACTGGCCATTGCAGAGATCCGGCCTCATCCAGCCGAGCAAAGGACACGCCCGCAAAGGTCGGCGTAAGTCGTGCGATTTCGTCCATGATTTCGGACGGGTGACTATAGTTCCAATCCAGCCCCATCGCTTGCGCCAGCCGCTGTGTGACTTCCCAATCCTCCAACCCGTTCAATGGTGTCATCACCTTGCGCACGGGTTGAATGCGGCGTTCGGCATTGGTGAAAGTGCCGTTCTTTTCAAGGAAAGTTGATCCAGGCAGGAAGATATGCGCGTAGTTCGCGGTCTCGTTCAGGAAAAGATCGTGGACGATCACACATTCCATCGCCGCCAGACCGGCCGACACATGCGCCGTGTTCGGATCGGATTGGAGGATATCTTCGCCTTGGCAATAGAGTGCCTTGAACACGCCGTCGACCGCTGCATCCAGCATGCTGGGAATACGCAGGCCGGGCTCTGGATCCAGCGTGACGCCCCAGTCATCTTCAAACAATCGCCGCGCGTCGCCATCGCTGATGTGGCGATATCCCGCAAGTTCATGCGGGAAACTGCCCATGTCGCACGCGCCTTGGACGTTGTTTTGGCCACGAAGCGGATTTACGCCGACACCACGGCGGCCAATATTCCCGGTTGCCATCGCCAAATTGGCGATTGCCATAACGGTCGAGCTGCCTTGGGAATGCTCGGTGACGCCAAGGCCGTAATAGATCGCGCCATTGCCGCCTGTTGCATATAGCCGCGCCGCTGCGCGCAGCTCTTCTGCGTCAACTAGGGTAACGGGCTGTAAATTTTCCGGGCTGTTGCGGGTTTGCGATACGAACTCGGCCCAATGGCTATATTCATCCCAGTCGCAACGCTCCCGGATAAATGCCTCATCGGTCAGACCTTCGGTCACGATCACATGTGCCATCGCGGACAGCACGGCAACATTGGTGCCGGGGCGTAACGGAAGATGATGCTGCGCTTCGATGTGCGGTGAGCGCACAATGTCGGTACGGCGGGGGTCGATGACGATAAGCTTTGCACCCGGGCGTCCATCTTGTCCGCGCAATCGGCGCTTCATCCGGCTGGCAAAAACAGGGTGGCCATCGGTGGGGTTGGCCCCGATTATCAGGATGACGTCGCTGTCTTCGACGCTATCAAAATCCTGTGTTCCCGCGCTTGTGCCAAAGGTTGTTTTTAGGCCATATCCAGTAGGCGAATGACACACGCGCGCGCAAGTATCGACATTGTTATTGCCAAAGCCTGCGCGGACGAGCTTTTGCACAAGGAAGGTTTCTTCATTGGTGCAGCGGCTCGAGGTAATGCCGCCAAGGGCATTGCGGCCATATTTTTTGCTAATCCGTTTCAGTTCGGATGCGGTGTAGGCAAAAGCTTCGTCCCATTCGACCTCGCGCCACGGATCGCTGATCGATGCGCGAATCATTGGCTTCAATATGCGTTCTTGATGCTGGGCATAGCCCCACGCAAAACGACCCTTCACGCAACTGTGGCCGCGATTGGCCTTACCGTCTTTGTAGGGGACCATCCGCACCAGTTGCTCGCCGCGCATTTCTGCGCGGAAGGTGCAGCCGACACCGCAATAGGCGCAGGTCGTAACAACGCTGCGTTCGGGTGTGCCGACCTCTACAACCTTTTTCTCTACCAGCGTTGCTGTTGGGCAGGCTTGCACACACGCACCGCAAGATACGCATTCGGAGCCCATAAAATTGTCACTAGCAAAGCCTGCGGATATTTTTGAATCCCAGCCTCTGCCTTCCATGGTCAGCGCCAGCGTGCCTTGCACCTCGTCGCACGCACGGATGCAGCGCGAGCAGGCAATGCACTTGCTCGGATCGAAATCGAAATACGGGTTGGAGTGATCTTTTTCCTGCCCAAGATGCGTCGCCTGCACGTCATAACGCACATCACGAAGGCCAACAGCGCCGGCCTGATCCTGCAATTCGCAGTCACCATTGGCGGCACATGTCAGACAATCGAGCGGATGGTCTGAGATATACAGTTCCATGACGCCTTTGCGCAATTTCGCCAGATGCGGGGTCTGGGTGTGTACAACCATACCAGGCTCGACCGGCGTCGTACAACTGGCCGGGGTGCCTTTGCGGCCATCAATTTCAACAAGGCACAAACGGCAGGAGCCATAGCTTTTCACGCTGTCCGTGGCGCATAATTTGGGAATGGACGTGCCCTGTTCGGCAGCAGCACGCATAACGCTTGTGCCGGCAGGCACAGTGACATTGCGGCCGTCGATGGTAAGCGAAACCGCTTCGTTCGAACGACTTTCCGGTGTTCCAAAATCTTTTTGCGGCTGGTACGTCATGTTTCTACCTTATACCAATATTCGACCGTTGCGCAGCATATTGCGCAAGGTCCCAAGGCGTGTTCAAATTGTGGAAAGCATTTGCAGATGTGATTGCTTGTGCGCCGCTTGCTGCGATCCAACTGCGCATCGACAAATTGTCCTGATTGCGCAGATGTATTTCAAGGCGTGGCGCAAGCGCCACGGGCCACACGCCAAACAGATAATGCCCATCGATATAGATAGCACGATCATCGGGACGTTTCATTAGAAATTGGGCGACGGGCACGACATCGCAACCAGCGGTTACCACCTCATCAAACCCGTTTTGCTGCGCGTATCGAAGCGCTGCATTCAGGCCGCCCAAAGGCCCCATATCGGGGAAGGGGGCGTCTTCTACCCCATCCATTCCCGGCCATGCACGCCCGCAGACAATGAGCCTGTCGACCTGTTCGCGCAATCCATCGGCGACATGTTCAATCAGTGGCCGGCCGTTTAACATTGCAGCAGCCTTGTCGCTCCCAAAGCGTGTAGCCTTTCCGCCGGCAATGATCGCGCCTAGCCTTCTCACCCGAAATCCTCGGGAAAATGCTTGATAGCGCTCATAACAGGATAAGGCGTGAAACCGCCCAAGGCGCAGAGCGAGCCGAATTTCATAGTTTCTGACAAGTCAGCAATCAGCGCGAGATTTGCTTCCACATTTTTGCCAGCAATGATCTGGTCCAGCGTTTCGACGCCGCGGGTACTTCCCAACCGGCAGGGCGTGCATTTCCCGCAGCTTTCCACGGCACAAAATTCCATCGCAAAGCGCGCCATTTGCGCCATATCGACGGTGTCATCGAATATATTGACGCCAGCATGGCCAATCAGTGCGTCAGCAGCAGCGAACGCCTCGTAATCAAAAGGAAGATGGAACTGTGCGGGCGGAATATACGCGCCCAATGGTCCACCGACTTGCACGCAGCGCACGGGGCGGCCGCTGGCTGTGCCACCGCCGATATCATGCACAAGTTCACCAAGCGTGATGCCGAACGCAACTTCGTAAAGGCCACCATGCTTTACGTTCCCAGCGATTTGGATGGGCATAGTGCCCCTGGATCTGCCAGCGCCGAATGCGGCATATGCTTCGCCACCATGCTGTAACACCCATGGTATAGCGGCCACTGTCAGCACATTGTTGACGATTGTTGGTTTGCCAAAAAGGCCTTCCAGCGCGGGCAAGGGTGGCTTGGCGCGAACCTCGCCGCGCTTGCCTTCTAGGCTGTTGAGCAGCGATGTTTCCTCGCCGCAAATATAAGCGCCTGCGCCAACGCGCACTTCGACGACAAATGGCGCAACCAAATGGGCCGAAAGCTTGATAGCGGCTTCCATCTTGGCGATAGCATGCGGATATTCGGAGCGGATATACACATAGCCCTTGTCCGCGCCGACCGCGAAACCCGCAATTGCCATACCCTCAATCAGCATGAAGGGGTCGCCCTCCATCACCATGCGGTCGGCAAAAGTGGCGCTGTCGCCTTCGTCTGCGTTGCAGACGATGTATTTCTGGTCACCGCTGGCGCGCGCGACCGTCTGCCATTTTATGCCTGCCGGAAAACCAGCGCCGCCACGGCCACGAAGCCCCGACGTCATGACAGTATCAATCGTTGCTTGAGCGCCCATTTCGCGGGCCCTTGCCAGCCCAAGCCAGCCATCTGACGCGTAATAATCGTCTAGTGAAAGCGGGCGGGTTTTGCCGGCGCGCGCGAAAGTCAGTCGCGTTTGATTGGCGATAAAAGGATGATCCTCAATACGACCCAAGGACGGCGCATTACCGTTGATTATATCCGCGACCTGATCGACCGACACCGGACCATAGCCGATGCCGTCAATATCAACCAGCGGCTCTAACCAGTGCATGCCCCAACTCGAAACGCGTTCGACTGCGACGCCCGCGGCAATGAATGCCGCCGCAACGTCGTCCGCGCCGCAAGCGATCGCAACGGCATCATCAGATATCCGGACGGTCACATGGCCTCCAATAATGTTTTGAACTTAGCACCGTCCAAACGTGCATAGACTTTTTCGCCAACCATCGCAGCTGGACCAACCGCGCATAATCCAAGGCAATAAATGGCCTCCACTTTTATGCGGCTTTGGTTGTCGGCGATGGGGACCAAAGCTTCGACGCCACGTGCCTTGCAGGCTTCGGACCGGCATAGTTTCAAAACTGGTCGGGGTTCGACTTCTTTGCGGAAATCATGATAGAAACTGACAACACCATATACTTCCGCCCGGGTCAGGTTCAGTGCCTGCGCAATCTCGCGCATAGCCTCCTCGCTGACATGACCGAACATCTTTTGCACATCGTGCAGCACGGGGAGGAGGGGCCCCTCCTTGTCTTTATGCTCGGCCAATATGTCAGCTATTGTCGCCATTCAGAACACCACCACGCTGCGGATGGATTCACCTGCATGCATTAGATCGAACGCTTTGTTGATCTCTTCGAGACCCATGACATGCGTAATCATCGGGTCAATCTCGATTTTGCCGGTCATGTACATATCAACAATCTTTGGCACG
>CAIJLW010000129.1 GCA_903821685.1 uncultured Sphingomonadales bacterium | reverse complement strand
CGTGCCAAAGATTGTTGATATGTACATGACCGGCAAAATCGAGATTGACCCGATGATTACGCATGTCATGGGTCTCGAAGAGATCAACAAAGCGTTCGATCTAATGCATGCAGGTGAATCCATCCGCAGCGTGGTGGTGTTTTAATCTAAGGGAGACGAGATAATGTATAGTCACATGATGGTCGGCAGCAATGATATTGCCCGTTCAAAGAAATTCTACGACGCAACCTTTGCTGCCATGGGCGGAAAGCCAGGGATCCAAGATCCCAAAGGCCGTTTGATCTATATGCATAATGGATCGCTGTTTCTTGTCACACCACCAATCGACGGCAATCCGGCAACGCACGGCAATGGCTGTACTATTGGCTTCGCGATGACCCCGGAACACGCCAATGCATGGCATCAGGCGGGCGTCGAAAATGGCGGTGAAGCGATTGAAGATGCGCCCGGCATTCGCGAAGGCAATGGTATGAAAATGTACCTCGCGTATTTGCGTGATCCCGATGGCAATAAGCTGTGCGCCCTGCACCGCGTCACCGACTGACACGGCAATAATCATGACCGATGCCGAGACGCAGCTTTATGACGACTTGACTGCGCTTGGCATCGGCTATGCAATATACGAACATCCCGCCGTCTTTACGGTGGCGGAGAGCAATCTGCACACGGACAATATTCCCGGCGCGCACACAAAGAACCTGTTCCTCAAGGACAAAGCGGGGCATTATTTTCTCGTCACCGTTCCGGCGGATGCGCGGGTTGATTTGAAGGCACTGCCAAGTGCGTTAGGCTGTGGCCGCGTCAGCTTTGGTAAGGCTGAGGATATGGAGCGCTTACTTGGTATCACGCCCGGCTCTGTCACGGCTTTGGCAGCAATTAACGATAGCAGTGACGCCGTAACTTTTGTGCTCGACGTATCATTTTTGCAGGCAGAGTTTATCAACTGTCACCCATTACGAAACAGTGCAACGCTTGGCCTTGCGCCGGATGACCTTGTGCGCGCACTAACCTTTTGGCGGCACCCACCGCAGATCAGCAATATCCCGACATTGGAGCCCGCATGACCATCGAAACCCTATCTACCAACACATCTTTCGGTGGCGTCCAGGGCGTGTATCGACACGCATCAAAGGCAACCGGTACAGACATGACTTTTTCGGTCTATGTTCCGCCGCATGTAGAGGGCGAAACCCTTCCGATTGTATGGTTCCTATCGGGCCTGACCTGCACCCACGCTAATGTGACCGAGAAAGGCGAATTTCGCCGCGCCTGCGCTGAGCTGGGTTTAATCTTCATCGCGCCAGACACCAGTCCGCGCGGTGAGGGCGTTCCCGATGACGCAGAAAGCGCGTATGACTTTGGCCTTGGCGCTGGATTTTATGTCGACGCGACTCAGGCGCCCTTTGATACCCATTACCGGATGCGCGATTATATCGAAACCGAGCTCCCCGCGCTTATCGCAGCGCATTTCCCAGCCGATATGCAGCGGCAAGCAATCATGGGGCATTCGATGGGTGGACATGGCGCGTTGACGATCAGTCTGCGGAACCCAGGGCGGTTCCGTTCAACATCCGCGCTCGCGCCGATCGTGTCGCCTTTGAGCTGCCCCTGGGGCGAAAAGGCGCTGGGCGGCTATATCGGACAAGACCGGGCGCAGTGGCGCGCTTATGACAGCGTTGCGCTGATAGCAGACGGTGCGCGCCTGCCAGACCTTTTGGTTGACCAAGGCAGCGACGACAATTTCTTGGAGGCACAGCTCAAGACGCATTTGCTTGTAGAGCAGTGCGCCGCCGTTGGTCAGGCAGCGACCATCCGCATGCAACCCGGTTATGACCACAGCTATTATTTCATCTCGACCTTCATGGGCGCGCATCTTACTTGGCATGCTGAACGCTTGAGAGGCTGAGAATTTGGGCATTGGCAAAATCCTATCTAGCGGGATAAAATGCCTAAGGGCGTGCGGGTGTAGCTCAATGGTAGAGCAGCAGCTTCCCAAGCTGAATACGGGGGTTCGATTCCCCTCACCCGCTCCAAAAATAGCCGCAACATGACCCCTCTCGAGGGGCCTTTTGTTTTACTAGATGACGCGCGGGCCGATGGTGCGTCGCCTGCCCGGCTGTATACCAATCCTGTTGCAACATTGACTGCCAAAAATGGCGACGAGCTTGAAGCGCTGCTTGTCGCATTACGTCAGGCGCAGCAAGATGGCCTATATGTAGGAGGATTTTTCAACTATGGCGCTGGCGCGCATTTCTTGCCGAATTTGTCACCGGTGGCAGCTGAATTGCAGGCTTGGTTCGGCGTGTTTACAGGTTTCCAGACGATAGCGGCCGACGTCGTGCCGTCGCTGTTGCCGAATCCCGCGGGCACCTGGCTATCCGAACTTCGTCCCGGCATATCGCGCGCCGATTATAGCCGGGCCTTCGCGGCGGTGCAGGAATATATTTGCGCAGGTGATATCTATCAGGCCAATCTGACATTTCCTTTATCGGCAAGCTATGCCGGTGATCCTTTGGCTTTATACGCCGCGTTGCGCGGGCGTGCCCGTGCTGGCTATGGCGGCGTCATCTGGACGGGGCAGGCGCATTATTTGTCCTTTTCGCCTGAATTATTTTTCGCACTGAAAAATCAAAGGGTCACGACCAAGCCGATGAAAGGCACCGCCCAACGGCAAGCCGATCCCCCAAAAGACGCAGAAGTTGCTGAACGTCTCCGCACCGATCCAAAACAGCGCGCGGAAAATTTGATGATTGTAGACCTGTTGCGTAATGACCTGTCACGCGTCTGCGCGGCAGGCAGTGTTCAGGTGCCCGCGCTTTTTCACATTGAAAGCTACCCAACAGTTCATCAGATGACTTCAACAGTGACTGGCGTGTTAGCCGATGGGACGGATTCTGTCGACGTCATAAGGGCTTTGTTTCCTTGCGGTTCCATCACTGGCGCACCCAAAATTCGTGCCATGCAAGTTGTCGAAGAAGTAGAAAATGCCTCACGGGGCATATATTGTGGCTCAATTGGGCGCATAGACGCCAATGGTGAAGCGGCATTCAACGTTGCCATTCGCACCTTTACCGTGTGTGACGCGACAAAGTCGCTGTCGTTAGGTTTGGGGTCAGGGATTGTGGCCGATTCTCACGAAGCGGATGAATGGGCCGAATGTCTGGCCAAGGGGGATTTCGCCAAGTTGGATAATCACGGGTTTGACCTGATCGAAACAATGCGTTTTGAACCCCTGGCGGGGATTTTGCGGCTTGAGCAGCATCTTGAACGTATGAAGACCAGCGCATCGTCTTTTGGTTTTGAATTTGACGTACACGCAATACGCAATCGCTTACATGCGGGCATTATCCACGCCGCGCGGCTGTCAAAAATCCGGCTGATGGTGTCGCGGCATGGCGCACAGGCAGTTGAAATTTGGCCGTTGGAAGATGTAACTGAGTGGCGCGTACGCATTGTCCCGCTGCCCGTCGACGCTGGAGACTTTCGACTTCGGCACAAGATTACCGATCGCGCATTTTATGACAACGCCCGCAAGGCGCGGCCCGATTGCGACGAAGTGGTCTTTGTCGGAACTGACGGCCTGCTAACCGAAGGAAGCATTACCGCTTTGTTTGTGGAGCGCGATGGCAGACTGTTGACCCCGCGGCTTGAGACCGGGTTGCTGCCTTCGATATTGCGGCGGGAACTGCTTGGGTCTGGAAAAGTGATAGAAGCTGACTTAAGGATAAGCGATCTGGCCGGTGGATTTTTGGTCGGAAACAGCCTGCGTGGATTAATAAGGGCCAATAGGGTTGCGTAACTTTTGGCGAGCCATTAGGGCCAAGCACGCAATTTCTGTTCCATAATTTCGCGAAAGTATGATGATGATTGACCATCTGTCGGCTGCCCTCGGGCGGATTGCTCCTTCTGCGACGCTTGCCATGTCGGGACGCGTGATTGATCTGAAATCGCAAGGCATTGATGTGATAGGCCTATCGGCCGGTGAGCCTGATTTTGATACGCCTGACTTTGTCAAGGAAGCTGCCATTCAAGCCATCCGTGACGGGATGACTAAGTATACCGCGGTCGACGGCATCGCGCCGCTCAAGCAAGCGATCATCGCTAAGTTCAAGCGTGACAACAATATCGATTATACGCCTAAGCAAATCACCGTGAACTCGGGCGGCAAGCATACCCTGTTCAATGCGCTTGTTGCGACCATCGACAAGGGTGATGAGGTCATCATCCCCGCGCCATATTGGGTCAGCTATCCGGACATCGTTCAATTTGCGGGCGGCACCCCAGTCATTGTTATGGCGACCGCTGCGCAGGATTACAAAATCACGGCCGAGCAATTGGACGCAGTCATCACGCCCAAGACCCGCTGGCTTATTTTGAATTCCCCATCCAACCCGACAGGCGCGGCCTATGATGCGGATGAACTCAAGGCGCTTGGTGCGGTGCTGTTAAAGCATCCGCATGTCATGCTGCTGTCCGACGACATGTATGAGCATATCTGGTACGCGCCAAAGCCCTTTGCAACGATGCTTCAGGTGTGTCCGGCGCTCTATGACCGCACGCTAACCATGAATGGCGCGTCAAAATCTTATGCCATGACCGGCTGGCGGATTGGCTATGCAGGTGGTCCTGCGTGGTTGATAAAGGCCATGGCGGATTTGCAGTCGCAATCTACTAGCAACCCATGTTCGATCAGCCAATATGCGGTGCTTGCTGCGCTCAACGGACCGCAGGACTTTTTGCGCGAACGCAACATAGCGTTTCGCGCGCGTAGGGACCTTGTTGTCGCCATGCTCAATGATGCGCCAGGGTTGAGCTGCCCGACACCAGAAGGCGCATTCTACGTGTATCCTGACGCAACCGGCGTGATGGGCAAGACTACGCCGCAGGGCAAAATTATTCAAACTGACGCGCAACTCATCGACTATTTCCTCGACGAATACCGGGTGGCTGCCGTGCATGGCGGGGCTTTTGGCCTGTCACCGGGCTTCCGGATTTCTTACGCCACCTCGTCGGATATCTTGAAAGAAGCGTGCACGCGCATCCAGTTGGCTTGCGCGGCACTTAGCTGAGTGCAATCCGGTTAAGCCCACCTTCATCAGACTTCTGCTTAAAGCCATTTCAAGCATTATTGCGTAACTATATAGGTGCGCAAATCGGGGCGCCAAATAGCGAGAATTTCATGGACAGCATTTTCAATTTTCTGCGTTCCGATCTGTTCCTCAGCCTGTTAGGCGGCTTTGCCATTGGCGCTGCCGGCCTTGCCATAATTAAGCCAGCCAGCGCGAGCGATGTCACAGTTGAGGCGACACAGTTTATTTCCATTGGTGACGTACCTCATGGCACTGTTCCCCATGCGCCGTAACCGCATGTTCCAAGCGGCGAGTATTCCGCTACTTCTTGCACTGGCAACAGCCTGCGGGTCAGACTTCACTTCGCCGGTCGGTATCGCGCAGGCAGCTGAAGGCATCCGCATCGCAGCACCCTCAATGCGCATCGTTGAGCCTAAGGGCCAGCAGGTTGCTATATTTGCGGGTGGTTGCTTCTGGGGTGTTGAGGCTGTGTTTGAGGGCCTAAAAGGTGTTGCGCGGGTCGAGTCTGGCTACGCAGGCGGCACGCGGGCTACGGCCGACTATGACTCCGTCAGCACTGGCATCACTGGCCATGCGGAAGCCGTGCGGATCTATTATGATCCAGCGGTTGTCAGCTACAATGACCTGTTGCACATATTCTTTTCCGTAACGCATGATCCAACGCAACTTAATCGGCAGGGTCCAGACCATGGGAGGCAATACCGCACTGCGATATTTCCTACCAACGCACCGCAGCGGGTTGCGGCGCGGGCCTATATCACCCAATTGGACAAGGCAGCGTATTGGAAGAAACGGATTGTAACGCGGATTGAACCGTTGAGCTTCTATCCGGCGGAATCCTATCACCAAAACTTCATGGCGAAGAACCCAAGTCACCCGTATATCGTTCAATGGGACAAGCCGAAGATCGCCAACCTCAGGCGGCTATTTCCAAACCGTTTGCGCTGATCAGCCGCGATAGGCCGGGATTGCCCAACCCTTCCAAATGGCCATTGCGCGCAAAGCAAAGCCGGCCAGTGCGCTGATAATCGCGGCGGCTAAAACGGGTAGTCCTAAAAACATCAATAGCCCAAAAAGGCCCGAAGCAAGTGCAGCAGCGG
>CAIJLW010000128.1 GCA_903821685.1 uncultured Sphingomonadales bacterium | reverse complement strand
TATTTTTGACAGGAGTTATTATCATGGACGCAGAAGCAGCAAAATTGATCGGTGCAGGTCTTGCAGCAATTGGTGCCGGCCTCGCCGCTGGTGGTGTTGGTAACGTTTTCGGTTCGTTTCTTCAGGGCGCTTTGCGCAATCCTGCAGCAGCTGACGGTCAGCAGGGTCGTTTGTTCATCGGCTTCGCAGCTGCCGAACTTCTCGGTCTGCTTGCGTTCGTTGTTGCGATGATCCTGATCTTCGTTGCCTAATTGACGGTTTCGCCCCGGCACAATGCCGGGGCATTCTTTCATAAGGACAAGCGCGTAATATGCCCCAGATTAGTCAGATCCTTGAAACCTATGCATCGCAGTTTTTTTGGCTGCTTATTGTCTTTGGCCTGATCTATTTTACGATCGGCCATGGCATGTTGCCAAAAATTGAAGCGAGCATGGACGCGCGTAATCGCAAGATTGCGGACGACCTTGCTGCGGCTGAGCGTGCGCGGGCAGAGGCCGACAATCTGGGCGACAGCGGTGCTGCCGACTTAACGGCGGCACGGAACGCGGCGCAAGCCAAATCCTCCGCTGCCAAGGCGAAGGCCGCAAAGGACGCCGATGCGCGTCTGGCGAAGGCCGATGCCGAAATCAGCATTAAGGTCGCTGCGTCTGAAGCAGAGCTGGCAAAGGCGACAGCCAAGGCATTGGCAGGCATTGAAGCCGTTGCGGCAGACGCTGCGGCGGATATCGTTGCTAAGGTTTCCGGTGCCAAGGTCACATCTGCGCAAGCCGCAAAAGCAGTGAAGGCGGTAATGTCGCATGGCTAATCCCACTATTGCAACCGAAGCGGCCACCGCCGCAGCACCCGCAAGCGATATGGCGGCACCTGCAGCCAAATTGCAGGAAGCCGATAAGACACTTGATATGTTGGAGGACGACGCCGTCCCTGTGACCCATTCGGGTACAGAGGCAGCACCGGCCGGCGAACATACCACGCCATCTGCGCTTGGTTTTGACGCCACGATGCTCGTCGCGTTGGCGATGTTGGTGGTGCTTGCGCTGGCCATCTGGAAAAAGGTTCCTGCCATGATCGCAGGTGCGCTGGACAAACAGATTGCAGGCATCAAGCAGCAGTTGGACCAATCAACAGCGCTGCGCGCCGAAGCTGAAGCGATCAAGTCTGAATATGAAGCCAAGGCCAAGCAGGCGGCAATTGACGCCGAGGCGATGAAGGCTGCGGCGGAAGAAGAAGCCAAGTTGATTGTTGCTCGCGCCAAATCCGATGCAACGGCATTGATTGGCCGTCGTGCACAGGCAGCCGAGGAAAAAATCGCCGCCGCTGAACGCGCCGCGATTGCCGATGTCCGTAAAAAGGCGGCTTCCGCGGCATCAGCCGCAGCGGCGCAGCTTATTGCCGTGCATCATGATGCCAAGGCCGACGCCGCGCTTATCGACGAATCGATTGCGCAGCTAAACTAGGTTCAGGACCACTTAAATCCACCTTCGCGGGATTGAGATTGAGTATGCGGGTTGCTCCGCCTACATGGCAGGCATCATGTCTAAAGCCGACCGTCCTGACCAGCCCAACGCGGCCTCCCGCTTCAACGAGGAACAGGCGACCTACGCGGTGCGGGGCGCGGACACGCCTGATCTCGACACTGGCATTGCTGCGATCCGCAATGTCCTAAAGACCCTGCCGCTTAAGCCCGGCGTCTATCGCATGCATGATGCACGCGGCGATGTGCTCTATGTGGGCAAGGCCAGAGCGTTAAAGAAACGCGTCGGTAATTATGTGCAGATCGACCGGATGCCCAACCGCCTGCGCAGGATGGTCGCGCTGACGCGTTCCATGACTATCGTCACTACCAACAGCGAGGCTGAGGCCCTGTTGCTTGAGGCGCAATTGATCAAGCGTTACCGCCCCGCTTACAATGTTCTGTTGCGCGATGATAAAAGCTTTCCCTTCATATTGTTGCGTGCGGACCATAAATTTCCACGCATTCAAAAACATCGCGGTGCACGGCGGCATAAGGGCCAATATTATGGCCCGTTCGCCAGTGCAGGCTCCGTCAACCAGACTCTGAATGCGCTGGAGAAACTGTTCCTGCTGCGCAGTTGCTCCGACAGCTTCTTCAACAACCGCGACCGGCCTTGCTTGTTGTATCAAATCAAACGTTGTTCGGCGCCGTGCGTCGGGCGTATCGATGACAGCGCGTACGAAAGCCTTGTGGCCGATGCCAAATCCTTTCTCGATGGCAAATCCTCCGTTGTGCAGGCAAAGCTGGCGCAGGAAATGGAGACCGCCGCCGAGGCATTGGATTTCGAACGCGCCGCCATGGTCCGTGACCGGTTAAAGGCGCTGACCTTCATTCAAGGGTCGCAGGCGATTAACGCCCAAGGTGTTGGCGATGCAGACATATTCGCGCTGGCGCACCGCAATGGTGTGATGGGTATTCAGGCGTTTTTTATCCGTGGTGGGCAGAATTGGGGGCATCGGTCTTTCTTCCCCGCCCATGTTGCCGAAATAAGCGAGGATGAAGTGTTCATCAGCTTCCTTGCGCAATTTTATGAAGATGTCCCGCCCGCAAAATGCATTTTTCTGGACAGGCAACTGACGGAGGCGGATTTGTTGGCGCAGGCGTTGTCCGAACGCGCCGAGCGCAAGATTGAGATTAGCGTGCCGCAACGTGGTGACCGGGTGCGCCTTGTAAAACAAGCCACGCGCAACGCCGAAGAAGCGCTCGATCGCAAGCTGGCCGAAAGCACGACGCAGGGCAAATTGCTGCAAGAGGTTGCTGACCTGTTCGAGCTTCCCGAACCCCCGCGGCGGATCGAAGTATATGACAATAGCCATATTCAAGGGACCAACGCGCTTGGCGCGATGATCGTCGCTGGGCCGGAAGGCTTCATTAAGGGCCAGTATCGCAAGTTTAACATCAAAAACCCCGACATGGCGCCGGGTGATGACTTCGCCATGATGCGCGAAGTGATGGCGCGGCGCTTTGGCCGGTTGATGGCGGACGATGCCGATCAGGAGCGCGACGAAAACTGGCCTGACCTCGTCCTGATCGACGGCGGCAAAGGGCAAATGAGCTCCGTCATGCAGATCGTGCGCGAATTGGGGGTCGAGGATGTTGCCTTTATCGGCGTGTCAAAGGGCCCTGACCGTCATGCCGGGCGTGAGACATTTCATTTCCCCGATGGCCGCGAGTTTACGCTGCCGGTCAACGCGCCGGTCATGTTCTATTTGCAGCGATTGCGCGATGAGGCGCACCGCTTTGCCATTGGCGCGCATCGTGCCAAGCGCAGCAAGGCCATTACCGTCAGCCCGCTTGATGAAGTGCCAGGCATTGGCCCGTCGCGCAAAAAGGCGTTGCTGATGCATTTTGGCACGGCCCGCGCGGTGCGCAATGCCAGCCTTGAAGACTTACAAAAAGCGCCGGGTGTGTCCGCCGCCGTCGCGCAAACGGTATATGATTACTATCATAGCAACGGATGACTATCGCTTGCAGTTGTGAATTGCCTGATTACAAAAGCGCGACAGGGAGAGACATATGCCAACCGTCCGCGCGAACAATATCGATATCTATTATGAAGAAAGCGGACCTGCCGATGCGCCAGTGATCCTGCTCGTCATGGGGCTTGGGACGCAGATGATTGCGTGGCCGGAAGATATGATTCAAGGGCTGGTGGCGCAGGGCTTTCGCGTCATTCATTATGACAATCGCGATGTTGGCCTGTCGCAACGCATGGATGGAGCGCCCGCACCCAATCTGATCTGGACTATGGTCAAGGCCCGCGTTGGCTTGCCGACGTGGGCAGCGTACACGCTGACGGACATGATGCAGGATGGCATTGCCTTGCTGGATGCGCTTGGCATCGCAAAGGCGCATATTGCTGGCGCATCAATGGGTGGCATGATCGTGCAATTGATGGCGGCACATCATCCGGATCGGATATTGACGATGACGTCCATCATGTCCACCAGCGGGCGGGCGGGGCTTCCAGGACCGCGCGCCGATATACGCAAGCGGTTGATGGCGCCGCGCCCGTCCAACCCGACGCGCGAACAGGCAGTACGCTTGGGCGCTGAGTCTCTTGAAACGATTTCCTACGCCGATAAGAAACGGCCCAATAGTGCGTTTGAGGATATGGCTGCGCGCGCGTTTGACCGGAGCTATTATCCCATCGGCATGAAGCGGCAGTTGCTGGCGATTATAGCCGACGGTAGCCGCGTGAGCCGCCTGAAAACCGTTAAAGTGCCGACCTTAGTCGTGCATGGCGGCGCTGACCCGCTTGTCCCCAAAGAGGGAAGCGAAGACATTGCACGGCTCGTGGCCAATGCGCGTTTGGAGATTATCCCAGAAATGGCCCATGATTTGCCGCCGTCGCAAGTTGGGCGCATGGTTGATCTGATCGCAGGGCATGCCAAAGCACAATAAATATTTAGCGCGCCGCGCAGTATATTGATTGCGCCGCACCGCGGGTTCGATACAGACAGCGCATGACAAACAATCAGCTATTGCTTGAAGCTATCGCGCTCAAAAAATGTGTCACTGCGGTGTACAATAATGTGGCGATGAAGCTGGCCCCGCATGTCCTCTATTCCAAGCACAGCGCCTTGTTCGTGGATGCCGTGATACTGGAAAAAAATGGTGAGCTTCGCCGTGAGAAGAAGCTGGGTGCGTTTCATTTGTCGGGGCTGAACGACCTCCAGTTAATAGACCAGCCGTTTGCAATCGACGCCTTGTTCGAACCGGCTGCGGAAAAATATCAGGACGCGACCCTATTCGTGGTCGACGCGGACGCAGGATAGCACTTCCCCTCACGCCGCAGTCTTGGCATGAGGGCGCATGGATATTTCGGCATCTGCCATCATCTGCGCTGTCCGCAACCATGGCGAAACGGGTGCGATCGTGCGGGCGTTTACGGCGGAGTACGGCATGCTCGCTGGCTATGTGCAAGGCGCGCGTGGGCGACAGTTGCGACCGGTCCTTATCCCCGGCAATGTTATCAAGGGCGAATGGCGCACGCGCATAGCGGGGCAATTGGCGCGCCTTACACCCGAACCATTACACAGCCGCGCGCATTTATTGGGCGAGCCGCTCGCGATTGCGGCAATTGACTGGGTCACGGCCCTGACAGCGGCTACATTGGCAGAAGGCGCCCCATATCCGCGGGTCCATAGCGCCATTGACGGCCTGCTCTCGGCAATTGAGCTTGCCCCTGCGGCACGGGTGTGGGCGGGGGCTGTTGCCCAATATGAGACGCTGTTGCTGGCCGAGCTTGGCTATGCCGAGGACCATGATACCGACAGCGCGCCCGTGGCGATGATGGCGCAGACGCGCAAACGTCTGGTGGCGCATGTCCTAGGCGACCGCCGCGCCGACGTGATGGCGGCGCGCGAACGCTTGGTGGAGCGGTTGAAAAGGGCGGTTGCATAAGCCCGCTGCTATTGGCAGGGGAGGGATAAAGTTTGGCCTGTAACCCTCAACCCGTTTCAGGGTCTTAATACCGGCTTTGAAAGTAAGATGCTGAAACGAGTTCAGCATGACAAGAAAGTTTTGTACTTATGTCTATGCTTATTGCCTTGTTACCTGGGGACGGAATTGGTCCCGAAGTCATTACCGAAGCACGGCGCGTGTTGGATGCGTTGCGCATAGATGGGCTGACGTTTGAAGAAGCGCTTGTCGGCGGTGCGGCCTATAAAGCAACAGGCCATCCTTTGCCTGCGGATACGCTGGCCCTCGCCAAGCGCGCCGACGCGATTTTGTTTGGCGCCGTGGGCGACCCCGATTGCGACGCGCTGGAACGCCATTTGCGCCCTGAACAGGCAATCTTGGGCTTGCGTAAGGAACTGTCCTTGTTCGCCAACCTGCGCCCAGCCACCTTGTTTCCCGAGCTTGCCGACGCAAGTGCGCTTCGACCGGAGGTGGCCACACAAATCGACATGATCATCATCCGCGAATTGAACGGCGACGTCTATTTTGGGGAAAAAGGCATGCGCAAAACCGCCGATGGCAAGCGGGAAGGCTATGACATCATGTCTTATAATGAGGATGAGGTGCGCCGCATCGCCCGCGTCGGTTTTGAAACCGCCATGGCGCGCGGCAAGAAACTCTGCTCGGTGGACAAGGCCAATGTGCTTGAGACGTCGCAATTGTGGCGCGATGTTGTGATCGAAACCCATGCCGAATATCCCGAAGTCGTGTTGAGCCACATGTATGTCGACAATTGCGCGATGCAGTTGGTGCGCAACCCCGGGCAGTTTGATGTTATCGTCACGGGTAATTTGTTCGGCGACATCTTGTCCGATCAGGCAAGCATGTGCGCTGGCTCCATAGGAATGTTACCCAGCGCGTCCTTGGATGCCGCGCAAAAGGGTCTGTATGAGCCTATTCACGGCAGTGCGCCCGATATTGCGGGGCAAGGCAAGGCCAACCCGCTCGCCACCATATTGTCCGCCGCGATGATGCTACGATACTCGCTTGGCCTGCCAGAGCATGCCGACCGTATCGAAGCTGCTGTGGCCAAGGCACTTGCCGCAGGTGCACGTTCGCCTGACCTTGGCGGCAGCCACTCAACCCGCGAAATGGGTGATGCCGTTCTTGCTGCCTTGACCTGAGCCCCGCACTCTACGAAAAGCGAACCCATGAAGAAAACTACAGGCCAGAATCGCGAAATTACGAAGCATTGGCGCCCCGCTACCCAAGCGGTGCGTGGCGGCACATGGCGCAGCGAGCATGGCGAGACGTCTGAAGCGTTGTTCCTGTCGTCGGGCTTTACCTATGACAACGCCGAAACCGTTGCGGCCCGTTTTGCTGGTGAACAAGACGGCATGACCTATTCGCGGTTGCAAAACCCGACTGTCCAGATGCTCGAAGAACGCATTGCGCTGATGGAAGGGGCCGAAGCCTGCCGCGCGCAAGCTACGGGCATGGCCGCCATGACAACGGCGTTATTGTGCCAGTTGCAAATGGGTGACCATGTTGTCGCCGCGCGCGCCGCCTTTGGCTCATGCCGTTGGCTGACCGACAATTTGCTTCCCAAATGGGGCATCAGCACGACCACGATAGACAGCCGGGACAATGATGCGTGGAAGGCGGCGATTCAGCCGAATACGAAAGTGTTCTTCTTTGAAACGCCTGCGAACCCGACGATGGACATTGTCGACATGGCCTATGTCTGCGGGCTGGCGAGGGAACATGGGATTACCACGGTGGTCGACAATGCTTTTGCCACCAGCGTGCTGCAGCGCCCGATGGACTTTGGCGCCGACGTTGTTGCCTATAGCGCGACGAAGTTGATGGACGGGCAGGGCCGCGTTCTGGCAGGCGCTGTGTGTAGTTCCCAGAAATGGATGGATGAGGTGCTATTGCCATTTCAGCGCAACACGGGACCAAACCTGTCGCCCTTTAATGCATGGGTGGTGCATAAGGGGCTTGAGACGTTGGAACTGCGTGCCATGCGGCAGTCGGAGAACGCGCTTAAGGTTGGCAAATTCCTTGAGGCGCGGGTGCCGCACATCATGCATCCCGGGCTTGAAAGCCATCCACAACATACACTCGCGATGCAGCAGATGAAGGCATGCGGCCCGATCTTTGCGTTTTCCGTCGATGGCGGTCGCAAACAAGCGCATGCGTTGCTCAATGGGCTGCAATTGATCGACATATCGAACAACATTGGCGATGCACGCAGCCTGATGTGCCACCCCGCGTCATCGACGCACCACGGCATGGGCCCCGAAGCCCGCGAAGCCATGGGCGTTGGCGAAGGCTTGATCCGTATCAATGTCGGGTTGGAAGACCCCGCTGATTTAATCGAAGATTTGGATCAGGCGTTAAAGGCAGCGGGTTTATGACCAGCATCCTAGATGCATTCTTTGCGATCAGCGCCACCACCGATGGCATTACCGTGCGCGTATCGCCGAACTTTTTAGAGGAGCAATCCACGCCAGCCCAAGGACGCTGGTTCTGGTCCTACCATATCCGCATCGAAAATGGCGGCGCAGAATCGGTGCAGTTGATGACACGGCACTGGCGGATTACCGATGGCCGCGGCACGATAAGCCATGTTGATGGCGACGGCGTTGTTGGCGAACAACCACTTCTTCTCCCTGGTGAAAGCCATGATTATGTCTCCGGCTGCCCGCTACCGACACCCAGCGGCATGATGGAGGGGCAATATCGCTTCGTACGCGAAGACGGCACGACATTCCTTGCGGAGATTCCGCGCTTCACATTGGTGGCACCGGCCACGGCACGATGAGCATGCAGCGATGAAGCGCACGCATCTCCCCTTGAACGGTCTGCGCGTGCTGGACGCAGCGGCCCGCCATTTAAGCTTTACGAAGGCTGCGGACGAGCTTGCCGTGACGCCAGCAGCCGTAGGGCAACAGATACGCGCGCTTGAGGATATGTTGGGCGTTGTACTGTTCCGCCGCACCCCCAAAGGGCTTGAACTCACAGACGAGGCCGCAAATGGCCTTGATGCCTTACGCGCAGGGTTCCTTCAGTTCGAAGAATCGGTTCGCGCGATGCAGGCGGGGCAATCATCCAATGCGCTTACCATCGCCGCGCCGCGTGATTTTACCGCCAAATGGCTGGCCGGCCGGCTCGCGATCTTTAGCAAGGCCAACCCTGACACGCGATTCACGTTGGTCGCTGCGGACGAAGATGTGGATTTTACCGAGGCCAATCTGGACCTCGCCATCCGCCTGACAACGGGCCCCGGCGAACATGAGGGCGTTAGGCTTGCGGCGGGCGCGTATGTCACCGTTGCCGCGCCAGAGGGCGGGGCAGAAACACCAATCAGCTGGCCCAATTGTCCGATGGTCGATGGGGTTGCTGCCTTGCGCGTCGCCGATGCTGGCCTGGCCATTGAGGCCGCGGCGATCGGGCTGGGCAAGGCGACCGTTCCGCTTCTGCTTGCCGAGGCCGATTTGGCGAGCGGCAAAGTCCGCGCTACGGACAATGCGCGGGAAAGCGATGACGCTTACTGGCTACTGGCCCCCTTGCCGCAATGGCGGCAGAAAAAGGTGAAGGCGTTGGTTGAGGCATTGACTGGGTAAGAAACTACCGCCGTTTTAAGCGTCAATCGCGTCCTCATCCAACTGCGCTGCGTTTTCTTGGATGAAGTTGAACCGGTGCTCCGGATTTTTGCCCATAAGGCGGTCGACCAAATCGTTCACCATGGCGCGGCGTTCATATTCATGCGGCAAAGTGATGCGGATCAGCGATCGGGTCGCCGGATCCATCGTCGTTTCTTTCAACTGATTGGGGTTCATTTCGCCCAATCCCTTGAAGCGGCCAACATCGACCTTCTTGCCCTTAAACACAGTCGCTTCCAATTCGGCGCGATGGGCGTCGTCGGCGGCGTACACGCTTTGGCTGCCATGCGTCAGGCGATAGAGCGGTGGGCGGGCGAGGAACAGATGTCCAGCCTTCACAATTTCCGCCATCTCCTGAAAAAAGAATGTCATCAGCAAGGTTGCGATATGCGCGCCATCGACATCTGCGTCGGTCATGATGATGATGCGTTCATAGCGCAGATTGTCGGGGTTACAGTCCTTGCGTATGCCACAGCCAAGCGCGAGTTGGAGATCGGCGATTTCATTGTTCGCGCGGATCTTCTCGGCGGTGGCAGAAGCAACGTTCAGGATTTTACCCCGGATCGGCAAAATCGCCTGCGTCTTGCGGTTGCGCGCTTGCTTGGCGCTGCCGCCTGCGCTGTCGCCTTCGACGATGAACAATTCGGTGCCGGTGGGGTCATCTGATGCACAATCGGTAAGCTTGCCAGGCAAGCGGACCTTGCGCCCTGAGGTCGCGGTTTTGCGCTTCACTTCGCGCTCCGCTTTCCTGCGCAGGCGGTCGTCTACTTTCTCAAGAATGAAGCCCATCAACGCCTTGCCGCGTTCCATATTGCCGGCAAGATAATGGTCGAAATGGTCACGCACGGCGTTTTCGACAAGCCGCGTGGCTTCAGGCGAGGTCAGCCGGTCCTTGGTCTGGCTTTGGAATTGCGGGTTGCGGATGAACACCGACAGCATCAATTCGGCTTCGTTGAAGATATCTTCTGCCGAAATCTGCGCGGCCTTTTTCTGGCCAATCAATTCGCCAAAGGCGCGCAATCCCTTGGTAAGCGCAGCGCGGACGCCCGCTTCATGCGTGCCGCCATCGGGCGTGGGGATGGTATTACAATACCAGCTATAGGCACCGTCCGAATATAAGGGCCATGAAATCGCCCATTCAACACGCCCTTGCGCGTCGGGAAAATCCTGCGTTCCGGCGAAGAATTCGGTTGTCGCGCAGGCGCGAGTACCAAGCTGCTCGCGCAAATGGTCGGACAGACCGCCGGGGAATTGAAACACCGCTTCGGCAGGCACATCTGCGCTGGCCAGTTCCGCATCGCAGCGCCAACGAATTTCGACGCCCGCAAATAAATAGGCTTTTGACCGCGCAAGGCGGAACAGCCGCGCAGGTTTAAACTTTGCGTCCGCACCAAAAATTTCGGGATCGGGGGTAAACGCAATCGTCGTACCGCGCCGGTTTGGGGTCGGGCCGAGCTCCTCCAGCTTGCCCACCGGATGCCCTTGGGCAAAGCGTTGGCGATATAATTGCTTGTTGCGTGCCACTTCAACCAAAGTGTCGATCGACAAGGCATTGACGACCGACACACCAACACCGTGCAAACCACCTGATGTCGCATAGGCCTTGTCCGTGAACTTGCCGCCGGAGTGCAATGTGGTCAATATGACCTCAAGCGCGGATTTATCGGGGAATTTTGGATGCGGGTCGACGGGAATGCCGCGCCCATTGTCGGTGATGGTCAGGCGGTTGCCAACGCCCAAATGCACTTCGATACGGCTGGCATGGCCGGCCACAGCCTCATCCATGGAGTTGTCGAGTACTTCTGAGGCAAGGTGATGCAATGCCCTTTCGTCGATGCCGCCAATATACATTCCGGGACGACGGCGAACCGGCTCAAGTCCCTCCAGCACTTCAATCGCTGAAGCGGTATAATCATTGGATGCGGCGGTTGCGGCTGCGCTCCCGCCAAACAGGTCATCGGTCATAGTTATGCTATAGGCTCGGGAGAGTCGGCGGCGCAACAGCCGAACGATACTCGGCTGTGGAAATAAACCGGATCAGCGTCTTTCCGGGGGCGTGGACATAATGGCAAAATTACCACTCGCCTGGGCAATCAACTTGTCATTCTGTGTGATACGGGCGGTTAGATGAGCGAGCGTTCGGCCCTTGTTATCCAAAACGGTTTGGCACAGCAACTGGCCCTCCATGACGGGCCGAAAATAGCTAATCGAGATATCAACCGTAGCGCAGGCATATCCGGCATCAAGCGTCGAATAGAGCGCCGCGCCCATGCCAGTGTCCGCCATTGCGTAAATGACAGCGCCATGCACAACGCCGTGCGGATTGAAATGTCGGCCATCAACCGGCAACAGAAGGGTGCTGCTACCGTCGCCTTGTTGTTCTACAGTCAACCCGATGAGATCAGCAAATGGATGATCCACGCTTTATCTCGCCGCTGTCTTAACGAACCCGTGGACCGCCAAATGGCATGGGGGGTGGAGGACGACGCACACCGCGCGGAAGCTGCGCCTGATAGGCACGGCCGCAATGTTCGACGCAATAGGGAAATCCGGGGTTCACAGGCACACCGCAGAAATGGAAATCCGCCTCACCGGGGTGGCCAAGTGGCCAGCGGCAAATACGCTCGTTCAAATCTAGTAAGGAAGTTTTATCAGCCATTTCGGGACTTGGCTTAGCAGGCACAAGACGACGTGGCGGGGCAGGCGGGATGGGTGCCTGCTGATCGCCGGGGCCCTGACGCATGAAACCGCCGGGTCCGATCGACACAATGCGTGGTGATGAAGAAACGCGCGGTGCGGGCGCTTCTGCGGCGTCGTCATCGGCACGCACCGGCGCAACAGGCTCTGCAACCGGCGCTGCTGGGCGGGGACGGGCAGGGGCTGCAGCGGCGGGCGCTTTGGCTGGAGCCGCGGCAGGCGCAGCCTTTTTAGGCGCAGCTTTCTTGTCGGCGTCATTGGCCTTAACAGGCGAAGGGCGGGATTTCAGGCCCAAGCGATGTGCCTTGCCGATAACTGCGTTGCGGCTCACGCCACCAAGTTCCTCTGCAATCTGGCTCGCGGTCAGGCCTTTGTCCCAAAGCGCCTTTAATTGATCAATCCGCTCGTCGGTCCAGGACATAAATTCGATTCCAATAGCTAGTTGTATATGCCGCGCATGCGGCGCAATTGCGCCTTGCGGTTATCGCTGCAAGCCGATAGTCGATTGCGCCATGACTATCCACCATAAAAGCGCTCTTGGCCAAGATAGGGATGCACACCCGGTTGTGCAACTGCCTGATGGCGAACGCCATATCCGGAATGTAAACTGGATCGGGTTGCAAACCTTATATATGAAAGAGGTGCGCCGCTTTTTTAAGGTGCAGCTGCAAACCGTGTGGGCACCTGCTATCACGACGTTGCTATATCTCATCATTTTTACCGTCGCGCTTGGCAAGGTTAAGCCAACGGTGTTGGGTGTTTCCTTTGCCGATTTCATTGCGCCGGGCCTGATCATCATGGGCATGATGCAAAACGCCTTTGCCAATTCCAGCTTTTCGCTGCTTGTGGGCAAGGTTCAGGGGACGATTGTCGATTATCTGATGCCGCCTTTGTCTAATGCAGAAGTACTGGCGGGGCTTGTTGGGGCGTCGGTGACGCGGGCATTTCTGGTTGGGGCGACTATCTGGCTCGCCATGGCAATTTGGCCAGGCGTCAATGTAACACCTGCGCATTTTTGGGCGGTGTTGTGGTTTGGTTTGATGGGGTCGACGATGCTGGCGCTGATTGGCGTCCTGACATCCATCTGGGCGGAGAAGTTTGACCATGCCGCCGCGGTAAGCAATTTCGTCGTTGCTCCAGCAGCGCTTTTGTCCGGTACCTTTTACTCGGTCGATAAGCTTTCGCCGACCTTTCAAGCGATCAGCCACGCCAATCCGTTTTTCTACGCCATATCGGGTTTTCGTTATGGCTTCATCGGCAATGCGGACAGCCCCGTTGTTTTGGGTGCGCTTTTGCTACTGGCGTTGAACACCATGCTTGGGCTTATCGGTTATTTCCTCCTCCGTTCAGGATGGAAGTTGCGCGCTTAACTAATGTTCGGAAACTAAATTCTGTACGCAGATGGTCGTAATCTCCCGAAAGGGGAAAACGATGACAATGATGGCAGAGGCCAAGCTGGAGCACCGAAGTGCGCAGCTGCAAACCGCGTTAATGAAGGGCAATAGCGCCGAAATCATCGCGGCGCGTGAACTGCTTTGGCTGTCATTGGAGGAGATGCAAGGATCGGGATATTGGCGCGAGCACCCCGATCAACGCCAAATCCAGATGCGCCTCAATCGCATATCAGCAAAAATGATGTTCAACCCGCCGGCGTCCATGTCTGGGCCTGACAAAAAGGTCCAATACATCCCTTAACTACGAGATTGCCGGATTTGCCTTTGTAGACAATCGAGCGGTAGGTTTTACCAGACTTCGGATCGTAAATCTGGCCCTTATATTGTTCGCCATCGGCTTTGAAACCAGTCAGGACATTTAGACCCAAAATTGTCCTGCTGCGTAATGCCTTATCGGGATTGTTAATGTCCTTTGCGCCCGGACCAGCAGGAGGATTAACCAAAAATTTCGCAAGCTTGCCGCACAATGCCGCGCCGCATTGGTAAATCTCAACTACGCCATCCTTGCTTTGCGTGATCCAGCGGCCGGATATCGGTGCCGCCGCCTGTGCAGGGATAGCTGTAACAATACATGCGGCAATCAAATATTTTTTCGCGAAATACATGGTGCTTCCTCTCACTTTACGGTCGACATAAACGGCTGCGGGGTAAGCTGCAATGCTTTTGCCTTTTGTGTGTGTCATGCTAATCGCGTTGATCATGAAAGACATTATCCTGTTTGACTATTGGCGTTCCTCGGCCAGCTATCGCGTGCGGATCGTACTGAACCTCAAAAATGTGCCCTATACGCGTGTGCCGACAAGCCTCTTGGACAATGAACAAAAGGCGCCCGATTATGTTGCACGCAACCCGCAAGGTTTCGTGCCCATGCTGTCGATTGACGGTCATGATCTGACGCAGAGCCTTGCCATCATCGATTATCTCGACGCCAATTATCCTGCCCCCGCAATGGTGTCATCGAACTCGACGGATCGGGCGAAAACTTTGGCGCAGGCGTTGATTATTGCCGCTGACACCCACCCCATCGATAATCTGCGTATCCTGCGCTATTTGAAGGAGCAGATGGGGCAATCGCAAGAGGCGGTGGACGCATGGTATCGACACTGGATCATCGAAGGCTTTACTGCTTTGGAGGCTATGGCCCCCGAAGAGGGTCTATTCGGCGGTGACCTGCCTAATCTGGCCGATGTGTGCCTTGTGCCGCAAATGGCCAATGCGCGCAGGGTCGACACGCCATTTGCGCAATTTCCAAAATTAATGCGGATTGATGCCGCGCTGACGGCGTTACCCGCCTTTGTCGCTGCACATCCTGATCAAGTGAAGCCGGACTGATGTCTGCCAAGAAACTGAGGCTTAGTGCCTTTCTTCCGTACCAATTGTCGATTACGTCGAACGCCGTGAGCGATCTGATCGCGCGGGCCTATCGGGGCAAATTTGCTCTTAAGGTCCCCGAATGGCGGGTCATGGCGCTGTTGGGCGAAGGCGATGTGGCCACGCAGCGGCAATTGGTTGCTGCAACCGCTATGGACAAGGTTACGGTAAATAGGGCCTGCAAGGCGCTGGAGGAACGGAACTTGATCAGCCGCGTGCCAAATACAGCGGACGGGCGATCGCACCATCTGGCGCTGACGGCTGCGGGCCGCGATCTGTATGAACAAATTGTACCTGAGGCACTTAGTTTAGAGGCCGAGCTTGAGACAATATTGGGCAGCGGCGAGGCGAAGATGCTTGAGGCGATGCTCGCGCAATTACGTGCAAGGGTTACTGAACTCGGCTAGTCCGAACTAATCGCAGGACGGCCAACTTTGGCGGTTGGGGTTTTGGGCATCTTGTCTTCCAACGCATCAAGCCAGACACGCGCGTTGTCACCGACAAAAACCTGTGGCCGTGACGGGACAAGCCTTAATTGGCCTTCCCAGTCATAGATCAACCGTGTTGCTTCCCCCACAGCGGCGTCGAATGTCTGTGGTTTGCGCAGAGCATTGTTTACCAAGGCATCGCCAAAAAAGGTCCAATCATTGCCTGGCGCGCATCCAAAAGATGCACGTTGCGATGATGCTGCGGTGACGATGACGGTTTGGTCATTGGTCAGCAGCGGAAGGAAAATCCCTGAAAAGCATGCCGACAGCAGCACCATGCGGCGTTTGATGCCGACGCCATCAATCAAATTGGCCAGACGCTGTGGGCCAATCATCCCCCCGGCATATTCCCCGTCGCGATAGGCAAGGCCTGATACAGGGTCGCCATGCGTGGTGGCAAACAGGATGAGCACATCCTCCTTAGGATCCATCTTCGCGGCAATAGCTGCCAGACTTATGGCCAGGTTAGATGGTGACCCTTGCGCGGGGCCTATAGCCTTGTCGTCTGCGCCTGCTGCAAGATGAAGTGTGCGCCCGGCCGCGCCATAGCGCCGTGCCAACACATTGGCGGCTTCGGAAGACTCGCGGGTGAATACAGGGTCGGAATCGAGGCCAATGGAAAGAACATAGGCATCCACAACACCGGGCCGTTGCGGTTGCAATGTGGCAATGGCAGTGGTGAGCCGTTTATGCTGTGACAAATACCATTTTGCCGACCGGCTTTGCTCGGCAAACCACCCATTTTTAGAGGCCTCGATCGTGTTAAACCTCTGCTGCTGGCTGAAGGCAGAACCGCTGACAAGAAACGAAAGTGCCAATGCGCCGAAATGTGCCAACCGCATTTTGCCAATCCCCCATCCCATGCGGTCAATTCTAGACACACAGTCGCGGTTGCCGCAACTGCAATATGGTTGCATGATGAGGCAAATCTGGAGAATGATTATGAAACTTGCATCATTGAAGTCGGGCCGTGACGGACATCTGGTTGTCGTGTCGGACAATCTCGCTTGGTATGCGGACGCAGCGCATATTGTTCCAACGATGCAGGCAGCGCTTGATGATTGGGACGATGTCGCGCCCCGGTTGCAAGCACTGGCGACCGACTTGGAGCATGCGGTTATCCCGCGCGAACGCTTCCACGAACATGATGCTGCGGCGCCCCTTCCGCGCGCCTATCAGTGGGCGGACGGTTCGGCATATGTGAACCATGTGGATTTAGTCCGCAAGGTACGCGGCGCAGTGCTGCCCGAAAGCTTCTGGCATGACCCGTTAATATACCAGGACGGATCGGACGCATTCATGGGCGCGCGCGACGACATTCCTTTGGCGGGCGCAAATTGGGGCTGCGACTTTGAGGCGGAGATTGTCGTTGTGACGGGCGATGTGCCAATGGGAACATCCGCCGCCGACGCATTGTCTTACGCACGGCCGATTGGGCTCGTGAACGATGTGTCCTTGCGCAACCTGATCCCCGCGGAGTTGGAAAAGGGCTTTGGCTTTGTCCAGTCAAAGCCTGCCAGCACTTTGTCTCCGGTATTCGTCACGCCTGACAGCCTTGGGGATTATTGGCAGCATGGCAAATTGCACCGGACGTTGCATGTTGACCTTAACGGTGCGCCATTTGGCAGGGCAGTCGCGTCGGATGATTGCACCTTTGATTTTGGCACATTGATCGCGCATCTCGCCAAGACCCGCAATATCGGGGCAGGGTCTATCATTGGATCAGGGACAGTGTCCAACCGCGATGCCGACGGCGGTCCCGGCAAACCCATTGCCGATGGTGGCCTTGGCTATAGCTGCTTGGCCGAAGTGCGCATGGTTGAGAAAATACAGACTGGCGAGATGGCAACGCCATTCCTGAAAGACGGCGACATATTGCGGATTGAAGTGCTCGACGACGCTGGCCACAGCATATTTGGCGCTATCGAACAGAGCATACGCACGACCCAATAGGGCGGCCCATCGGCTATCCTTTCTGATCCATTTATTTGTTACCTGAAAATGCGTAGCTGATCGAGCAAGCAGCTGGCCCAAGAATAACAATGAACAAAGTCGGCAGAATGAACACGATGAGTGGAATGGTCATAATGTAAATCAACCGATATCGGATGTCGGTGTAAATCGACGCCAACAGCGCAATTGCCAAGCCGCCAAGGGTAAAGTAAGCAAGAGTTTCACTGGTCATCTGGGCAGTATTAACTAAGAAAGATTGCCAAATCGTAACTATGCACGCACCAAATACCCCGATGAACCGACGTATTATTCCCGCTGAAGCAGTGGAAAGCCGTTGGCACGCCGCCGATAACTGGGCGATCCGCCGTATCGATTGGCAAGGGGCCAACCCGCCGCGTGGATCCTTATTGTTCCTGCCGGGTCGCGGTGACCATTATGAAAAATATTTGGAAACTTTGGCTTATTATGCCGATGCCGGTTGGTGCGTGACCGCGATTGATTGGCGCGGGCAGGGGGAGTCCGGGCGCTTATTGGATGACCGTGAAGTCGGACATATCGATGATTTTGCGACGTGGATTGCTGACTTGCGGATGTTCTGGAGCGGCTGGAAACTGAAAAATCCCGGGCCTCATGTCGTTATGGCGCACAGCATGGGCGGGCATTTGGCGATGCGGGCGCTGGTCGAAAAGGCGATTGACCCCGATGCCGTGGTCATGAGTGCACCCATGCTGAGCATTCAAACTGGCGGCCTACCGCTGAGCTGGAACCACGCCTTTGCAAAGCTGATGGTCACCTTGGGCAAGGGCGAAGTTGCCGCATGGAAAGTCAGTGAGAAGCCCATGTCGCCAATGAGCATGCGCGGCAAAATGCTGACGCATGATGATGATCGCTATGAAGATGAAATTGCATGGTGGAAACTGCGCCCGAACGTCAAATTGGGCCCGCCAAGCTGGCACTGGATAGAACGTGCCATTGCATCCATCCGTATGCTTGAGGCGCCGGGCCTGTTGGAGGCGGTGCAAACACCTATCCTGTTGCTCGCAACCACGGGAGACCAACTCGTCAGTACCCCGCGCGTCATTGCCGATGGCAAGCGCTTGCCGCATGCCGAAACCTTGATTTTTGGCAAAGAAGCTGCGCATGAATTGCTGCGTGAAGCCGATCCTGTGCGCGACCAATGCATTGCGCGCATCAATAGTTTTCTGGATGCAAACGCGCCGCGAACATGAGCGACTTTGACTTTGCCATTATCGGTGCTGGCATCGCTGGCGCAAGCCTTGCCGCCGAATTGTCTGCGCGCCACAAGGTATTGCTGATTGAGGCAGAGGCGCATCCCGGTTATCATTCGACCGGCCGGTCAGCCGCCTTTTGGGTCGAATGCTATGGCGGGCCGGGGGTGCAACCCCTGACCACTGCTTCAGGCCCGTTTCTGGCCATGCCACCCGCCGATTTCCATGACGGCCCATTGATGCACCGACGCGGAGCGCTGCACATCGGCACCGCGGAGCATTTGTCTTTGGCCGACAATATGCTGGCCGAATTTGCGGCAAGCGGAGTGTGTATCGAACATATCGATCGCCGCGCGGTCGCGGCAGTAGTGCCAGGGCTGCGCGAAAATTGGACGCACGGGCTTTGGGAGCCGGCCTGTTGTGATATTGACGTCGCCGCGCTCCACGGGGCCTATTTGCGCCAAGCCAAAAGACACGGCACGCAACTGCACTGCAACAGCCGCCTGCATACCGCAAAGTGGCACAGCGGCACATGGCAGATCAGCGCCGGCAGCTTGAACTGTTCGGCCAATATCATCATCAACGCTGCTGGCGCATGGGCCGACGCAGTGGCGCAGATTGCGCAGGTCGGTTCCTTGGGCATCCAACCCTATCGCCGCACAATTTCGCAATTGGCTGTGTCGCCTCAGGTTCCGGCGGAATTGCCCTTGGTCATTGGGCTGGATGGCAGTTTCTATTTCAAACCCGACACTGGCGGACGGCTATGGCTCAGCCCGCATGATGAAACGGCAACCCCCGCCTGCGACGCGGCGCCGGACGAGATCGACGTCGCCATGGCCATTGATCGGCTGCAACAGGTCGTCGACTGGGATATTCGCCGCGTGGAGCGCAAATGGGCGGGGCTGCGCAGTTTTGCGCCCGACCGGCTTCCCGTCATTGGGCGTGATAGCGCACATGACGCATTTTTCTGGTTTGCAGGGCAGGGCGGCTTTGGCATTCAGACCGCACCTGCCGCCGCGCAGCTTGCGGCGTCATTGCTCGATACAAACATCGCCGCGCCGCAAGGCGTGGACGCCGCTGTGTACGCACCGGCGCGTTTTCACTAAAATCTTAAGGCTTGGCTATTGCCTCGGCAGCATCGCTTGCCAAGCGGTCTGCGCGTTCATTTTCGGGATGGCCATTATGGCCTTTGACCCAAATCCATTCGACCTGATGGCGGGCCGTGGCCTCAATCAGGTCATGCCATAAATCGATATTGCTGACGGGCTGCTTGGAGGCGTTTTTCCATCCATTGCGCTGCCAACCGTGAATCCATTTGGTTATCCCGTCGATGACATATCGGCTGTCCGTATGCAATTTGACCTTGCATGGCTCGATCAGGATTTTAAGCGCTTGAATCGTCGCGGAAAGTTCCATCCGGTTGTTCGTCGTATCGGGATCGCCGCCCGAAATTTCCTTTTCATGCTTGCCATAACGGATGACAGCGCCCCAACCGCCGGGGCCGGGATTGCCCTTGCAGGCGCCATCCGTGAAAATCTCAAGCTGCTTCACGTAGGATGCCTTAACATATTTTCGACCGCTGCAGCGTCGCTGTAGAACTCCAGCCGGCGCAGAAACGCCAGCGGGTCTTTGCGCGTCACAAGCGCGTTGACTGGCGTATTAATCCAGTCATAACAACGAGTTAATAGGAATCTTAAACACGCCCCGCGCAATAATATGGGCAAGGCATCGCGGGTCGCTGCGTCCAACGGCACAATATCGGCATAGCCGTTGAGCAAGCCTGCGCTCACATCGGCGTCAAACACCGCGCCGTCGTTGGGAAAGCACCACGCACTGTGGGTCACCGCCAAATCATAAGCGCGGATTTCGGTACACGCGAAGTAAAAGTCGATGAGGCCACCGACATGGTCACCTAACATCAGCACATTGTCGGGAAACAAATCCGCATGGATTGCCGCAACGGGCAAATCATTTGGCCAATGCGCGTCCAGATAATCGCATTCTGCAAAAACCCGCGCCGAAAGCCCCTGAGAGATAGCCTCCAGCCCGTCGACCGTGCAGCGCATCGCCAAGGGCCGCCACGCGGAAACGCCAAGGCTATTGGGCCGCGATAGAGTGAAGTCCGCCAGTGCCTTGTGCATTTGCCCCAATGCCGCGCCGGTGGAATATGCTTGCGCTGCCGAGGGCTCTGTCACCGACACGCCGTCGAGAAATTCGATAAGGCAAGCAGGGCGGCCAGCCAGGGTCTGAAGCCATGCACCCTTGCGGTCGGCCATGAATTGCGGAACCTTGCAGCCCGCGTCATGCAAATGCTTTAACAAGGCATAGAAAAACGGCAGATCATCGGGATTTACGCGGTTTTCATACAACGTCAGGATGAAGCGGCCTTGGGTGGTCTGCACGAAAAAATTGCTGTTTTCGACGCCCTCGGCAATGCCCTTAAGCGCGACCAGTTCGCCCACATCATAATGCGCCAGCAATGCATTAACCTGTTCGGGCCCTAACTGCGTATAAACCGCCAAATCAGTTCGCCGCGCCAGCCAGTTCGCGTGGCAGTTTGAACGTGACAGTCTCTTCAGCCGTTGTGACCTGCTGTTCATCCATGTCAAAATGCAGTGCGAGCGCGTCAATAATCTCGCGCACCAACACTTCTGGGGCAGAGGCTCCTGCGGTCAAGCCGAGGGTGCGGACATCGTCGAACCAGTTCAGGCTAATCTCTTCCGCGCGCTGCACCAGATAGGCCTTGGTGCCGGATCGGGCCGCAACCTCAACCAAACGCTGCGAGTTCGAACTGTTGGGTGCGCCGATGACAAGGACAAGGTCGCATTCATGCGCAATCGCCTTGACCGATTCTTGGCGGTTGGACGTCGCGTAACAAATATCCTCACCCTTTGGCCCGACGATATTGGGGAAGCGCTGTTGAAGGACCAATACGATTTCCGATGTATCATCGACCGACAAAGTCGTTTGCGTCAGAAACGCAAGATTGTTGGCATCGGCAGGTTCAATCAAGCGCGCGTCATCGGCAGTTTCAACCAACGTCATCGCCCCGGGTGGCACTTGGCCAAATGTGCCGATGACTTCGGGATGCCCTTCGTGGCCCACAAAGATGATGTGACGGCCGGCCTCAACTTGCCGTTCGGCTTGCTTGTGGACTTTTGAAACCAGGGGACATGTGGCGTCAAAATAGGCAAGGCCGCGCTGTTGCGCGTTGGCGGGCACCGATTTGGGCACGCCATGCGCAGAAAATACGACATGGCCGCCATCTGGTACTTCATCGAGTTCCTCGACAAATATCGCGCCTTTGGCTTTCAGGCTGTCGACCACATAACGGTTGTGGACGATTTCATGGCGGACATAGACAGGCGCGCCATGCTGTTCGAGCGCAAGCTCGACAATCTTAATGGCGCGGTCAACGCCTGCGCAAAATCCACGTGGCGCGGCCAGAAGGAGCCGAAGCGATTTCTTAGGGAGCGATTGTTCAGTCATGTGTAATAGCCTTTAGATAAAGTCGCTGCATCCGCCAAGACCTTTCCCCTGTTGCGCAGGTCGCGATGGGCGGATAAGGACGAACGCACGTTTCGCGCCCGCGACCCAAGCTTAAGAACCCCAAGGATTAGCCTGTATGAAATTTGCCGCCAAAGCCCTGACCGTCGGTATTGTTGCAGCTGCTTTGGCTGGCTGCTCTCGCGAAGGCGATTTGGACGTCGGCGCTGGGGTCGGCGTAAACGTGACGCGTTCGGGCTGCCCGACGGTGGCGGTGCCCGATGGCACCGGTGACGTTACGATTTTCAATCCAGCGAGCAGCCAAGACGCGGACGCCATTGATATTGTTGCAACGGTGACCAATGTGCGCACCACATGCAACGAAAGTGGCGAGAAAATCTATGCGCAGGCGGCCTTTGACGTGCAGGCGCGGCGCAGCGATGCAAGCGGCAGCCGAACGGTAACTCTACCCTTTTTCAACACCGTGGTGCAGGGCGGCAGTGCCGTTATCTCCAAGCGTGTTGGTCAAGTCACAATCCAGTTCGCCGATGGCCAGCAGCGTGCGTCCGCGCAGGCGCAAGCCGCGAGCTACATTGACAAGGCATCGGCAAGCTTGCCCGCCGAAATCGTCCAAAAGATCACCAAAAAACGTAAGCCCGGTGATCCGGATGCCGCTCTCGACCCAATGGCCGATCCAGAAGTGCGCGCAGCGGTCGTCCGATCAAGCTATGAAATGCTCCTCGGCTTTCAGCTGACCGAAGATCAGCTGCGTTACAATGTCACGCGTTGATCCGCGTTAACTTCAAGGCACAGTCATGACCCTTTTTGAACAATATGCAGCGCATGTCGACCATGCGTTGGACGCACTTGTGGCG
>CAIJLW010000127.1 GCA_903821685.1 uncultured Sphingomonadales bacterium | reverse complement strand
CGTTCCGGGGTGATGCTTGTCGAGATGCTTCTTGATAATCCTCAGATTCTTGGTGTTGGAACGCCAGACAAGGTCAAATGCGTCGCCCACTATCGGAATTGCGCCAATGGCTGTATCAATGCCGACATTGGCCGTCATACGGATCAATTGCCACTTAGACATGCCCAAATTGCGGGCCTCCCACACTATGTACGCCCCCATTGCTGCGGTTATAAGATCACCCAACACGGGCACGAGGCCAATGATGCTGTCTAACCCGAACGGAATTTTCGTACCCGGAATATGAAAGGCACGTTCCAGCAATTTTTCAAGCGCTGCTACACGCATGCGCACGGCCTGCGGGTCGTTGCCCATTCCAGGTATATCTTTAGCAATCTGCGCAAACTGTTCCTGCGAAATCGGCATTGGCGTGGCTCCTTGGAACCTATGTTGGGTCACGTCCGAGATATTGCAACAGGTGCCAGCCTCGACCGTTGGCGACATGCCCCAAAAGACCAGGCCGGATGACAGACCAGCGCAAGGGGTTGGCAATAGGAATGAAGGAGATGGTGCTTTGTAACTCGGCCTCTGCTTGTTCCAATAGATGCGCGCGCACTGCAATATCGGTCGTGAAACGCGCTTGGGCCACGAGTTCGTCTGTGCGTGCGTTGCAAATGGTCGCAAATTTACATGACAGTTGATCCAAGTACCATGCGGGGCTCGATTGTTCAGCGGTGCGATCAATCAGCCGCAAATCATGCGGCCTATCGATAGTAACGCGCTCCAGTTCAATACCGATGGACGCAAGATCGGCGCGCAGGCGCGCGAAGAAAATCCGGCTACCATAGCCTCGGGGTAAAGCTACACGCAAACGCCGGATGTCGCCATTTGCGCGCTTCCAATTGGCGACCGTAGCCGCCGCCATCGCTCTGCGCGCGTCTATCGCTGGCCCGGCCCACTCAGGACGCGCTAGGCTGGCGCGATTGGGTAAGCTCTCAGGAACCAAAGTCACAGTTTCACGCCACGCAACAATATCGAAAGCAGTGAGCAATTTTGGACGATCAATGGCCATGGCTACTGCTTCGCGATTTGCTTTCTCGGCCAAAAATACACTGGATTGGACGACTTGCAAACCGAACAGCCCTGGAACTGCATCGAACCGAATTTGGTCTGCCCTAATTTTGGCCGCTTCTAGCAAAGGAAAGCTCTCAAATCGTCCGCCTTCAACAATATCGTTTTGGCCAAGAACATATCGTGCGAGGAGAAGTGATGCCTCTCCGCGCCGCAATGTCACCGTGGCGCCCCCCAAAATTGCTGCACCTTCAGTATCAACTTCATTACGGCGCAGTTGCATCGCCCGACCGAATTTTTTCGCCTGCATTGGCCCTGAGCCAACCCCTTTGTTTAAAAGTCCAAATTCCGGCAAAGCGAGCAATTCCAGCAAATAAGGCATAGGCGCCTTCAATCTGATCTCCACTACCTTGCCAGTCATGGCGACAACACGGGCAATGACACCAAGTTCCGGTCCAAGCTGGCCCTTGCCGAGCGCTCGGATCCGGGAGGTCAGAAGCCCCGCCACCTCCTGTGCGGTCAATTCGCGCCCGTCATTCCACCGCGTTTTATTCAACCGGAAAATATAGCTCAAACCATCATCAGTAACGATCCAGCGATTGGCAAGGCCCGGCGCAACGCGTCCCTTTTCGTCGAACGTGACGAGCCCTTGAGCCGTTGCTGCGCGCAAATAGGCTGAAGCGAGCGGCAAGGGCGTAGCGGACACGTTGAAGGGTCGTGGACGGTCCTCAATGACATCAATGCGCACACGCTCATTGTCGACACCTTCGGAACATCCGACAAGCATTGCGGAACATAGCAACAGCAAGGATGACAGCGCGCGTATCATGATATGACCATACGCAGTATATCTCCGGGCACAATCCAACATTCAACGGTTAGAACATGTGAATAGCAATATCTCGTTCGGCGTCGGCGGTAATTGCGAGGCAATGGCCTTGTTCATATTTTCAATGTTGGTCCGTTGGCTTGGGTCAGCGGTACAGGTTTTGACATCGTATAATTGCCGCGCTTCGCGGGCCGACTGCATCGCTGCATTACCTGGCAAAAAGCGTTCGATGCGGTAGATTTCTGTTTCTGGAACATAGCTGACCACCGAGATTTGCGCATCGTTATTAGGCACGAAACTGCGGATCCAGCGGTCACCATTTTCCACATATTGGGTGCGTCCGTTCACACACCCATCGGACTGCCACGTGAATGCGACGTCAGCAGTATCCGACATCGTGACGCGGCTACGTTCGGGTTGCAATATACAGGTTTTCGCCACGGGTGCTAAACTGTTGACCGCCGTCTTTTGCCCCACCGCATTATCCGGAGCATCGGCTGTCAAAACCGTACGCACGCGGTCATCAACTTCGTTGAATGATGGCCGCGCGGCAAAGATTCCGACCGCCATGACAAATATCACAGCGCCTGCGGCACATGCGGCTTTGAACCGATCGCGTTGGCCGCGTTCCGCAAACTGCCACGCGGCGCCTCCTGCCAGCGCACTTACCACCAAAAGCAAGGCCGCGAATGCCAAATAGTTTTCCCGTTCCGCGATCACCGCGTGCTCAGCGTCACTGCGAACCTTGCCTTCGCGGCTACGTTGCAACTCAGCTGCAACGCGCGCCTCTTTATCCATCTTTACGCGTGTCGATGCCTCAAGCTCCGCCTCGGCACGCGTTAAGTCAGCTACAGAACGACAGTCGCCACGCACGGACCGAAATTCGATGCCTCTATTGGCTAAAAAAGTTGTCAATTCGCGGGCAGAAATGGCAAAATAAAATTCTGCGCCACCATCGGTGGGTACTGAGCCAAAACTGTTTATCCCAAGCACGCGTCCGCAGGCATCAACAATGGGTCCGCCACTGTTGCCCGGCGCGATAGGGGCAGTATGCAAGAGTGATTCAACGGTTTTTGACGTACGGCCCGACGATACGGTACCGCGCGTCTTAACAGGCTGCTGCGGACGAAGAACGTCGGCTTCGCTCTGCTCAAGCGCTATATCGACGCTTGCGGGGTAGCCCATTGCAAATACATCTGCGCCGTCTGCTATGACGCCGGCAAAGATGCTGGCGGGAACGAGCGAACCAGATTTTAACTGCAGTAGCGCCAGATCCTTGCCTGACAAGCTGGCGACGACCGAAGCGCGGTAGCTTTGCGCACCATCGGACGGCACAATGACAATTTGCGCGCTGTCATCACCCCTCGCCATTTCAACCACATGGGCATTCGTCACGATTTTATCGCGGGCGACCGCAACACCAGAACCTATGCTGACGATGCTTTGCTGCCCATCGGCAGTGCTAAAAACAACCACGCGCACAACGCTGCGCGATGCCGCGCTGATGTCACTTGCATCGGCAAATGCTGGCACAACCAAAACCGGCGCCAGAAACAGGAAGAAAACGGCAAGATATCGCATGATGTTATCCATGGCTGGAGTGCCTAAACATCAACGCGGTTCCGGCGCGGGTCGTTCCGCAGATGGCGCGGCTTGAATATTTGCCCCATTGCGATCAAATTTGATTTCCAGAGGTACACCGCCCACATCGGTGTTCACAATTACCCCCTTGTCTTGATCGATCCTGACATCCGAATTGCCGATGTCGATAGGCAGTTCCTGCAAATCAGGCAAATCTAATGGTTCAATCGGACCTTCGGGATCGGGCGCCTTGCGTGTTTCGGGTGCGGCTGCTGGTGCAGCATTGCGGATAGATTGTGCCATGAAGTCGCGCCAGATCCGCGCAGGCAGCCCGCCGCCATTTACGCCGCGTAAGGGTGTGTTGTCATCATTACCAACCCAAACGCCCACCACCAGGTCGCCTGCAAAACCGATGAACAGCGCATCGCGGTTGTCTTGGCTGGTGCCCGTTTTGCCATATGCTGGAATAGACAGACGCGCGGCGCGGGCCGTACCCTTATTGACTGTTGCTCCCAACAGATCGAGCAACATGCGGTGCATGCGTCCACTAAAGGCGCGTGGGCCGGAAAACAGCCACTCGATCCAGCCTTGCTCTTCGCGCTTAAACGCATGGGGTTCGACAGGCCATTGGTTGCTCGCCACACCAGCATAGGCGGATGTCAGTTCGATTAAGGTCACCCCTGAACTGCCCAGCGCAAGGCTTGGGTCCAGCGTCAATGGGCTGCGAATGCCAAGGTCTTGCGCTGCTTGCTCAATCTCTTGGCCACCTATTTTTTGGTAAAGCCGCACCGCGGCAACATTGCTCGACTGAGCAAATGCCTGCTCAAGGGTGATATCCCCACGATAGCGCTGTCCTGAATTTTTAGGGCGATACGCGCCTTCATTAATTGGCGTATCCGCAATCATAGATTGCGGAGTCATGCCAGACCGCAACGCCGCCAGATAAACAAACAATTTGAATGTAGACCCTGGCTGCCGCTTTGCCTGCGTAGCGCGGTTGAAGGCAGATTCCTTATAACTTTTACCCCCGACCATAGCGACAACTTCGCCATTGGGACGCATCGCAACAAGCGCGATTTGCGCCCCTGCGACGCCAGAGCGGGCCACCACCTTGCGCGCAATATTTTGTAAACGCGCATCGAGCGTTGTGGTCATCTGCACGTCGGCATAGCCGCTTTCCGTTAGCAACCGCGCCTGCGGGATCGCCCAGTCGGCAAAATAGGTGCCTGTCGGTAAAGTCTCTCGTACACGCACGTCGAGCCGCGCCACGGGGGTGGCATCGGCCTTTGCTTGAGCAATGACCTTATTGGCAACCATCGCCTTTAGAACAAGCCTGGCGCGCTTTGCAGCACGTTCGGGGTTCTTTGTCGGGGCCAAGCGCGATGGCGCTTGCACAAGGCCTGCCAGCATGACCGCTTGGCTCAGCGTCAAACGCTCCGGCTGACGGTAGAAATAATGCAAGGATGCGGCGCGCAGGCCATACACATTATCGCCGAAATAGACGTTGGACAGATAGCGCCCTAGAATTTCGTCCTTTGTCAAACGCCCTTCAAGCCAGAACGCGATGAGCATTTCTCGCGCCTTCCGCGTCAAGTTTCGCTCAGGTGTTAGAAACGTAAATTTCGCAAGCTGCTGGGTAATCGTGCTGCCACCTTGCGTCATGCCGCTGCCAAACGCGTTCGACCAAGCGGCACGGGCAAGGCCGCGCGGATCAACACCAAAGTGCGAATAAAAGCGGCGGTCTTCGATCGAAAGAAAAGCCTGAACAACATGCGGTGGCAATTCGCGGACATCGACAGGCTTATCGACGATCGCGCCATTGCGCGCGATAGGCGTGCCATCGGACGCCAGCAAAGTAATGCGTGGCGGCGCAATAGGCTGAAGCGATTTTGATAAGGGCGCGGTAACGGCAAGCCACAGCAATAGCAGCATGAACAGAGCGATACTTGTAGCGATGGTCCGGCTAATCCACCACCAGCGCGTTTTGCCCAGAAATAGACGTTTCCCGCCGGCGGGCTGTCCATTGTTCGACGGATGCGGATCGTCGGGAAAAGGTTGCGCGAAGCTCTCGTCGAAAGCGGCAAGCCGACTATCGATATCCGTGTTTTGATTAGAAGAGGATCGCCAAAAGAGCATTGGATAGCTGTATTATATCGATATAACGGTGAAGGCGAGTGTATATTTGATACACCTCGTCATCGGCCAATCAAGCCCTACCAAGGTCGCCCTTACCCAATGTGCCGCCTGCCATTTCGAGCATGCGGTCGAGGCTCTTTTTGGCGGCAAGACGCACGTTTTCGTCTAGTTCGATTTGCGGTTGGAGATCACGCAAGGCGAGATATAGTTTTTCCATCGTGTTCAGCGCCATATACGGACAGATGTTGCAAGCGCAATTTCCGTCGGCGCCGGGTGCGCCGATGAAGGTTTTGGTGGGTTCGGCCTTTTCCATTTGGTGGATAATGTGCGGCTCGGTGGCGACGATCAGGGTATCGCCTTCCATCGTTTGGGCATATTGCAGGATGCCACTTGTGCTACCGACATAATCCGAATGATCGATGATATGCGGCGGGCATTCGGGGTGCGCAGCAACTGGAACGCCGGGATATTGGGCTTTAAGTTTCAAAAGCTCGGTTTCCGAAAACGCCTCGTGCACGATGCACACGCCCGGCCATAACAACATTTCGCGGTTGAATTTGCGACTGAGATAGCCGCCCAGATGGCGGTCAGGTCCAAAGATGATTTTCTGTTCTGGCGGAATTTGGCTCAGAATTGTCTCCGCGCTGCTGCTGGTCACGATAATGTCGGACAATGCCTTCACTTCGGCAGAGCAGTTGATGTAGGTCAGCGCGATATGGTCGGGATGCGCCGCACGAAACGCTTTGAATTTTCCTGGGGGGCAGGCGTCCTCCAGCGAGCAGCCAGCGGCCATGTCCGGCAGAATGACCGTTTTCTGTGGGCTTAAAATCTTGGCAGTTTCCGCCATAAACTTCACGCCGCAAAAAGCGATGACATCAGCGTCGGTTTCCGCTGCGCGCTTGCTTAATTCAAGGCTGTCGCCGACAAAATCGGCGAGATCCTGTATCTCCGGCTTTTGATAATAATGCGCAAGTATGACGGCATTGCGTTCTTTTTTCAGCCGCGCGATTTCGGCGAGCAGGTCAATACCTTGCAGGTTTTCACGTGCGGTGAGGGCGTTCATGCTTTCATACCTTTGCCATGCCGAACATATCTCGGCAGCTGATTTCAAAGTCTATGTGGTCGATTTGGTGTCGCGAAACAAGATCAGCCGGGCAACTTTGCGATTGGCCCGGTGCCTAAGCAGCCATGCGCCATTCCCCCCGAAGATGTTACGTCGCGAAACGATGCAAAAACACTACGCCGTTAAACGGTCTTCAAGCTTTCCTCGACCATATGCCACCCATCGCCCTGCGCCGCCACGCGGCCCTGATTTTGCAAATCAATCAAATGCGCAAGAACAGAGCGCCCTGCTGCGCCGATGAGGCGGGGGTCCAACCCCTTATACATCGCCGCTACCATATTGGGCACATGCCCCTCACCTGCCTCAAGCAACTTCACGATCTGCCGCTCGCGTTGACGGCGGTGGCCAATCATACCGCGCACAAGCTGGCGTGGATTTTCAACTGCAGGGCCGTGGGCGGGGTAATAAATGCGGTCTTCACGGTCGTACAACTTCTGCAGGCTCGCCAGATAGTCGCTCATGTCGCCATCGGGCGGACTAACGACGCTTGTCGACCATTTCATGACATGGTCGCCTGTAAACAGCGCGCCACTCTCCTGCAACGCAAAGCACAGATGATTGCTGGTGTGCCCCGGCGTTGCCACCGCCTCCAGAGACCAGCCATCGCCGGAGATAATCTCTCCATCGGTCAGGATGCGATCAGGGCGGTAATCCGGGTCAAAGGCACTGTCGGCCCGCGGCCCATCATCGCGCAGCACCAAAGGTGCACAGCCAATGATTGGCGCGCCAGTTGCTGCTTTTAACGGCGCTGCGGCAGGCGAATGGTCGCGATGTGTGTGTGTGCATAGGATGGCGGTCACCTTGGCATCGCCTATGGCGTGCAAAATCGCCTCAACATGCCCCTCGCCCCGTATGTCGGCGGGATCACCAATGCTTTGACCGCTGCCAACTGGACCCGGGTCAATTACGGCAACATCTTTGCCATTCCCGACAAGCCATGTTTGCGTTCCCGTGTAGGTATAAGGCGAGGCATTGGGCGCAAGCACCCGACGCACGAGCGCCTCATGCTGTTCGGTCTCGCCTGCTTTGATGGTGTCTGGCCAATTCATTACGGCAATATGGCGCATGAGGGACAAAAGAGAAAGGGGGCGATGTTAAAGAGCCTACCAAATGGCGAACAACCCAATTGGTTCTCGCAAGATATCCGACTAACTGCCCCCGCATTCTTCTATGAAAACTGACACAAAAAAGGCCAGAATCCAATATGGATCCCGGCCTTTATACACACCCGTTAAGGGTTCGGTATTATTTCGCGGCGAAGTTGATCTTCGCGGTTACGCCGAAGTAACGATCGGCTTCACGCGGGATTATGTAACGGAATGAACCGCCAGGGCCGCCAGAGACAATCGACGATGCAAAGCTCTTATCAAACAAGTTTTTAACCTGAAACGCCACGCGCCAGCCATCGTTTGGATCAACCAGAGCGGCCGTTAAATCGACAATCGCATATCCATCTACGGTTGAGCCGAGGCGCACAGCAGGGTTTGGACTCAATTCGTAGATCTGGTCCGACTGCATCGCAATCTGGCTTCCCAGTTCGATGTTTGCAAAACCGGAGGTCTCTATATCATATTGAGCGCCAAGTGACATTTTCCATTTCGGCGCGTTTGCCAGTGGTGTGCCTTTGGCAAGCAACTGTGTTGAGTCGGCACCGGGTGGCAAGCGGAAGTCTTCGACCCGCGCTTTATTATACGCAACGCCGCCCGAGAGGGTGAAGTTACGCGAAGGCGTAGCAACAAAATCAAGCTCAAAGCCTTTGGTCGAAACCGAACCTGCATTGGTAAGGCGCGTGGTCCGCACGCCAGCAACGAAGTCGGGGCTGTTTGCCTGATAATTGTTATATTTCGCATAATATGCCGCGAGGTTAACAATCAGGTCGCCGTCCAAGAATGTGTTCTTGAGGCCGACTTCATAAGCGTTGACCGTTTCTGGAGCGATAACACCGGCCCCCACAGTCGTGAGATTGTAGAAGATGTTATAGGCAGGGCCCTTATAACCACGCGTATAGCTGGCATAAGCCATGTTGTTTTCGGTCAGATCAGCCTGAACACCCGCTTTGCCCGAAAGATTATTGTTGCTGGTGCTGGTTGTGAAGGGAACGCCATTTGAAGTGCCCGCTACAAAGCCCGTTGCTGGCAGCGTTGCAACCAAGCCATTGTTGTAGACGCCAGCGTCAAAATTTCCTTGAACGCCCGGACCCGACAAGGTCGTGCGGCGGATATGGTTCACATCCAATGTGTCATGTGTGTAACGTAGTCCACCAATCAAACGCAGGCTGTCAGACAGGTTCAGCGTTGTCTGACCGAATACCGAGACATTCTTGAACGTCGAACCAAAGTCAGCGGTACCAGCAGGAGTCGTAATGGTCGACGCCCCCGAGGCCGTTGAGCACGGCACGAGCCCTGGAACAACAGCAGCAAGCGTTGAAGCAGAGCAGGTGATTACGTTGCGCGTGAACGTCCGGTCAGACTCCGCTTTCGAATAATATGCCCCAACGACATATTCGAGAAACTGACCCGTAGGCGACGCAATCCGGAGTTCCTGACTAAAGGTATTGGATGTTTGCGGTCCATTGTCGTGCAGTTGGTTCAGGCCAACATAGGGCTGATCCAGCCAATCGCCGTCGCGGATTTCTGTGTTGTCCCAACCGCGATAGCTGGTGATCGAAGTCAGGCTATGCTCGCCCAATGCGATATCGGCCTGGAGCGAAATGCCCCAACTTTCTTCCTTCGTCGCGGTGACGAGGTTCTGCCGGATATTGCGTGAATCGGCACCGATGAAGCCAGTGTTAGCTAGCGCAAGTGCCGCAGCATTGGTTGGCGTAGTGCCAATAATTTCAGCACAGCAATCGTCATTCGCCTTGCGGTAATCGCCGCGCAACGTCAGCATGATATTCTCACTGACGTCAGCCTCAATGGCACCACGGACACCATAATGTTCGTAGCCATTGACCTTGCTACCCTTGGTCAGATTGTTGACGTTGCCGTCATAGTTTCCGTAAAATCCAGTGAAGCGTGAACGTACATTGGCAGCCAGTGGAACGTTTACAGTCGCCCTTCCGCGATATTCGGATTTCGTGAAATAAGAAGCTTCGACCGTAGCACCAAAGTCGGCGGTAGGTCGCTTGGTAACGATGCTCACAACACCCGCAGATGCGTTTTTGCCGAACAATGTACCCTGCGGTCCGCGCAGCACTTCGATGCGTTCAACGTCGAACAGATCGGTAAAGCCTTCACCCGCACGGCTTAGCACGACGCCATCAAGCACTGCAGCAACTGAAGGCTCAGCCGCGATCGAAAAGTTGATTGTGCCAACGCCGCGCAGGAACAATGCCTGGTTAAGCGACGTGCCGGATTTGCGGAAGTTCAAGCTTGGTACAAGATACTGGGCATTCTCAAGCGTGATGCCGCCATTATTGGCAACAGCGTCGCCGCCAATTACGGAAACGGCGAGCGGAATATCCTGCAGGCGTTCTTCCCGCTTCTGCGCGGTTACGATAATTTCAGCATTTGCAGATTCATCGTCTGCAGGCGCATCCTGCGCCATTGCGGGCAAGCTGACCCCTATCATGATCGCGGCGCTCGCGAATAATGAAGCCCGCATGAATTTGGTGTTGATCGAACTGATACTAAGCATGTTGAATCTCCGTTGAAACCTGGCTCCCCACTTCTCAACCATTTTACTTGAGTTTGCTCAAGCAACAAAAGCTATGGTGGCGTAGACCGTTGGCATGGGGAATTTGTTACCAGATTGACTCAATATGTCTAGCGGTGTCATATAGAGCCAATATTTTGACGCGTACTGTTGCAATGATGCCATAGTGCCGCTTTACGGACCGAGAAGGACAAGAGTTGCCATTCAAAATCATCTTGCAACAAGGGGGCTTTGACCTGTTGCGCGATGACGTCAGTATGTTGGCGCATCGCGATGATGCCCCTGCAATTATGCTGGGGATCGGCGTGCCTAATCTGGAAATGGTTCGTGGTAACTTTCGCATCGACGATCTGGTTGAAATGCGGCTGGCCTTGGATTGCTTTGCGGCCTCCGATGGCGCTATTCGGCTTTGGAATGCGGCGCGCCCTGATTTGGTGGTTACTCTCAAGCTAGCTCAGCGTGCGCAGCAATCGGCGCTTGAACTGCGTTGCAGTGACCCCGCCTTAAACCGTCTTTGGATAGATATGCAGTGCGAAACTTCCGAAGCCTTTTGGGGCGGCGGCGAGCAAATGTCTTATTTGCGACTGAACGCCCGGCGTTTTCCATTTTGGACATCCGAGCCTGGTGTTGGCCGTGATAAATCTACGGCGTTGACGCAGACCATGGATGCGAATGGCTTGGCAGGCGGTGATTATTGGACGACCAATTACCCGCAGCCGACTTGGCTAAGCTCCGCGCGTTACGCGGTGCATCTAGAGACAGCGGCATACTCGGTTCTGGATTTGACCGAAAAGGGTCGCGTTGGCATCGAATGCTGGTCCGCCAATGTCGATCTAGAGTTGTTTGAGGCACCATCGTTGCCCAATCTGGTCACCAAATTGTCCGATCGCTTTGGCCGGCAGCCACCTTTGCCCGAATGGGCGATTTCGGGCGCGATTGTGGGCCTTAAAGACGGGGCAGACACATTCGACCGTTTCGAGACAATTGCGGCCTCTGGCGCAGCGATAACGGGCTTGTGGTGCGAAGATTGGGTCGGCATCCGGCAAACCAGCTTTGGAAAGCGGTTGTTTTGGGACTGGAAATGGAATGCAACGCGCTATTCAGATTTACCCGCCCGTATAGCCGCGCTGGCGGAGCGTGGCATTCGCTTTTTGGGTTATGTTAATCCCTATTTGGCCGTGGATGGCGCGCTCTATCAAGAGGCGCTGGTGCACAATTATCTCGCATTGCGGCAGGACAGCGACAAACCTTATGCCGTGGATTTTGGCGAATTTGACGCAGGCGTGGTCGATTTCACCAATCCTGCCGCCGCCAGCTGGTTTGCCGACCGCATAATTGGGCAAGAAATGCTCGACTTTGGGCTGTCAGGCTGGATGGCAGATTTTGGCGAGTATTTGCCTACCGATGTGCGGTTATTCGACGGTTCGGACCCAATGGAAGCGCATAACCGCTGGCCTGTATTATGGGCGAAGGTCAATGCCGACGCCATCGCGTCGCGCGGCAAGACCGGTGACGCCACCTTCTTCATGCGGGCTGGCTTCTCGGGCGTCCAAGCCCATTGCCCCTTGTTATGGGCCGGCGACCAATGCGTTGATTTTACCCGGCATGATGGCATCAACACCGTGATAACTGCTGCTTTGTCTTCAGGTCTGGTCGGCAATGCCTATCATCATAGCGACTTGGGCGGTTACACCAGCTTACACGGCGTTGTTCGCACGGCCGAACTGATGCACCGCTGGATTGACCTGGCCGCATTCGCCCCGGTCATGCGCAGCCATGAAGGCAATCGTCCGTCGGACAATCTGCAAATTGACAGCAGCCCCGAAATCCTCACCCATTTTGCGCGGATGAGCCAAGTGCATGCGCAGCTTGCGCCTTATGTGCGTGCGGTTTGCGATGAAGCGGTAGCCACCGGCTTGCCCCTGCAACGGCCATTATTCCTGCATTATGATGATCCCGAATATCACGACATTCAGGATCAGTATCTTTATGGTGCAGACATGATTGTCGCGCCCGTCGTTGAAGAAGGGTATGAAAGCCGCCTCGTGATACTGCCCCAAGGCGCTTGGGTGCACTTATGGACAGGTGCATTATATGGCAAAGGCACGCACGACATAGCTGCGCCGCATGGCCAGCCGCCCGTGTTCGTACGCCAAGACAGTGCCCATGCAGACCTCTTTGCATCCATACGCGCAGCGTTTGGCGCATGAACCCACGCGCCAACATTCGCGATGTCGCAAAGCTTGCTGGCGTGGCGGTAAAAACCGTCAGCCGCGTGCTCAACAATCATCCTTATGTAAGCACGACAACCAAATCGAAGGTCGATGCAGCGATGTCGGAACTTGGGTTCAGCCCAAGCATCGCCGCACGCATCCTTGCAGGCACCAAGTCCGGACAAATCGCTTTAATCTACGACAATCACAGCCCGTATTATATGCACCAGATCATGCAAGGATGCTGGGACCGTTGCCATGAAGAAGGCATGCGCCTGATAGCGCAACCAGTGGACGTGGCCGACCCGGATGTCGGCGAACAAGTGCGCGGCATGGTGCGTCAAACGCATGTCGACGGGGCGATATTGTCCTCCCCTGTGACCGATTGCGTTCCCGTGCTCACCGCGCTTGAGGCACTCAACATTCCGTTCGTCCGCATCTCACCCGGCACCAACCACGCGCTGACCAGTTCCGTTTTCATGGACGATATGCAGGCCGCCGATGACATGACAACGAAGCTCATCAACATCGGACATCGACGCATCGGCTTTATCAAGGGCCACCCGAACCATATGGCGAGCACCGAACGGCAAGCTGGCTACCAACGTGCGCTTGGACGCGTCGGCATTTCGGTCGATCCAGCTTTAATTGCCGAGGGCTTGTTTGATTTCGAAAGCGGTGTTGCCGCAACTGACCAATTCCTGTCGCTTAAGTATCCGCCTACGGCCATCTTTGCGTCCAATGACGATATGGCATCTGGCGTTCTCGCAGTAGCGCATCGGCGCGGAATTCAAATTCCGAAACAACTGTCGGTCGCAGGCTTTGACGATACCACGCTCGCCCGCGTTGTTTGGCCGCCGTTGACCACCGTGCGTCAACCCGTCCGCGAGCTTGCATCGACCGCCGCCGACCTGTTGTTTGGCGAAGGTGGCATTGAACATCGCCGCTTGCCGCATGAGCTTATCAGCCGAGAATCGGTCGCCCCGCCTTATTTTCCTTCACTTAAAAAGAGCAAAAATACATGACGCTTCCCATCCCTTCGCGCACCCGTAAACTGGGCAAAAGCGGAATTGAAATTTCCTCTCTCGCATGGGGCATGTGGCGCTTTGCCGGGCTTGAACTATCCGCCGCGAGAGGCGCGATCGATGCTGCGTTTGAGGCAGGCATTACCCTGTTCGACACCGCCGACATTTACGGTTTTGGCGAGCAGGGCTTTGGGAAAGCTGAAGAGCTTCTAGGCCAAGTCTTTGCCGATGCGCCAGCATATCGCGACCGCATGGTGCTGGCGACCAAGGGGGGCATCATCCCGCCAACACCCTATGACAGCAGTGCAGAGTATCTGACAAAAGCCATTGATGACAGCCTGACCCGTTTGCGCACAGACCGCATCGACTTGTGGCAAATTCACCGGCCAGATGTGCTAACCCACCCTCAGGAAATCGCGCGCACCATAGAGGACGCGCACAAAGCAGGCAAAATTCGTGCATTTGGCGTTTCCAACTTCACACAGGCGCAGATCACCGCGCTTGCCCAGTTTAGCGCAGTACCCATAGTTTCAACGCAACCTGAACTCTCACCCTTGCGGATAGACACTATCGAAAATGGTGAGCTGGATCAGGCTATAGCCATGGATCTTGCAGTGATGGCGTGGTCGCCGCTGGGCGGCGGCAGAATTGGTGAACCGCAAAATGTTCGTGAGCAAAATGTCGCTGCGGCGCTCTCGGGCGTTGCTGCTGCGCATAATGTATCGTGCACTGCTGCGGCGTATAGCTGGATCATGGCGCACCCGGCACGACCAATTCCGATTGTCGGCTCACAAAATCCTGCGCGCATAATCGAAGCTGCTGACGCATTCAAAATCCAATGGACCCGCGCTGATTGGTACAGCGTGTTGGTTGCCGCAAGAGGAGTGCCACTGCCATGAGCAAGCCGGTTGAAGTGAGCTGGTTTTCGGCGTTGTGCGATGATGACTATGAATTTTTGGGCGTCCCCGACCCGATGCTGGCGTCTAGTTGGGAACATTGCCGCAATATCGTCCTGGCTGCCGAAAAGGGCGGTTTTGACAATATCTTACTTCCGTCGGGCTATACCCTTGGCCTTGATACCACCACCTTTGCCAGCGCCATTGCGGTGCTAACCTCACGGATTAAATTGCTCATGGCGGTGCGTATTGGCGAAAGCTGGCCGCCTCAACTTGCACGTCAAATTGCCACACTTGACCAGATTTCAGGTGGACGGCTGAATGTGAATATCATCTCCTCCGACGTGCCCGGCGACAAAATGGATTCCGAGCCACGCTACCGCCGCACGGTCGAGGCAATGCATATACTAAAGGCGCTGCTAAATGGCGACCATCTGTCGATTGATGGCGACCATTACAAAATTGACCTTGATCCGCCCCGCATAAAAACCGTCAGCGGCAAATGCCCGCCTTTGTATTTCGGTGGCTTATCGCCAGCGGCCAAGGACGCGGCGGCAGAAGGCTGTGACGTTTACCTAATGTGGCCCGAAACGATTCAAGGCGCCAAGGACTTGGTCGACGATATGACCGCCCGCGCCGCCAAATTCGATCGCACCCTTAAATATGGTTTCCGCGCGCATGTTATCGTCCGGGAGACGGAGGCCGAGGCGCGCGCTTATGCCGACCGCTTGCTGTCGAAACTTGATGCCCAGCAAGGCGAAGCTATTCGCAACAAGTCCCTCGACACGCAAACCTTCGGTGTCGCACATCAGGCGGAGTTGCGCGAACAAGCTGCGGCGAATGACGGCTATCTTGAGGACAATTTATGGACAGGGATTGGCCGTGCCCGTTCAGGATGCGGCGCGGCAATCGTCGGCAATCCAGACCAAGTGCTTGCCAAAATCAATGCCTATCGCGAAGTCGGTATTGAGGCGTTCATCCTGTCCGGCTATCCGCATATCAACGAATGCGACATGTTCGCGCGTTATGTTTTGCCAAAACTGGAACATGGCCGGTTGGAAATTTAATCCCCTAACCCTGCCATACGTTCGGCCTGATCCTCGGCAATCAATGCGGCGACCAGCTCGCTTAGTCCGCTGCCCTCTAAAATCTCCGGCAGCTTATGCAGCGTCAGGTTAATCCGGTGGTCCGTCACACGGCCTTGGGGGAAGTTATAGGTGCGGATACGTTCGGAACGGTCACCTGAGCCGACCATCGCCTTACGCGCCTCTGCTTCGGCCCCTTGGGCCTCCTCACGCTCCTTTTCGTACATGCGGGCGCGCAGCACTTGCATCGCCTGTTCCTTGTTCTTGTGCTGGCTGCGCCCGTCCTGACAGGTGACGACTATTCCGGTCGGCAGGTGGGTAATGCGTACGGCAGAATCAGTCGTGTTAACATGTTGCCCGCCCGCACCCGACGCCCGGTAAACGTCGATTTTAAGATCTCGCGCTTCAATTTGGATATCAACTTCAGTTGGCTCGGGCAGTACCGCCACAGTGGCTGCGCTGGTGTGAATGCGCCCGCCGCTTTCGGTCACAGGCACGCGCTGCACGCGATGAACGCCGCTTTCATATTTCAACTTGGCAAACACGCCTATGCCCTTGATGGCAACCACAACTTCCTTAAACCCGCCAACATCTGAGGAGCTGACCGAAATCGGTTCAATCTTCCAACCTTGGCCGGCGGCATAGCGTTCATACATGCGATACAGATCGCCGGCAAACAACGCCGCTTCATCCCCGCCCGTGCCCGCGCGAATTTCCAACATCGCTGGCCGGTCATCCGCAGAATCGCGGGGCAGCAGCGAAATAGCGAGCGACATTTCTGCGTCCGAAAGCTGCCGGGTAACATCTTCCAATTCCTCGACCGCCATTTCGTGCAAATCAGGGTCGGAGGTATCCTGAGCCATATGCTCAAGCGTTTCGATTTCTGTGCGCAACCGCCGGACCTCTGCCGCCGCTTTGGCCACAGGCTCAAGTTCGGAATACTCCTTGGACGCAGCGACAAAGCCATCGCCTTCAAGCTGCCCCGAAGCCATCCGCGCCTCAAGCTCGGAAAAGCGCGATTCAATTTGCGCAATACGGTGCGGGGAGATTTTCAAGGGGCAAGCGACTTAAGAAAATTCATAAGTGGGCTGTTGGTATCTTCACCCGAAAAGCCGTAATAGCCATTCTCGTTCACGCGCAAGATTGCCGCAGGGTTTTGCTTAACGGCTTTGTCATATCGTTTTTTGGGTGACCCCGTTGCGATCATATCTGCTGATATTCCTGCTTGGCGAAGCTGCCGCAGCAGAGCAAAGGCCTGACCAAGTCCTGCATCATTTTCCAAAACGATCATGGCCTCAAGCTGCTGAACGGGCAATTGTTCAATCAACATCGCCAACCGCTCGATCCCCGCGGCCCAACCAACTGCGGGCGTTGCTGGTCCTCCAAGATTCTCGATTAAGCCATCATAACGCCCGCCACCAAGCACGGTGCCTTGCGCACCCAGCCGGTCAGTGACAAATTCAAAAGCGGTGTGGCGGTAATAATCGAGGCCGCGCACCAAAGCAGCATTGCGCGTCCACGCAACGCCGGCGGCATCAAGACCGGCGGTGACTGCGCCGAAGAAATCCTGCGCTTCACCCGAGAGATAGTCGTCAATCACGGGCGCCGCGTCCGCAACGGGGCGATCCGTGGGGTCTTTGCTGTCTAATATACGCAGCGGATTTTTCTCGAGCCGCGCAAGGCTGTCTTCCGACAATGCATTCTTATGGTCGTTGAAATAACCAACCAAGGCAGCACGCCATGCATCCCGGCTTGGCGTATCGCCAAGCGTGTTAAGCTGCAATGTCACGCCATCGTTGATGCCCAATTCCTTGAGCAGTTGATCCGCCATAACGAGCAATTCTACGTCAGCGGCGGGCTCTGCTGCGCCAATTATTTCGGCATCGATCTGGTGAAACTGGCGATAACGGCCCTTTTGTGGGCGTTCATAGCGGAACAAAGGCCCGTGCACCGACAACTTCATCGGCGCAAATTGTTGCCAACCATTGGTCAGATAGGCGCGCGCGATACCAGCGGTAAATTCGGGCCGCAGCGTTATGGAATCGCCGCCGCGGTCTTCGAAACTGTACATTTCCTTCGAGACAACATCGGTCGCCTCGCCAAGGCTGCGTGAAAACACGGCCGTCGGCTCAATAACCGGCAACTGAAGGCCCTTAAAACCATAAAGCCGTCGCACGCGTTCAAAGGTCGCTACAACATGCGCGAAGCGTTCCTCGGTTTCACCGAACATATCCTGCGTGCCGCGCACGGCCTGGGGTGTCTGTATCTTTGCCATCATAAAGCGCCCTAGCGGCTAATTGTTGTTAGTGGAATAGGGCTGGACGCAGCGCAGCGCATTCGCCAAAGTTGCTGACATGAATCCACGCACTTTATCGCGCGCACTTGCCGCATTCGCCCTTTCCTCCAGCCTCATTTCCGCAGCATATGCGCAAAACAGTGCGCCGCAACCGGTGCCGATTGTCTCTGTGATTCCCGAGCCGCAGGACCGCCCCCTAACGACGGCTATGACCTTACAAGTGGATGCGACCGATATTGATCGCGCCATTTTCCAAGTGCGCCAGACAATTCCCGTTGAACAGGGCAAGCCCCTCATTTTGCTTTATCCACAATGGCTGCCAGGTAAGCATGGGCCGCGTGGAGCATTGACCGAAATGACCGGCCTGATGATCCGCGCTGGTGGTAATGCTTTACGTTGGACCCGGGATCCCGTGCAGGTTTACGCCTTTCATGTAGATGTGCCCGCGGGGACAGCATCGGTCGATGTGGAATTCCAATTCACCGCGCCAGTGCGCGAAAGCGAAGGGCGCATTAACGTCACGCCAAATATGATGAATGTGCAGTGGGAACAGGTCGCGGTGTACCCCGCCGGGCATTTCACCCGCGCCATTCAGGTGAAGCCGTCGAT
>CAIJLW010000126.1 GCA_903821685.1 uncultured Sphingomonadales bacterium | reverse complement strand
GGCCGAGCATGACCCGACGAGCCAGTCGATCCTGTTCACGGACAATGCCGATTTCGCAGATCAAGTTTCAGCCGCAGTTGATGTGCAGCTTACGGCGCTTTCAACGGGCGCGGTTGCGCGGGCCAGTTGGACTGATTTCGGAGCTATTGTCGTTGTTGATGATCTGGAAGGCGCAATGCCTCTGGTTAATCGGCTTGCGGCCGAGCATCTTGAACTGGCTGTGGACGATGACCGCGCAGAACGTTTGTTTGACCTTGTCCGTCATGCCGGATCGGTATTTTTGGGCCGTATGACGCCCGAGGCGATTGGCGATTATGTCGCCGGACCAAATCATGTATTGCCCACCGGTCGGCGCGCACGCTTTGCGTCTGGTTTGTCCGTGCTCGACTTCATGAAGCGTACCAGTTTCATTGCGCTCGACAGAAACGCCATCAATATAATTGGCCCAGCAGCAGCAACGCTTGCTGATGCCGAAGGTTTACCCGCCCATGCGGCGAGTGTCAGGAAAAGATTATGAGTGCGCATAACGCCAGTGCCAAATCCAAATCCCGTTCGGCTGCACGTCTTGCATCTGTGCAGGCATTGTACCAAATGGATATGGAAGACATCGGCATTGCCCGCCTGTTGAACGAATTCCACTCGCACCGTTTGGGGCAGGAAATCGAAGATGCGCAATATGCGGATGCCGACCCCGACTTTTTTGATGACGTTGTGTCGGGCGTTGATGCCCGTCGCGCCGAAATTGATGTGCTGGTTGATGGCAAACTTGGCGAAAAATGGAAGATGGATCGTCTGGACAAGACGATGCTGCAGCTTCTGCGCTGTGGCACCTATGAATTGATTGCGCGGCCCGATGTGCCAACGGCGACGGTCATCGACGAATATCTGGATGTCGCACATGCGTTTTTTGACAAGAAGGACGCCAAGTTCGTGAATGGCTTGCTGGATGCCGTTGCGAAGGACGTACGCCCCCGCTGAGCGCCTTTTTTTCGATAAAGGTTCTGATTGCCCATGCGATACGTTAACGTGGCGCTATGACCACCGAATCCACGTTCATCAATCTCTTGCGCAGCTTTGCCACTGATCCTGCTGCGCGCGGGTTGTTGGATGATGTGGCGGTGATCGACATGGGTGACGCGTCGTTAATCATCACACACGATATGATGGCGGAGGGCGTACATTTCCGGTCGAACGCCAATCCCGCGGATGTCGCGTGGAAATTGGTTGCATCCAATCTGTCTGATCTTGCCGCAAAGGGAGCGGCTCCCGTTGGCGTGCTGCTTGGCTTTATGCTGGGCGATGATGCGTGGGACAGGGCCTTTGCCGTGGGGCTAGAAAAGGCGCTGGCGCATTATAACGTGGCTTTGCTCGGCGGGGACACTGTCGCCAATCGCGGTGACAAGCGCGCGCTTGGGCTGACCGCTTTGGGTAGCGCGACGCATCGCCCCGTGCCATCGCGCGCGGGCGCGCAAGTGGGTGATATCTTATATGTGACGGGCACGCTTGGCGATGCGCTTGCCGGTTTTGAGCTTATGGACGCGGGTTTTGACGAAATTGGGCCGCTTGCCGATGCGTTTAACAGGCCTCAGGCTCGGTTGTCCGATGGTCAGGCGCTGGCGCCATTTGTAACCGCCATGATGGACGTCTCAGACGGCTTGCTGCTGGATAGCGAACGCATGGCC
>CAIJLW010000125.1 GCA_903821685.1 uncultured Sphingomonadales bacterium | reverse complement strand
GCACGGCGGTAATGGACTCGGCGCCCATTGATTGAAAGATAGTGGCGTGTAATCTTCATATTCACAAGGTTGTCCGGACAAATTCTACTAGACTTTTCGTTAGCGAGTGGTCAAGGAGTATGCAAGCAGGAGTGACGTCTAACATGAGTATGATAGGAACAAAAATGATCAGAGATGGTAAAACGGCAAAGCAGCTGTTTGAAGAGTTGATGGCCAATCCTGCGCGCAAGAAATTTGGCTTTGGCGAGAAGCTCGACATTTTGAACGTCGATTTTCAGCAGGCCTATACGCGAGCCTATCTGGCCAGCGAAAGCTTGCCCGCGTGACAACCGACTTTACCCCACTCAAGACGCGCTTCGGCGACCAGCTCGTCACCAAGCAGGCAATCCTCGACCAGCACGCAGGGGGTGAAGGTTTTACGGTGGCTTACCCGCCAGATGCTGTCTTGTTCGTAACGTCAACGCAGGATGTGGCAGACGCGATTGTATTTTGTGCCAAACATGCCGTGCCCGTCATTCCCTTTGGCGCAGGTACGTCGCTTGAGGGGCAGGTGCAGGCGGTAAACGGCGGGCTGTGTATTGATATGTCGGAGATGTGCAAGGTGATTGCGGTCAACCCCGAGGATCTTGATTGCCGCGTCGAGGCGGGCGTCACCCGTGAACAGCTCAATTTAGAAATCCGTGACCAGGGCCTTTTCTTTCCGCCCGATCCCGGTGCCAATGCGACGCTTGGTGGTATGGCCTCCACGCGCGCCTCGGGCACCAATGCCATGCGCTATGGTACTATGCGCGAATTAACTTTGGGGTTAACGGTGGTTACACCACAAGGAAAAGTCATTCGCACCGGCGGCCGTGCGCGTAAATCGTCCGCTGGATTTGATTTGACCAAGCTTTACATCGGCAGCGAGGGAACGCTTGGCGTCATCACAGAACTGCAAGTGCGGCTTTTTGGCGTGCCCGAGACGATCGCGGCGGCCAGCGTACAATTTCCTGAACTGGCTAATGCAACGCAGGCAGTGCAACTCATCCTGCAACTCGGGATTCCGATGGCGCGGATCGAGCTTCTTGATGCACTCCAGATGAAAGCCTGCATCGCTTATTCCAAGCTTGATGCGTTTGAAGAAAAGCCGACGCTGTTTCTTGAATTTCATGGAAGCCCAGCAGGCGTCGCTGACCAGATCGCCCAGATCGAAGCATTGCTCATCGATTTCGATGCAGGACCATTCCGCTGGGCCACCGCAACAGAAGAACGGACAGCGCTCTGGACTGCCCGACATAACGCCTATTGGGCGGCACGCGCACTGGCGCCGGGCAAGGAAAGTTTTGCCACCGATGCTTGTGTCCCGATCTCGCAGCTCGCCGATTGCATCGAGGCGTGTCAGAAGCACGCAAATGCGAGCGGACTATTGACGCCTATTGTCGGTCATGTCGGCGACGGGAATTTCCATATGCTCGTGCTGCATGACCCCAATAATCCAAACGAACGCATGAAGGCCGAAGCCCTGTCCGAACAGGTGGCGCGTGAGGCGTTGGCTCGCGGTGGTACATGTACTGGGGAACATGGCATTGGCCTGCACAAGCGCGGCTTACTACGTGAGGAACATGGTGATGCGGTTGATTTGATGGCAATCATCAAAGCTGCCCTTGATCCCCAAGGCATCATGAACCCCGGCAAGATTATATGATGGCAATGACTTGCCAATCAGTCGCGGTTGTACACCCTATGGTGGCATAATTGATCTGCCCCCTTCTGGGTGGTCCAAAATCTATGTTATTTTGGACACGGAAGGAAAAGACGAATGCCATTCAAGAAACACACGCCGGAGGAGATTATCGGCAAGCTGCGTGAGGCGGAGATTGTGCTGGCGCAGGGAGGG
>CAIJLW010000124.1 GCA_903821685.1 uncultured Sphingomonadales bacterium | reverse complement strand
TGCTAATGGCATGAATGCTCCCCCAAGGTGCAGCCACTAGCGGAACATGCCTGTGTATTCAAATGCGCTACCGCGCCATATATGCATCCAGCGTTTCGTGGTAATGGCGTATGCGGCTTTCCTGATAGCGCGCCAATGTCATCGCCGTCGGCACCGGCGAACAAACCGCTGCGGGTCCGGTCTATTCTATTTTCGAAATAGGTTGAACAAATCGCGGCCATAAAAGGCTTAACGCCAATCCGCCCATGACCAACGCAGCGGCAAGCAATTTCCAGCTCTGCAGCGGCTCGCCTAAGAACAGGGCGGACGCCCCCATGCCGAATATCGGTACCAGCAACGCCATCGGTGCAACGGTTGCCGCCGGATGCCGCGCCAAAAGCCATCCCCAAATGCCATAGCCGAACATCGTATTACCAACCGCTTGCCAGACAACCGCCGCCCACGTTGTCGCTGTTGCCGCGTGCACACCCGCCATAAACGCTGGTGCACCTTCAAAGAGCAAGGCGAGGATGAGCAATGGCGGCACGGCAAAGATGCTGGCCCAGACCACATAAGCGAGCATGTCGACCTTACCTGCGGCACGCGAAACCATATTCCCGCTCGACCAACAAAAAGCCGCCATGACGACAAGTATCAATCCCAATGGCGTCGCGCTGCCGTCCGAATGGGTTAGAATGACCGCAAGCCCACTTGTCGCCAAGCCGAGCGCAGCCCATTGGAATCCGCGCACCCGCTCGCCCGTCAACCGCATCGATAGGGCAATGGTAAAGAAGACCTGGATCTGGACAACCAGTGAGGCAAGACCCGGCGTAATATAGCTTTTCATCGCCAGAAACAGCAGGCCAAATTGCCCCGCCCCGATCAATATCCCGTACGCGGCCAGATTGGATACAGGCACCGCAGGCCGTTTGAGGAAAAATGCAGCTGGCAGAAAAGCGCAGGCAAAGCGTAACGTCGCGAGCCACAAAGGCGGCAAGTGGGTCAGCGCCAGTTTGATGACAACGAAATTCGTTCCCCACACGGCCATGACCGCAATCGCAAGCAGAAAATGCAGGCGGGGTAAGGCGGTGTTTTGCGGCATAGACGCGCCCTAACGGCTTCGTCCATTTTTGCGAACTGTTTAATCCAGTGGTACAATTTCTACGGGCAGGTCGCTGGACTTTTCACCGCAATATTGTTCGGGCCAATGCGCAAAGGGACGCACCGCCCCTGCGCTGCGCCAGCGGTGCACCCGCGAAAGATCAACGTCGGCAATCACCCACGCCCCCTGCCCCTCGGTTCCGATTGCCACTATCCCGTCGTCCGGACTATCACCATCGGGCGGAACGAAAACCCCCGCCGCGCCATAATTTTCGTCGAGTGCTGGCGACCAAGGGGCCATGCCAACGGTTGGCGCCTGCACCACAAAAATTTGGTTTTCCAGCGCCCGCGCCTGTGCCCCAATCCGAACGCGGTGATAGCCCTGCAGGCTGTCTGTGCAAGAGGGACACAGAATGACCTGCGCGCCTGCGGCGGCCTGCGCCCGTGCGATCATCGGGAATTCGATATCATAGCAGGTAGAGATGCCCAGCATGCCCAAAGGCGTGCGGAAAACACGCAATTCTGTTCCGCCCTTAATGTCCCAGGATTCGCGTTCGAACCGGGTCATCATGATTTTGTCCTGATGTCCGCTTTGCCCATCGGGTAGATATAAGCTTGCCCGGTTGACGACCCGTCCGTCATCCAAAGCATGCGGGCGTGTTCCGCCGAGCACTGTGACCCCAAACTTCTGCGCCAGATCGGTATAATGGGCATCAATCTGCGGCCCCAGCGCCACCACCGCACGCAAGGACGCGTGCAGGTCGCTGGCAGTTGGTTTGTCGATCGCCGCCAGTTCCATCGCCGCATATTCGGGATATACCAAAAGCTGCGCGCGCTGCGATAACGCATCGGCCGCCCATATCGCGACTTTGCCTTGCCAGCCGGCAAAGCTGGTCGGTTGCCCAATGGGATATTGGGCGGCAGCAATGCGAACGGGCGCGGTCATAGGTCCCGCATCCAGAATTGCATAAGATGCGCGCTTTCAAAATCGTCCCCCAGATCCTGCCATGCAAGCGTTCCGGTCAAACCATCGACCGGCGTGTACCCGCGGGCGCGCCAGAAAGGGTGCAAATCGCGTGGTGCTTCGGGCCGCATCGGGTGATCTTCGGGACGGATCACCGCACAAAAGGACGTCTGGACCGCCCCTGCCGCGCGGGCAGCAGCTTCGCGGGCGTCGAAAAAGCGATGGCCGATGCCCTGCCCCTGAAAGGCGGGCAGCAAGACCGACTCCCCGAAATAGAAGATACGCGCGACATCCAGTCCGTGTCGCCGCAACGGTTCCTGAAACTCCGGCTTTTGCGCCGCCATGGGCGATGCCGTCGCCGCACCGACAATCGCGTCACCATCCTTTGCCACGACAAGCACCGCGCCGGGTTCCCGGAAAAATTCGGCGAGATAGTCCGACTCATAGTCCGCTGTCCCTTCATAGAGATAGGGCCAGCCCCGAAAGATACGGATACGCAGATCGTACAGCGCCGGAATGGCAGCGCGGCGCTCCTCGGGATCAATCAAGGAACGGACGTCGATAGTCATGAAACTTGGGCAATCCATTCGGTGAGATTATAGTAAACCGACACGCGGGTGATTTTCCCGTTTGCGATTTCAAAGAAACCGCCGGCGGGCAAGTTGTAGCTCTGCCCATGCGCTGCAGGAAAGCCTTCATCTGCAACCTTGTAAATGCCATCCACGATAAATTCCGCCGCCGCGCGCTTGCCATCCGGGCTTGTCATGATGGCGATGTCACGCAGCTGTTCGCTATAGGCATGATCCATCCGGCCGAGAAAGGCGCGAAAAGCCGCCTTGCCGGTTTCACGGCTCCCTTGATTGATATCATGCGCCACGTCGTCATCAAGACAGGCCAAAATAGCTTCAACATCCATGGCGTTGAAAGCGGCATAATATGCGCCAATCAAAGCGGCCGTTTGTTCACGAGTGTCCGGCATGAGCCATTTTTTCCTTTAGCTTTAAGAATTCAAAAACGATTAAGTCAGCGCAGCAACGCTTGTCCAGTAAGATAAATTGTCCAGACTTTCATAGGATTTTGAAATTCCGCCTCTACCGACAAAGGCCAATGGGGTAGCCGTGCTTGACTCTGCCTCCAACCCTGCTAGTTGCACCACTGTTCGGTGGAGCGACGGCTTCACCGGCAACCGTCCGAGACAGTTGGTGATGGGAATGTGCCCATCTTAATGTCCAGCCTAGACGGGGATAGAGATTTCAGGATTGGCTTTGGCCATCCTTCGCCATTGCTCCGACATAATGTCGTGTGCGTTCGGCATGAAACTTCCCCACGGACTAAGTCAGCGTTAGTGCCCAACCGGGTGCTTCGCTTTTCGTGTTGGGCTTGACCGGTTCGCCGGGAGGGCCCGAATAAGGAGTAATGCATGAACCGTTCTGAAAAGACCGAAACAGTTGCATCGCTGAACGCCACTTTTAATGAAGCGGCGGTTGTCGTCGTCACCCGGAATCTCGGGCTGACGGTTGCACAATCGACTGACCTTCGTTTGAAGATGCGCGATGCGGGTGCATCTTATAAGGTCGCCAAGAACCGTCTTGCCAAAATCGCCCTTGAGGGAACGTCTTATGGTGCGTTAGCTGAATTGCTAACCGGACCTACGGCGCTAGCCACATCGTCGGACCCGGTCGCCGCTGCAAAGATTGCGGTCGAGTTCGCAAAAACCAATGACAAACTTGAAATTGTCGGCGGTGCGATGGGTGACACATTCCTCGATGTAAATGGTGTTAAGGCGCTGGCTTCATTGCCATCGCTCGATCAACTGCGCGCGACGATTATCGGGCTTGTACAAGCACCGGCAACGAAGATCGCTCAGCTGTCGACAGCACCAGCTGCGAAATTGGCACGCGTTTTTGGTGCCTATGCTGACCAAAAGGCAGCGTAACTTTTTAAATGAAACCGGCTGCGTCCCATGGTTTTTAACCGGCTGGGCAAGCCCTACAGATATGACAGAAAATCGGAGTGTTATTTAAATGGCTGATATTGAAAAGCTTGTAGACCAACTTTCGGCTTTGACCGTTCTTGAAGCGGCTGACCTTGCAAAGGCTTTGGAAGAAAAATGGGGCGTTAGCGCCGCTGCTGCTGTTGCTGTTGCTGGCCCTGCCGCTGCTGCTGCACCTGCTGCTGAAGAGCAGACTGAATTCGACGTTATCCTGACCGGCGACGGCGGAAACAAGATTGCAGTCATCAAGGAAGTCCGTGCGATCACCAATCTGGGTCTGACCGAAGCGAAGGCTCTTGTTGAGTCCGCGCCAAAGGCGATCAAGGAAGGCGTGAACAAGGCAGAAGCCGAAGACATCAAGGCGAAGATCCTTGCAGCCGGCGGAACCGTCGAACTGAAGTAATCTTGCTTTGGGGCTTGTCTCCAAATATGATTTTTAAAAGGGCGGCGCCTTTGGCTCCGCCCTTTTTTTGTCCTAAAAACGCACGCGATGGCTTCACCAGATTTCCTTGAAGTTATCCGCAGCAACAGGCAGTCATACGATATGAGTGACAATGCAGACCTCGCGGCGCTAATCCGCAACATCCCGGATTACCCAAAACCGGGAATCATGTTCCGCGACGTGTCCAGTCTTTTGCTCGACGCAGGCGGCTATCGCACCACGATTGACCGGCTGGCGGCCATGGTTGACCCCGATACCGCGCTTGTCGCCGGTATTGAAGCGCGCGGCTTCATTGTGGCTTCTGGCATCGCCTATGCGCTTGGCTTTGGGCAATTGATGCTCCGGAAACCCGGCAAATTACCGGGAGAGAAAATCGGCATCGATTACACGCTTGAATATGGCACCGACCGGATCGAAATGCATGTCGGCCATGTTAAGCCGGATCAGAAAGTGTTGCTTGTCGACGATCTGATCGCCACTGGCGGCACCGCATTGGCCGCCGTCGACCTCATCCGGCGAGGCGGAGGGACGGTCGAACAGGCTTTGTTTATCGTCGATTTGTCCGACTTGGGCGGCGCAGAAAAATTGCGCAGGCAAAATATACGCGTTGATGCGCTCATCGGCTTTGACGGCGACTGAAACCCCTTAAGATTGCGGGTAGCGGTTTGCGCAGGTCTGGATCGATGATTGATCGGGTCGCGGGCCGCGAACCTCGAACCGCGCGATATATCCGCCCAATTTCAATTGCTCAGTAAATCCCGTCAGGCGATAGCCGACTGCTTCAAATTCACAAAACAACAGCTTCGGCGGAATGCCATGGCGGTCCGTTGCGCGGTCGCGATCGACTACGATCACCTGTCCGCCCTTTGCCAATGCAGGCCGCATACGCCACAGAAACGCGTATGGCTCTTCGATTTCATGATACATATGGACCATGAAAATCCGGTCGAAGCTGTTCTCTGGAAGGCGGGGATCATCTACCGCACCTTCCTTAATCGCAACATTGTCGAGTTGCTCCCGTGTGACGCGCTCCCCCAGACGATCCAGCGCGCCGCGATTAATGTCCTGCGCCAATACGCGGCCCTTGGGGCCAACCCGCTCGGCAAGCCTTATGGTGTAATATCCCTCGCCCGCACCAATATCGGCCACGGTTGTGCCAAGCTGAATACCTGCCCATTCCATAACGAATTCGGACTCGCCGGCTTCGTCACGTGCGGCTTCGGTGGAAAACTGTGTGTCGCCAGCCGCAGATACACGGCGTTCGGCACGCGGGAAGTCTTGTGACGTGGCATTTTTGGTTTCAGACGAACCGTCGGCTGAACAGGCGCCGACGGCCAAACTGCCCAGCGCAAGTGCGGCGAGCCCAATAGTCGCGAAGCAATTACGCATGTAGCGTTGCACTTAGCCTTCGATCAACTCAAGCGGTGCGGAACCCGCTTGGCTGTCGAATGAAGCGAACACGTCCTTCACCCAATCCGGCAACGGGATAGGCCGGTGAACATCAAGGTCCACATGTACGCTGACCAAATCAACAGTAGCACGCAAATCGTCCGACCCATCTTCGGTAACACCATGAATTTCAACCAATTGGCTCATGCTTGTCCGGCCGGTAGCAATCGTACGTGCCATGACCTCAATCAACTCATCCGGTTTAATGGGGGCGAACCAGGTCACTGTGGCCTTTTTAACATGGAACTCCATCGGTGCGCCGTCCGCATATTCGCGAAACTTTACTGCACGCCAATATTCGGTAATCGCGACGTCGGCGTAATCCAGATAGCGGGCGTTAAAGACGACGCCTTGCGCATCGGTTTCGGACCAACGCACGCGGAAACGATAGTGAAAAGCAAAGTCGCTGCGCGCCATGTTAAATCGCGTTCGACTGGCTAGGCGTGTTGACGCCCATGGATTGCAGATAGCGTTTCACGTTGCGTGCGGCCTGCCGCAGACGATGCTCGTTTTCGACCATAGCAATGCGGACATAGCCCTCACCATCTTCACCATATCCGACACCTGGTGCGACAGCGACATTGGCCTCTGTCAGCAACTGTTTGGAAAATTCAAGGCTACCCAAATGCGCCAGTGCAGGCGGCAGCGGTGCCCAGGCAAACATCGATGCACGCGGCGGAGGTATGTCCCAGCCTGCCCGTCCAAATGCCTCCACAAGGATATCGCGGCGCTTGTGGTAAAGCTGACGGTTCTGTTCAACAATATCTTGCGGACCATTCAGCGCGGCGCAGGCGGCGGCCTGAATTGGTGTGAATGCGCCATAATCGAGATAGCTTTTAACTCTGGTCATTGCCGCAATCAGTTCGCGGTTTCCAACAGCAAAGCCGACGCGCCAACCCGCCATCGAATAGGTTTTGGACAAGGAAGTAAACTCCACAGCGACGTCTTTTCCGCCCTTGACCTGCAAAATTGACGGTGTTGGGTTGCCGTCGAAATACAACTCCGAATACGCTAGGTCGGACAAGATCCAGACCTTATTTTCCTTTGCCCATGCGACAAGGCGTTCGTAGAAAGCGAGATCAACAGTCTCTGCTGTCGGATTCGACGGGTAATTTACCACTAATATCGAAGGACGCGGGACGGTGAAGGCCATCGCGCGCTCAAGCGAACGGAAGTAATTTTCATCCGGCGTGGTCGGAACGGACCGGATGGTCGCCCCTGCAATGATGAACCCAAATGTATGGATCGGGTAACTTGGGTTTGGCGCAAGCACAACGTCGCCCGGCGCGGTGATGGCCGTGGCAAGGCTCGCCAAGCCCTCTTTGGAACCCATGGTTACGACAACTTCATTTTCAGGATCGATATCAACCCCAAAACGCCGACCATAATAATTGGCCTGCGCCTTGCGCAGACCGGGAATACCCTTTGATGCTGAATAGCCATGAGAGTCCGGCTTCTGCGCCACTTCGCAGAGTTTTTCTATGACATGCGCTGGCGGAGGCAAATCTGGATTACCCATGCCTAAGTCAATAATGTCCTCACCCGCGCTGCGGGCCGCCGCACGCATCGCGTTGACTTCAGCGATAACATAAGGCGGCAGACGCTTGATGCGGTAGAATTCTTCGGACATTGGCTCCCGTTTCCGGTTGGTTGATTTACGAGCCACCTTCATGGGCGATGTTTCCGCCCATTTCCAGAAAAACTATGTTTGGCATCAATTAACGCGGACGATTGCCCTTTGCCTTATGCTTGACGCCATGCTTTGACGGGGGTGGGCCATCCTTACGGAATGGACGTGCACCATCACGGTTCGATCCACCGCCACGTGGTCCATCACTGCGGAAGTTACCGCTCCGTGGTGGTCCATCGCCGCGCGGATTGACGCCAAGTTGCGAACGCTGCGGACGGTCGCCATCGCGACCCATACGCTTGTTTTCACGCGCCGCTTCACGTGGCGGGCCATTGGCCTGCACGATTTCGACGTCATTGTCTTCTTCGTGCCCCGCTTGCGCGATGCCTTTGGTGAACTTAGCCACTGCAGCAGCCGCAATCCCGACATGGGTTTCATTCGCAGCAATGCGAATGGCACCAATATCATTCTTGGTCACGCCGCCACGGCGGCACAACAATGGCAATATCCATTTGGGATCTGCATTGTTACGGCGGCCGACATTCAGCTTGAACCAAACGGAATCATCGAATCCGGCACGATGGTCGTCGCGTGGACGCTCGCGACTTCCGTCATCCAGCATGTCCTCAGCCTGCGGCATCTTCGAACGGTGCACACGCACAAGTGCTGCAGCAATGTCTTCTGGAGACATCGTCTCGAGCAGCTTTGCGCCCAACGCACGGTCCTCGTCTTCGACCTCAACAGGCGCCAGTAGTGTCTCAAGCAGACGATCATGATCTTTCGCGCGAATGTCGGCAGCGGTTGGGACCTTGATCCAATCCGCCTCAATCTTTGCACCGCGCAGCATGGATTCAACCCGCTTGCGGCGCTGATAGGGTACAATAAGAACGGCGGTGCCCTTGCGACCCGCACGGCCGGTACGCCCGGATCTGTGCTGTAGTCCTTCGGCATCGCGTGGCAATTCAACGTGCACAACCAATGACAGGTTCGGCAAATCGATACCGCGTGCCGCAACATCGGTTGCGACACAGACACGTGCCCGCTGGTCGCGTAGGGCTTGCAGTGCTTGGTTACGTTCGGACTGCGAATGCTCGCCGGACAAGGCAACGACGTTGAAGCCGCGCTCGGTCAGGCTGGCATGCAAACGGCGAACATTTTCACGTGTCGCGCAGAACAGAATAGCGGTTTCAGCTTCATGTAAACGCAAAAGGTTGACCACTGCGTTTTCAATGTCCGGCGGCGCTACCGTGCAAACCTGATAGCTGATGTCTCCATGGCCACGGTCTTCACCTACGGTCGAAATGCGTAATGCATCGTGCTGGTAACGCTTTGCCAGCGAAACAATCGGTTTCGGCATAGTAGCCGAGAACAACAATGTCCGACGACCTTCTGGCGTAGCATTCAATATTTCTTCGAGTTCTTCGCGAAAGCCCATGTCGAGCATTTCGTCTGCTTCGTCCAAGATCGCGACTTTCAGCGCCGATAGGTCCAGCGCGCCGCGCTCAAGGTGATCGCGAAGGCGCCCGGGTGTGCCGACAACGATCTGCGCGCCTTGGTTCAAGGTGCGGCGTTCCTTTGATGCATCCATACCACCGACGCAGGTCGCGATGCGCACACCAGCTTTGGCATAGAGCCACATGAGTTCGCGGCTCACCTGCAAGGCAAGTTCCCGAGTCGGCGCGATGATCAGCGCAGCGGGCTCACGTGCAAGGCTTACAAGGCCTCCATCAAGGATTTGGGGTGCCATGGCGAGGCCGAAGGCTACGGTCTTGCCTGAGCCCGTTTGCGCGGAGACGACCAAGTCACGTCCTATGGCTTCTTCTGCGATAACAGCGGTTTGAACGGGGGTTAGCGCAGTATATCCACGGGCGGTAAGCGCTTCGTCAAGAAGCGGGGGTATGTTTTCAAATGTCATTGTGGGGCGCCTTTGCGCTCTTTTTTATCCAATGTCCATGCTGCGCCGCACAACAAAACAATCTTCGACAATTCAGTTAGCTTTGATATGCGTTAAATCATGGCCGACTCACCCAATATCCCGCCGTTTATGGACGCGGACCAGTTTATGAAACTGTTTGGGCAGTCAGCTGTTGCAACCACTGACCCCTTAAAGGCCTATCGCGCGGCGTTGGACGCGTGGGGGGCTGTGCTGGAGCCGCTTGCCAAGGCCGGGCGTGACAAGGTCGATACGTCTGATCGCCGATTTACCGCAACGCAATGGGAACACCCGGTTTTTGACCTTGTGCGGCAGAGTTATCAGGTCATGTCTGAATATATGTTAACTGCCGCCGATCAGTTGGTTGGCTTGGCTGATCATGACAAGGCCAAGATGGACTTTGCCTTGCGCAGTATAATCGAGGCGATGAGCCCGGCCAATTCGCCCTTTACCAATCCAGTGGCGCTTGAGCGAGCGATGGAAACCAACGGCGCAAGTCTGATATCCGGCATGCAGAACCTGATACAAGACATGCAACGCGGACAAATTACGCATACCGATCCCACCGCATTCAAACTTGGGGAAAACATCGCGGCGACAAAGGGCAAGGTGGTTCACCAAACCCCACTGTACCAGCTTATTCAATATGATCCGACGACGGAAGATGTGCTGGAGACGCCGCTGATTATCTTTCCGCCGTGGATTAACCGTTTTTATATTCTCGATCTGACGGCAGAAAAAAGCTTCATCAAATATTGCGTTGACCAGGGTATCACAGTGTTTGTTGTGTCGTGGAAATCGGCCGACAGCACTATGAAAGACATCGTCTGGGATGATTATATCGCGGCGCAGATCGACGCAATTGATACCGTCTGCTCCGGTCTTGATGTGCCAGACGTACATGCGATTGGCTATTGCGTTGCCGGAACAACCTTAGCGGCAACCCTCTCCATTCTGGCGGCCAATGACGCTGCGGATAAGGTGCGCAGCGCGACATTTTTTACCGCACAGGTCGATTTTAGCACTGGCGGTGAACTACTGCATTTCATCGATGACCAGCAGATTGCCATGATGGAAGCGCTAAGCGCGCCGCAAGGCTATATGGACGGACGGTTCCTCGCGCTCACCTTCAATATGTTGCGTGGCAAGGACCTGATCTGGTCGACGGTCGTGAAAAACTATTTGCTGGGTGAGGATTATCCCGCATTTGACCTGCTGCACTGGAATGGCGATGTCACCAACCTGCCCGCCAAATGGCATCGAAATTATGTTATAGACCTCTATCGCGACAATCGGCTGGTGAAGCCTAACGATTTGTCGGCTTTGGGCACCCCGATTGACCTGCGCCGCGTAAAAACGGCAACTTACATTCAGGCAGGTCGCGAAGATCATATCGCACCTGCCGAAAGCGTTTGGAAGCTGCAGGACCATTTCACCGGCCCCATGAAATTTGTGCTGGCCGGCAGTGGGCATATAGCAGGCGTGGTGAACCCCCCAGCGCAGATGAAATATCAATATTGGACCAATAACGCCGCTGCGCCTTCGCTTGATGCGTTCATTGAAGGCGCCACCGAGACCAAAGGCAGTTGGTGGCCTGATTGGATCGCTTGGCTTACAGAGAAGGGCAATACGCGCGTGCCGGCGACTGGCGGACGTCAGCCTGGCCAAGGCACTCTGAAGGCTCTAGAATCAGCCCCAGGAAGCTATGTAAAAGCACGGTGAGATTCAGTTGACGTTTACGTAAACGTCGACTAATTCGGTATCAACTTTTTTAGGAGAATCGTGATGCAACTGGAATTCAGCCCCGCAGAAATCGCCTTCCAGAAGGAAGTGCGTACATTCATCGCCGAAAATTACCCCGAGAATCTCCGCTCTGTTCAGGACGAGGGCCATGATCTTTCGAAGGAAGATTTCCTGTCATGGCATCGTATTCTCGCTAAAAAAGGCTGGATCGCACCTGCCTGGCCCGTCGAATATGGCGGCACAGGCTGGACCGCGACCGAGCGTTTCATTTGGTCGGAAGAACTGGCTGCTGCTGACTGCGTTGGCACGATGCCATTCGGTCTGTCGATGGTTGGTCCCGTGATCTACACCTTCGGCACACCGGAGCAGAAGGCTAAGTTCCTTCCCGGCATATTGTCGGGTGACGACTGGTGGTGTCAGGGTTATTCCGAACCAGGCGCAGGTTCCGACCTTGCATCCTTGCGTACCAAGGCTGTTCGCGACGGCGACGATTATGTCGTCAATGGCCAGAAAACGTGGACAACTATGGCGCAGCATGCCGACTGGGGCTTCTTCCTCGTGCGCACCGATTCCGATGCCAAGGCGCAAGAAGGCATCAGCTTCCTGTTAATCGATATGAAGACGCCGGGCGTCACCGTGCGTCCAATCATTACCTTGGGCGGCGAGCATGAAGTCAACGAAGTTTGGTTGGAAGATGTACGCGTGCCGGTCGCAAACCGCGTTTATGAAGAAAATAAGGGCTGGACCTGTGCCAAGTTCCTGCTTGCGCACGAGCGCACCGGCATCGCTGCCGTTGCCCGTTCGAAGCGCGGCGTAGAGAAGATCAAGGCGATTGCCCGCACCGAACAGGACGGCGACCGCCCGTTGATCGCCAATCCATTTTTCAAGCGTAAGATTTCGGAACTTGAAATTGATCTTACCGCGCTTGAATTCACGGAATTGCGCAGTCTTGCCGGCGAAGCCTCGGGCAAGGGCCCTGGTCCTGAATCGAGCTTGCTGAAAATCAAAGGTTCGGAAATTCAACAGCGGATTACCGAACTCGCACTGGAAGCCGTCGGCCATTATGGCGCACCTTACTTCCGTGGCTTTGGCGAAGGTGACAACGAACACCCCATCGGTCCGGACTACGCACATCGCGCCGCGCCGACCTATTTCAACACCCGCAAGACGACGATTTACGGTGGATCGAATGAGATCCAGCGCAACATCATCGCCAAGATGGTACTGGGTATTTAATATAACATTTAACCGTCACCCTGAACTGGTTTGACCGATGGTCACTCCGTTTCAGGGTCTTAATTCGCAACGTCGAAAGTAAGATGCTGGAACGAAGTCACCGCAGGTGAAACGAGTTCAGCATGACGGGCTACTGGACGGGATAACTATAATGGATTTCAGCTACACCGAAACGCAGGACATGATCCGCGACACATTGAGCCGCTTTTTGGCGGACACCTACGATTTCGACAGCCGCAGCAAGATGATCGCCAGCAGCAGCGGGCGTGACACAGGCATTTGGAAGGCACTCGCGCAGGATCTTGGCATGCTTGGTGCGTCCTTCAGCGAAGAACATGGTGGCCTTGGTGGCGGATATCTCGAAAATGCGTTGATCATGGAAGAGCTTGGCAAGGTCATCGCGATTGAGCCTTATCTCCAGACCGTCGTCCTGGGCGGCGGTGCTTTGAAGGCTGTTGGCGGCGCTGT
>CAIJLW010000123.1 GCA_903821685.1 uncultured Sphingomonadales bacterium | reverse complement strand
GCGGAGAAACGATTTTTGAACGTAACGATCCCGGGTCATCGTTGTTTTCCATCGCTAGCGGTTCGGTCGAGGTATTGATCGACGCAAATGATCCGACCAAAATTGTTCCTATAAACTCCGGCTCAATCTTTGGCGAAGTCGGATTGATTTCGGGTCGGCGGCGTGGGGCTACGATCCGCGCTGGCGAGGATTCTATCTGCGTCGAAATCTCGCGCACGGCTGCCCTGAAGCTGCAGAGCTCGGTGCCCGCCGCCAAGCGTGCAATTGAACGCATCGCAACTGAACGCCAATTGCTCCAGCTTTTCGGGTCCGGACTTGTTTCGTCAGATTTGACCGAAGTCCTGGACAATAGCGAAATCCAAACCGTGAGCGCGGGTAAGCCGGTAATTACCGAAGGTGATGAGGGCGATGATATTTTTATCATCCGCCAAGGTTCTATGGTCGTTGAAAAGAAGGTCGCTGGAAAACAGGTTTTTCTGTCCTATCTTCCCGCGGGTTCCTATGTCGGCGAAATGGCGCTGATCGGCAACACCCGCCGAACCGCCACTGTTAAAGCAGCGGTCAAATCCGAGGTTATCAAACTCGACGGCGCTTCGTTCAAAGCACTGCTAGAGATGAAACCGGAACTGCTGGCGCGGATCAAATCCGACATGGCATCGCGCCAAGACCTCAACGCATTTATGGAAGCAAAGAAGGACAGCTTTTCCAGCGTTGTTGATTACTATTCCAACGTCGCCAATTTCCTCGTTGAGAACGGAATGGGTGAGGCGACCGATGTGCTGTTGATAGACGAAAGTCTATGTGTAGGTTGTGATAACTGTGAAAAAGCGTGCGCTGACAGTCATGAGGGTTTGTCACGCTTAGACCGCGAGGCGGGGCGGACGTATGCGCATCTTCATGTGCCTACGTCATGTCGTCACTGCGAACACCCGCATTGTATGGCAGATTGCCCTCCCAATGCCATCCACCGCGGTCCTGATGGTGAGGTATTCATTGACGACACCTGCATCGGGTGTGGCAATTGCCAACGCAACTGCCCTTACGGCGTTATCCGCATGGAAGCTGAACCACCGAAAAAGCCCGGATTACTGAGTTGGATGATGTTGGGTATGGGGCCGGGGCCAGGCGAGCCGAGTAAGAAATGGTCATATAAAAATGCTGACCCCAATGTCGAGAAGCCCAAAAAAGCAATTAAGTGCGATATGTGTTCTGGCATTGATGGTGGTCCTGCTTGTGTAAGGGCTTGCCCCACCGGCGCGGCGATACGCGTATCGCCCGAGAAGTTCCTGACGGTTGCTAGACTTGAAGGCGAGGGCGGCTGATGGCGGAGCGTGCAGCACAGTCCGGACGGGTGCGGAGCGACGGGACGCATGAAGGGTTTTTGCGCCATGAGAATTTTCGCTGGCTAAAAATCGCAACGTTGATTTCGCTTTTGGCCGTAGTCAGTTATCTTTTGATTGATGTCCAGCCGCGCCACAATGGCGGCAGCTGGTTCGGCTACACATTGGGTACTATTGGCGTCCTGATAATCTTGTGGCTTAGTCTGATAGGTATTCGCAAACGCAAGATGTCGCGCGGCCATTGGTCCTTAAAGGCATGGACTTCGGCGCATGTCTATCTTGGGCTAAGCCTGATTGTGATCGGAACGCTGCATACCGGGTTCCAACTTGGATGGAACGTCCACACGCTCGCTTACGTATTGATGATGATCGTCATCTTGTCGGGTGTCTGGGGTATTTCCGTGTACGCAACCTTACCAAAGGTTATGAGCGCCAACCGCGACCAGACGACCGAGGCACAAATGCTTGCTTCTTTGCGTTCGATTGACCGACAGTTGCATGACGCGGCGCAACCGCTTGATCAAAACCATGCCGAACTTGTGCGAAGTTCGCTGGATCAAGATCCGTTTGGTGGAGGCATTATCCGCAGGATGGCCAATCGCTACGCGACCTGCAAGACGCGTAAAGCGCATGACGAAATTCTGCTTATTATGGGAAGTCAGCCGGGGGACAAGGATGATCCGTTGGAGAAAGTTGGCTCGCTTTTGGGACGCAAAAGGGCGATCCTCGCGCGGACACGAAAGCATTTGCAGTTAAAGGCCATGCTTGAAATATGGCTCCATTTGCACGTGCCGCTGACATTCGCACTCATTGCCGCGCTTGTTGCCCATATCGTCAGCGTCTTTTTCTACTGGTGATTGCAGCATGAGCTTTCTTATCCGCCAAATATCGCGCACCTCCGATGGCCGGGAAATTATCCGTGCTTATCCCCATGATGTGCGCGAGATCATAATTGGCCGCGAAGCGTCGTGCGAAATTCACCTCGCCGATTTGGCTGTTGAACTGCGCCATGCCCGTCTGACGTTGCAGGCAAATGGCAAGCTTGACGTTGTGGCGCTCGCCGGGAATGGTTTTGAGGTAGATGGGAGCAAAACGTCACAAGCTGTTATTGACCCAGCGGGTGGCTCTGAGCTGCGTTTTGGAAGTCATTTGTTGGTCATTTCTGTCGAAGATGGCGTGGTCGTCATCACCGCAGAGCGCATCGAAGTGCTGTCGGACGCGACCCAGGAAAAAGATGAAATTGGCCTGTTCACGTTACGGTCAATAATGCCTAGCAGGAGGCTGATGGCCTGGGCATTGTCTATCATTATTCTGCTGGCTTTGCTGGTTTGGCCTATCCACACATTCTATAATTATCAAAACGCCGAAAAGCGGCCTGCGGCTTTTCACGCCGATAGTCTTTGGAGCAGCGGGTCACTATCGTCCTCGCATGCTGGATTGGGAATGGATTGCCAGTCTTGCCATACCGAAGCATTTGTTGCTGTGCCCGATAGTTCCTGTGTCGCTTGCCATGAAGATGTCCACGATCATGCCGATCCCAAAAGGCTGATACTTGCCAAAGCTCCGCTGAATTGGGATGGAAAAATGTCGCGTAAAATCGCCGAGAGCTTTAGCCGGCCCGAGGGGCGCTGCGTTGAATGCCATACCGAGCATGAAGGCGCGGGACCGATGGAAGATACCAAGCAGCAATTTTGCAGCAGCTGCCATACCGATATGAACAAGCGGCTGACCGACACTAAGATTGCCAATGCTAGTGATTTTGGCACTGCGCATCCCCAATTCAAGCCAGAGGTGATCACGGCGAACGGTTCTCCACCAACACGGGAGCGGATATCGCTTGATCAAAAGCCAGTGGAAGATAGCGGATTGAAGTTCCCGCACGATGTGCATCTGTCACGGACGAATGGCGTCGCGCGTATGGCTGGGGGGATGGGCAAGCAATTTGGTTTTGGTCAGGCCCTGGATTGCAAGGATTGCCATGTAAAAACCCCCGACGGCATTCAGTTCAAGCCTATCGATATGGAGCAGAGCTGCGCGATGTGTCACAGTTTGGGTATTGAAAAGATCGGCGACACGGTCCGAACGCTGCGCCACGGCGATCCAAAAATGGTTGTTGCTGACATACGTGCCTTTTATCGAGCAGGTGGCCCTTACCGTGTGCGTACGCAGCAAGTCATGGAAGGACGCAAGCGTCCAGGCGATTATGCCCGCAGCCAGCCATATTACGCTTATTTTGGAAGCGTGAATTACAGCCGCGCTGACAGCGCTATCCGCTCGGTCTTTTCAAAGGGCGGGGCATGCTATGACTGCCATACCGTGATTGCGCCACCTGCCGGTTCAGACAATTGGCAGGTGCAAAAGGTCCATCAAACATCGCGCTTTATGATGAAGGGCTGGTTCGACCATGCGGCGCATGACACAGAGACATGCTCATCCTGTCACGCGGCGAAAAAGTCAGGCAATGCCAGTGAGCTGTTGCTACCCGGCATCAAGACGTGCCGAACTTGCCACGGCGGTGAGGCGTCTAACGCAGATGTCCCATCAAGTTGCGCAATGTGCCATAGTTTCCATGCCGATGATGGTGCGCCATGGGTGCCGAAATTTGATATGACGCGTAAACGGGAT
>CAIJLW010000122.1 GCA_903821685.1 uncultured Sphingomonadales bacterium | reverse complement strand
TATGGCCGCGACGCGTTGGGTGAACAATGCGTGCTGGGCTTTACCTATGCGCAAAACCACAATCTTGGCGTTGGCTTCATTGCCTATGCCGGCGGATTAGAACTGAAATACCGCGTTGCCAAATCGGCGCCGATTATGAAAGCGGTGCACGAAGGCTATCGTATCGGCAAAGCGGCAAAGAACATCGTTCAGGAAGATATCGCAGCCTTGTTGCGCGAGCCTTTGGTCGATGCCCGTAAGCGCTTGGGTATTGCCGAACCAGTGACCTACAAAGCGGCGCACGCAGCTATGCGGTCAGAAGGTATCGATCCTTATAATTTGCTGGCTGCGGCTGCTTAAGGCTAGGGTATAAAAACCGTCTGCCGCGCGCGCCAACGGGATAGCCCTAGCTTTCCATCCAGTCTTTGAAGAAGCTGTCATGCGCGGCGCGCAGTTGCGTTAAAGCAACATCAAAGCCCGGCCCAGTGACCGCAGTGCCGCCAACGGTGCCGATGCGAGCCATCGGGATACCCGCCGCCTGAATGCGGTCGGCAGTTGCGCTGGTCACAACATAACGCGCCTGATCCTCCCCAAAGGCGGTGAACGCATCGCCGATTTCTTCGACGACGCAACCGCGGCCGCTGGCAAGCGCCATTTCGGTCAGCGCAACGAGCAAGCCGCCATCGGCGACATCATGCACGGCGTTAACCTTGCTATCCTGAATAAGTTGGCGGACGAATTCCGCATGCGCGCGTTCCTGCGCCAAATCGACGGGCGGCGCAGTGCCGTCTTCGCGGCCATGCAATTCGCGTAGCCAGAGGGACTGGCCCAAATGGCCATCATTGTCGCCAATGACAAAAATGCCATCTCCGTCGTCCTTAAACGCAATCGTCGCCATTTTGCTGACATCTTCCAGCACACCGACGCCGCCAATGGCAGGGGTTGGCAAAATGGCACTGCCGCCGCCGGTTGCCTTGCTTTCATTGTAGAGCGACACATTGCCCGACACGATCGGGTAATCAAGCGCACGGCAGGCGTCGCCCATGCCCTCGAGGCAACCCACGATCTGCGCCATGATTTCGGGGCGTTGCGGGTTGGCGAAATTCAGGCAGTTGGTGATCGCAAGCGGTGTTGCGCCGACTGCGCTAATGTTGCGATAGGTTTCGGCCACGGCTTGTTTGCCGCCTTCATAAGGGTCAGCATAGCAATAACGCGGTGTGCAATCTGTGCTCATAGCCAGCGCGCGGTTGGTGCCGTGAATACGGACCACGGCTGCATCGCCGCCCGAAAGCTGCGCTGTGTCGCCGCCGACTTGGGAATCATATTGCTGCCAAATCCATGCGCGCGACGCGAGGTCGGGGCTGGCCATCAGCTTGAGCAAATCCGCGCCGATGTCCGTGCTGGCTGGAACATCGCCCAGCGGCTGTACATTGGCCCATGCCTTATACTCTGCCTTCGACGCTGCGGGCCGGTCGTATAAAGGCGCATCTTCGGCGAGCGGGCCAAGCGGGATGTCGCACACGACCTCACCCTTCCACGTCAGCACCATATGGCCGGTGTCTGTGACTTCGCCAATCACGGCGAAATCAAGTTCCCATTTGTCAAAGATCGCCTTGGCAAATTCCTCGCGTCCAGGCTTCAGCACCATCAGCATGCGTTCCTGGCTTTCGGACAGCATCATTTCATAAGGCGTCATGCCTTCTTCGCGGCACGGCACCTTGTCCATGTCCAGAATGATGCCTGCCTTGCCATTGGTCGCCATTTCGACGCTTGAGCTGGTCAGGCCAGCCGCGCCCATATCCTGAATCGCGACAATGGCGTCGGACGCCATCAGTTCAAGGCACGCCTCAATCAAAAGCTTTTCGGTGAAGGGGTCGCCCACCTGCACCGTTGGACGCTTCTCTTCGATATCGGCGCCAAAATCTGCCGACGCCATAGTCGCGCCATGAATGCCGTCACGGCCCGTTTTGGAGCCGACATAGACGATGGGGTTACCAAGGCCGGTCGCGGCGGAGTAAAAAATCTTGTCCTGATCCGCAACGCCAACGGTCATCGCGTTCACAAGGATATTGCCATCATAAGCGGGGTGGAAATTGGTTTCACCGCCTACCGTGGGTACGCCTACGCAATTGCCATAGCCACCAATGCCGGCAACCACGCCCTGCACCAGATGCTTCATCTTAGGATGGTCCGGCCGTCCGAAACGCAGTGCGTTCATATTCGCCACTGGCCGCGCGCCCATGGTGAACACATCGCGCAAGATGCCGCCAACGCCCGTTGCTGCGCCCTGATAGGGCTCGATATAGGAGGGATGGTTGTGTGATTCCATTTTGAAGATCGCGGCAAGCTTGCTGCCGTTCGGACCTTCGCCAATGTCGATCACACCCGCATTTTCACCAGGACCGCAGATCACCCAAGGCGCCTCAGTCGGCAATTTCTTCAAATGGATGCGTGAGGATTTGTAGGAGCAATGCTCCGACCACATCACCGAGAATATGCCAAGTTCGACCATGTTGGGCACGCGTCCCATGGCAAGCAAGATGCGCGCATATTCTTCTTCATTGAGACCATGGTCGGCGACGGTTTGGGGCGTGATTTCAGACATGAAACGGCCTTAGCGAGGCGGCGATTTTTGTGCCACATAAAATAAATGGGCGCTGGTATTGCTACCAGCGCCCACTGCGTCCGATTTTTGGAAGTTCCTGACCACAAGGGCCATTCTTTCCTCTGTCCGACGTCCGGTTCCCCAATCCAGCCCGGAGGCCTTTATGGTTCACCTTGGTACTTTGGGTATCCTATCCGTCGTTGCGTCACTTGCGTGTCGCCGCACTTGATATTCGTTTTCCTTGTACCCACCCTCCCGATCTCATCTCCTGTCTTGCGACGGGCTGCCTATCGAATTGGCGATCCTGCATTCCCTCTTTTCCGCACCGCCTTCCCGTTTCCGGTCCAACTTTGCATCAAAGCGTTCCTGCCTGATGACCTGAAGGTGTCATGCTTTTTGAGTCGCGCAAAGCCGAATTTTGCCAGTTATCCACAGGCAGCGCAGTTCGCGGTGGACAAAATAGAGGACAAGATTTCGGTCCAAAAAGATACGGCCCCCACGCAGTGCATGGAGGCCGTAAAAAATTGTCCGGGGGCGAGGGAGAGAGGGGGGGTGCCGCCCGTTCAATTTTGTTCGGCAATTGCTTGCCGTCGCCACCCAAATACGAGCGCGTCGGTTATGCTGCAATTGCGAAAAGAATGGGACGAATTGCATAACTTGCAACTCGCCCCGTCATGTATCTGAAAGTAAATATTTTAAGGTGCGATACCATTACCTGGCAGCGATGCATTTACGATGCCACCGTCGCAGGCGATCGTTTCACCAACGATATAGTCTCCTGCGCGTGCGGCAAGGAAGATTGCAAGACCAGCCATGTCCTCAGGCGTTCCGACACGTGGAAACGGGATGTTCTTGCCCACGGCGTCCGCATGGTCGCGCGCTGCCTTGTTCATGTCCGACTGGAATGCACCCGGCGCAATACCCGACACCAATATGTTATCCTTGACCAGCTCTGCCGCCAGACGGCGCGTCAAATGGATGACGGCGGCTTTCGATGCCTGATAGCTATAGGTCTGCCACGGGTTAATGCGCAGACCATCGATCGATGCGATGTTAATCACCTTGCCGGGACGGTCGAAGCTTGCCGCGGCCTTTAACTGCGGGTGCAGCGCCTGCGTCAGGAAGAATAAGGATTTGACGTTCAGGTCCATGACCCGGTCCCAACCAGTTTCGGGAAACTGGCCAAAATCCGCACCCCACGCAGCGCCAGCATTGTTGACGAGAATGTCGACTTTTTCCTCACGCGCCGCGATTTGTTCGGCAAGCGAAAGGCAGCCGTCAACGGTCGACAGGTCACATGGCAGGCCAATCACTTGACTGCCAAATTCGGCAACGGTTTCCTCAATCTGGTCGACCTTACGCGCGCTGATATACACCCGTGCTGCGCCTGCCTTCAGATAACCCTCGACAATCATCTTGCCGATGCCGCGCGAGCCGCCCGTGACAACAGCAACCCGGCCATTGAGGTTGAATAAGCTTTGAATGTCCATTTGAGGTGTCCTTTTAATAACCGTTCATCGTCGCCACGCGGTCTGCGTGATAATAAGCATCGCCGAAAAATTCGTTCAGGCCGCGATCGCGCTTCATATACAAGCCGATGTCATATTCGTCGGTCATGCCAATGCCACCATGCATTTGCACGCCTTCACGGACCGCAAGGTTGCAGGCAAGGCCCGCTTTTGCCTTTGCTGCCGCAACATACAACGCAGCCTTGGCATGGCCTTCGTCCATCAATGATTGTGCCTTGAGCACGATCGAACGTGCGCCTTCCATTTCGCCGTACAGATGCGCGGCGCGATGTTGGAGCGCCTGAAACTCACCAATGACTCGGTCAAATTGCTTGCGGGTTTTGAGATAGTCGAACGTCAAGTCCATCGCGCCTGTGCCAACGCCCACCATTTCGGCGGCGGCCCCCACACGTCCTGCGTCGAGCATTTTGGAAAGCACGCTCCATCCACCGTCGACTTCGCCAATGATGGCATCGGCGTCGACCTGAACGCCGTCCAGTTTCACATGTGCGGCGACAGCCGAATCGACCAAGCGGGTAGCCTCCATCGACAAGCCCGCAGCATCCTTATCGACAGCGAACAGCGTCAACCCATCGGTCTCTCCAGCCGCACCCGCAGTGCGCGCCGCGACAATCAGCATGTCCGATGATGCGCCCTGCACGACAAATTGCTTTTGCCCTGTCAGCTTAAAGCCATTGCCGCTGCGTGTCGCAACGCAGGCGATTTTTTCTGGGCGGTGCTTGACGCCTTCTTCAATGGCGATGCCAATAACGGTTTCACCGGCCAAGATGCCGGGGAACCAGCGGTCACGCATCGCCTTGTCCGCCAACTTCAACGCCTCAACCGCCGCGACCGACGTGGTCAAAAAAGGCGAAGGCGACAGATTACGGCCGATTTCTTCTAGGACGATACCTGCCTCAATCTGGCCCATGCCCATGCCGCCATCGGCTTCGGGAATGAGGATGCCGGTAAAGCCCATTTCGGCAAATTGCTTCCAAAGGCCATGGCTGAAACCATCCTTGCAGCCCATGTCGCGAAACTTGCGAAAATGGGTAACGGGCGCTTCGCTCGCCATAAAATCCCGCGCGCTGTCGCGCAGCATGTTCTGATCGTCGTTTAAGGTCATTGCCATGATTAGGCCCCTGGCATTTCGAGAATACGTTTCGACACAACGTTCAGCATAACTTCGCTGGTGCCGCCCTCGATCGAGTTGGCTTTGGTGCGCAACCAATTGCGTGCCTTGGACCCGCCATTGGCACGTTCGCTTTCCCACTCAAGCGCCTGAGAACCGCCAATCGACATGACCAGTTCATTGCGTTTCTTGTTCAATTCGGTCCCGACATATTTCATCAGGTTCGAATACGCCGGATGCGCCTTGCCGGTTTTCCATTCGTCCATGAAGCGTTCGCCATGGGCGCGGAAGGTAAGGTTATCTACATCAAACAGTGCCATTTGCGCGCGCAGCACTGGCTCTTCAGCCAGAACGGCTTTCATCGCTGCGCCAATGGAGGTCACGCCGCCATCCCCGCCCATGCCCGAAATCATTTCGCGTTCATGGCCGAGCAGATATTTCGCAACGTCCCAGCCGCGATTGATTTCGCCGACCAGCTGATCCTTGGGCACGACAACATTGTCGAAGAAGGTTTCGCAGAAGGGCGAATTGCCAGAGATCAGCTTGATTGGCTTGGTTGAAACGCCGGCTGTTTCCATGTCGAACAACAAGAAGCTGATGCCGTGATATTTGTTAGCCTTATCGGTGCGGACGAGGCAGAAAATCCAATCGGCCTTATCTGCATAAGAGGTCCAGATTTTCTGGCCGTTAACGACCCAATGATCGCCCTTATCTTCGCCAAAGGTCTGCATCGACACAAGGTCACTGCCTGAGCCCGGCTCGGAATAGCCCTGACACCAGCGGATTTCGCCGCGGGCGATTTGGCCCATATAATGTACTTTTTGTTCTTCAGTGCCGAACTTCAGCAAAGCCGGTCCAAGCATCCAGATGCCGAAACTGTTGAGCGGCGAGCGGCAGCCAAGCCTTGCCATTTCCTGACGCAGGATTTTTGTTTCCTGTGGGGACAAGCCAGCGCCACCATAAGCTTTGGGCCAATCCGGCACAGTGTAGCCCTTGGCAACGCACGCTTCGAGCCACAATTTTTGCGCTTCCGATTGGAAAACGAAATTGCGTCCGCCCCAGCAAACGTCGTCGTCACCCTTTGCAGGTGTGCGCATTTCGGCGGGGCAGTTTTCTTCTAGCCAGGCGCGCGCCTCGGCGCGGAATGTTTCAAGGTCGGACATGACGCTCTCCTGTTAATTGCGTGATGAATTTTTGGGCTGTCACGCATGGAAACGCAAGCCTTTATCGGTGAGCGAAGCTTGCCGTAACGTCATTTGCATCGCGATTGACAGGATGGGCAGTATGCCTAGCATAAGCGCGGGACATAGGAGAGAAACATCGTGCGATTCGCCGGAAAACAAGCTTTTTCACGTTATATGTTTTAACCCTTGATGACACCCGCAGTTGCACTTCCGCGTTCGTTAAAAGTCATGCACGGCCTTGGCTCTGTTGCCTATGGCGTCAAGGACAACGGATTTTCGGTCTTCCTGCTGATTTTCTATAATCAGGTGCTTGGCATTGACGCGGGCGTCGTTGGCACCGTCATCATGGCTGCGCTGATTTTTGACGCCTTTGCAGACCCGATTATCGGCGAACTGTCCGATCGCACGCAAAGCAAATGGGGCAGACGCCTGCCGTGGCTGTACACCGCGGCAATTCCGCTTGGTATCATCTGGCTGCTGCTGTGGCACCCGCCCGAAATGGGGCAAACGGGAACAATCATCTGGCTTTTCTGCACGGCCGTATTGGCGCGCTCATTGGTTGCGATGTGCGAGGTTCCGTCCATCGCGCTCGTCCCGGAACTAACGGCTGATTATGATGAACGCACCCGGTTGATGCGCTATCGCTTCCTGTTTGGCTGGGCTGGCGGGCTGCTGATGCTTATCTTTGCGTATGGCATTTTCTTCACGGGCGAAAAGGGTGTGAGCGACCCTGTAGGTTATGATGCATATTCCGTTTGGGGTGCGTTGATGATGACGGGCGCGGTATTGATCTCCGCGCTTGGGCAGCATCGGCATGTTGCCAAGCAATCGCCCCCTGCCCCGCGCAGTGTTGGCCTTGGCCATGCCTTTGCAGAGGCGAAGGTGACTCTCTCCAACCGGGCGTTTCTGTGGCTGGTATCGGCCGCTGTATTCGGGTTGATCAACCAGGGGCTGACATTTGCGTTAACCAATTACCAACTCGGCTTTCTGTGGCAGCTTCAGCAAATGGAGATGCTCTATTATGCGCTGATCTTATTTGCGACTGTCATCGTGGCATTCATCATCGTTCCGCCGCTGTCGGCGCGTTTGGGTAAGAAGAATGCAGCTATATTTCTGGCGCTGATATCCATGACCTTCACGGCAGGCTTGTACGGCAGCTGGCTTTTGGACCTTGTGCCCGGCGCGCCAAATGACCCTTCGATCCTGTTCATGTTCGCTCTGGTGGCCATGACCAACAGCGCGGCAGTCGGCATGATGATGCTGACATCATCCATGATGGCCGATGTGGTGGAGGCGTCGCAGCAGGAAACCGGCAGGCGTTCCGAAGGTTTGTTTTTCGCCGGCTATTTCTTCATGCAGAAATGCGCCGTTGGCATTGGCACATTCGCAGCTGGCATGATCCTGACTTTTGCAGATTTTCCGCAAAATGCGGTGCCCGGGCGCGTGGATGTTACCGTGCTCGACGGGCTTGCGCTATATTATATGGGCACGGTGCTGACCCTTGGGATTATCGGTGTCCTCGTCCTGAGGCATTTCCCTATTTCGCGTGAAAGTCATAATGAACGTTTGCGCGTCTTGAACACAGCGGCAGAGTCTGCCAGTTAACCGATCAATTAAAAATGAAAGAGGAATGAACCATGGATTTCGATCTCACCGACAAGCAAACCTACTGGCGGGACCGTATCCGCGATCATAACGAACGCTTCTTGCGCCCACGCGTTGCCGATTATTATGCCGAGCAGGCTGTTGGCGACCGTTGGAAAGTGCTTCAAGTCGTCGAAGAGGAAAAGGCACGGGCCAAGGCCGCTGGCCTTTGGAACCTGTTCATGCCGCCAACGTCAGGCCGTGTGCACGTTGATGACAGCATCCATTTTGAGGGCCCAGGCCTCAACAACATGGAATATGCCCTCTGCGCCGAAGAAATGGGCCGCATCGGTTTTGCATCGGAAGTCTATAACTGCTCCGCGCCAGACACTGGAAACATGGAAGTTTTCCTGCGTTACGGAACCGCCGCGCATAAAGAAAAATGGATGATCCCGTTAATGAACGGCGAAATCCGTTCGGCGTTTTTGATGACTGAGCCAGCTGTTGCTTCGTCCGATGCGACCAACATTGAAACCTCCATCCGCCGTGAAGGCGACGAATATGTGCTGAATGGCGTTAAATGGTGGTCATCAGGCGCAGGCGACCCGCGCTGCAAAATCGCGATTGTCATGGGCAAGACCGATTTTGAAGCCAAGCGTCATGCGCAGCAATCGATGGTGCTGATGGAGCTTGATGCCCCCGGCGTGAACATTCTGCGCCATTTGCCCGTGTTCGGGTATGACGACGCGCCGCATGGCCATATGGAAATCGAATTGAAGGATGTCCGCATTCCGGCGTCAAACATACTGCTGGGCGAAGGTCGCGGCTTCGAGATTGCGCAAGGGCGCCTTGGACCAGGCCGTATCCACCATTGCATGCGCACGATCGGTGTCGCCGAAGAGGCGCTGGAGAAAATGTGCAAGCGGCTGCAAACCCGCGTTGCTTTTGGCAAGACCGTCGCCGAACAGAGCGTATGGGAAGAACGCATTGCACGGGCCCGTATCGACATTGAAATGACTCGCCTGCTCTGCCTGAAGGCAGCGGACATGATGGACAAGGTCGGCAACAAGGCTGCAGCAGCAGAAATCGCGATGATCAAAGTGCAGGCCCCGAATATGGCGCTGAGCATCATCGACAATGCGATTCAAGCGCATGGTGGCGGCGGTGTGTCCGACGATTTCGGCCTTGCATCGGCATGGGCGCATCAGCGCACATTGCGTTTGGCCGATGGTCCAGACGAAGTGCACGCCCGCGCCATTGCCCGGATGGAGCTTGGCAAGCATGGTAGCCGCAGCAAAGACGGACTGTCCAGCGGTGACATGGGGGCAACGCGGTGAAGGCTGCTGTCCTGATCGAAGCGGGTAAACCGCTTCAGATTGAGCAGATCAACATCGCCAATCCCGGGCCGCATGAGGTGCTTATCCGCACCGCGGCCTGTGGGCTGTGCCATAGCGACTTACACTTTATCGAAGGTACCTATCCGCATCCCTTACCCGCCATACCGGGACATGAGGCCGCGGGCATTGTTGAGGCTGTGGGCAGCGAAGTGCGCACGGTTAAGGTCGGCGACGCTGTTGTCACCTGCTTGAGCGCGTTTTGCGGCCATTGTGAATATTGCGTCACTGGGCGGATGTCGCTTTGCCTTGGCGGCGAAACCCGCCGCAGGCCAAGCGAAGCACCGCGTCTGACGCGGCCAGATGGCAGCATCGTCAACCAGATGCTGAACCTGTCGGCTTATGCCGAAATGATGTTGGTGCACGAACATGCTTGCGTCGCCATTCATCCTGATATGCCCTTGCCGCAGGCGTCCGTCATTGGTTGTGCCGTGACCACAGGTGCAGGCACGATATTCAACGCATGCAAAGTCACACCCGGCGAAACCGTTGCCGTCATTGGCTGCGGCGGCGTGGGCCTTGCCACAATTAATGCCGCCAAGATTGCAGGGGCTGGACGCATCATCGCGGCTGACCCGTTGCCTGAAAAGCGCGCGATGGCGTTGAAGCTGGGCGCGACCGATGTGGTCGATGCCTTGGCCGATGATGCCGCTGCGCAAATTCAGGAACTGACCAAGGGCGGTGTTGACCACGCGATTGAAGCTGTGGGACGTCCTGCATCCGGCACGCTTGCGGTCAAGTCACTCAAGCGGGGCGGAACGGCAACCATCCTTGGTATGATGCCGTTACAGCATTCGGTTGGCTTGTCCGCGATGGACCTTTTGTCCGGCAAGAAACTGCAAGGCGCGATCATGGGCGGCAACCGTTTCCCGGTTGATATCCCGCGTCTGGTGGATTTCTACATGCGCGGTCTACTGGATCTCGACACCATCATTTCGGAAACCATTCCGCTGGAGCGGATCAACGAAGGCTTTGACCAGATGAAGCGCGGTGACTCGGCCCGTTCGGTCATCGTTTTTGACCAATGAGCACATCCCCAACCCCGATTGACGCGCAAACGGCCTTCACCGGAACGGTCGCGCCAACGGGTACGGACATCCTTGATGCCAAAGCATTGGCGCAATGGATGGATGCGCATGTTGAAGGATTTGAAGGTCCAGTCGAGGTCCTGAAATTCGCAGGTGGCCAGTCGAACCCGACATATCGGTTAAACACCAAAAGCGGTTCTTATGTGCTGCGTCGCAAGCCATTTGGCGTCCTGCTACCGAGCGCACATGCCGTTGACCGCGAGTATAAGGTGACTGCGGGCTTGTACCCAACGGGCTTTCCGGTCGCAAAGCCCTTTGGCCTATGCACCGACGACAGTGTCGCTGGGTCGATGTTCTACATCATGGATATGGTTGAAGGCCGGACGATCTGGGACGGTTCCATGCCGGATTCAAACCCAGCCGAGCGCCGTGCGACGTACGAGGCGATGATCGACACTTTGGCGGCGCTGCACAATGTTGATGTCGAAGCCGCTGGCCTGTCCGATTTTGGCAAGCCCGGGAATTACTTCGGGCGGCAGGTCGAACGCTGGACGAAGCAATATAGGCTCGCGGAAACCGAGACGATGCCGGAAATGGAACGCCTCATTGAATGGCTGCCCAAAACCTTGCCCGAACAAACCCGCACCAGCGTCGTCCATGGCGACTATCGCATTGATAATATGATCTTCGATGCGAAAGAGGCAAAGGTCGTGGCGGTGCTAGACTGGGAATTGTCGACCTTGGGCGATCCACTGGCAGATTTTACGTATGTCGCAATGGCATGGGTGACGCAGAATGAAGGCCGCTCGGGTGTCATGGACTTGGATCGCGCAGCGTTGGGCATTCCTGAATTGGACGCGATGGTCGAACGCTATTGCGCCGCCACGAACCGTGACGGCGTGCCCGACATGAACTGGTATTTTGCGTATAATTTCTTCCGGCTCGCCGGGATTATCCAAGGCATCAAAAAACGTGTCATCGACGGCACCGCAAGTTCGTCACATGCACAAGCCATGGCCGAGCGCGTATTCCCACTGGCAGAATCTGCATGGAAGTTCGCGGAGAAGGCTGGGGCGTAATTGATAATCCTCCCCGCACGCGGGGAGGAACTTGGAGAGAGAGAATGTCTTTATTCGATATGACCGGCAAGGTTGCCATCATCACAGGTTCATCGCGCGGCATTGGTCAGGCGATTGCCGAAGAAATGGCAGATCATGGCGCGAAGGTTGTGATTTCTAGCCGTACTATCGACGATTGCGCGGCCGTCGCCGCTGGTATCAATGCCAAGCATACAGGCGCGGCGCTTGCCGTAGCCTCAAGCCTGTCCTCAAAGGAAAGCTTGCAAAATCTCGTCGATGAAGCGCGCAAGGCCTTTGGCAAAGTCGATGTTTTGGTCTGCAACGCCGCATCCAACCCGCATTATGGGCCGATGGCGACGATAACTGACGAGCAACTGCGCAAGACATTGGATAACAATATCGTATCGCAGCATTGGTTGATCCAGATGGTCGTACCCGAAATGATAGAGCGCAAATCGGGATCCATTGTCATCGTATCGTCGATTGCTGGCTTGCGCGGAACGCCGATCTTGGGTGCATATGGGATCACCAAGGCGGCAGATATTCAGATGACCAAGAATCTCGCGCGCGAATATGGCCCGCATAATGTGCGTATCAATTCGATCGCGCCCGGGCTGGTAAGAACCGATTTTGCGCGAGGCTTATGGGAGAATCCCGAAAATTTGAAGGCATCAACCTCTGGCGCGGCGCTGGGCCGTATTGGTGAGCCGCGCGAAATTGCGGGTGCTGCGGTATATCTCGCATCCGACGCCTCAAGCTTTATGACCGGACAGACAATTGTGATTGATGGAGGCGTCGTCGTATGAGTGGAGCATTAGAAGGCAAGGTTGCCATAATCACTGGCGCTGGCTCAGGCATTGGCCGCGCGTCCGCCATCCGCTTTGCCGCCGAGGGCGCTAAAGTCGTTTTGGGCGACATGGCGGCATCGGTGCATGACACTGCGGCGATGATAGGTGATGCCGCGACTGCCGTGCAAATGGACGCAGGCGATGAAGCCGATGTGGCGGCGCTGGTTGCCAAGACAATAGCGCAGCACGGCCATCTCGACATCGCCTTTGCCAACGCCGGCATTTCGGGCGGCATGGAAGGCATTTTCGACAACACCGTTGAAAACTTCACCAGCGTCCTGCGCGTCAACTTGATTGGCCCTTGGCTGATGGTCAAGCATGCAGGCAAAGCGATGGCGGATGCGGGCAATGGCGGATCAATAATCCTGACGGCAAGCGTCGCGGGCATCCGTTCCGGTGCTGGCGGCCCGCCTTATTCGGCATCAAAGGCGGGCGTCATCAATCTGGCGCAAGTCAGCGCGCAACAATTGTCAGGGACCAATGTCCGCTGCAACGCGATTTGCCCAGGCCTTACCGAAACCGGTATGACCAAGCCGACATTCGATTATGCCCGTGAAAAGGGCGTGACCGAGAAGATAGGCCGCCTGAACCCCTTGCGCCGCGGCGCGCAGCCAGAAGAACTCGCCAATGTTGCGCTGTTCCTGGCCAGTGACCAGGCTTCTTATGTCAATGGCCAAGCAATTGCCGTCGATGGCGGGCTGTCCAGCTCGCACCCTGTAACCCGTCAATTGACAGGACAAACCGCCGTATGAGCGCCGAAGACCTAGGTTTCGTTTCCGACCGCCTCGCCCGAATTCCTGCGTTCATTCAGGCCAATTATCTCGACAATGGCAAATTGCCGTTCGCGTCGGTGTTGGTCGGCCGTGGCGATGATATTGCGCTGCAGTGGAGCTCTGGCGTCGCCGAAGATGCCATCTTCCGCATCGCGTCGATGACCAAACCGATTACCTCGGTCGCGTTCATGCAATTGGTGGAACGGGGCTTGGTTGCGCTCACGGATCCGGTCACCAAATATATCCCCGAATTTGCGCAATTGGGCGTTTTTGTGGGCGGCGGCGGCAATGTGCCCTTTATGACGCGCGCGCCAAAGACACAAATGCGGGTTATTGATCTGCTGCGGCACACCGCTGGTTTCACCTATAGTTTTCAGGAACAAGGCAATATCGACGCGGCCTATCGCAAGACCGATGTCGAAAGCTGGACCAAAAATACGTCGCAGAGCGTGATTGATACGCTGGCGCAAATCCCATTGGAGTTCGACCCCGGCACGCAGTGGAATTATTCGGTTGCGACCGACATACTCGGCATCTTGGTGGAACGCATCAGCGGGCTTTCGTTGCCCGAATATTTCCAGACACATATTTTCACGCCCTTGGGCATGACGGACACTTTCTTTCAGGTGCCATCCGACAAAGCGGCGCGCATCCCCGAAGGCTTTGCCTTTGACCCCGAAGCAAAAATGAAGCTGATCGACAAGGCCGGGGCCGACAGCATGTGGGCCAAGGGCTGGTCATTCAATTCAGGCGGCGGCGGTCTGGCATCGAGCGTAGCCGATTATTATCGCTTCTGCCGAATGCTGCTCAATGGCGGCGCGCTCGATGGCGCGCAGATCCTCAGCCCAAAGACGATCGAGCTGATGACCGCAAACCATATTCCTGGCGGACAGGACCTGACGCAAATGTCGAAATCACTGTTTAGTGAGGCAGAAATGGCAGGCATCGGTTTTGGCCTTGGCTTTGCCACCACCATCGACAGCGCGGCGACATTGACACCATGCTCCACGGGCGATTTCTATTGGGGTGGCATGTATTCGACCGCCTTCTTTGTGGATCCGGTCGAGGATATCATCATGATTTTTATGACGCAGTTATTGCCGTCGACGACCTATCCTGTGCGCCGCGAGATCAAGACAATGATTTATTCGGCGCTGGCGGCGTAGCCGTCGGGTCCGCGTGCGGCTAAACCGCCGCAATCTCCACTTGGTTCACCGGCTCTGGCTTGGCACGCGCGGCAATCAGGCTGCCGCTGACGATCAACACTGTCCCCAATAACACTGGCACGGTGACCGGTTCGGCAAAGAACAGCCAACCGAACAACGCCGCCCAGACAAAGGCAGTATATTCAACGGGTATCAAGATCTGAGCCTCCGCCCGCGCATAGGCCCAGCTTAAAAGTAACAGCGAGATGATCGACAATATCGCTGCGCCACCGATCAAGGGCGTATGAGCCGCACCAATGGGCTGCAAAAACCACGGTGCTGCAAAGCTGAGGGTTGCGGCAACGAAAAGATTTTGAAAAAATGCAATTTCAATTGGCCCTGCGACCTGCGCCTGCTTGCGCGCGAGGATCAGGTTATAGGCAAACACAACCGCCGAAAACAAAACGGCCGCAGCGCCCCATAGATGCCCATTAGTATACTGTCCGCTCAACCGGCCAGCCATGATGATAACCACCCCGCCAAGCCCCGCCAGCGACGCCCAGATGGCTTCACGGCCAATTGTTTCCCCCAGCATGACCGCCGCGAGATATAGCGCGATGACTGGCGCAATGAAGCTAAGCCCGATGGCTTCAGCGAACGGCAATTTCGTCAGCGACCAGAAAAAGCTGATCGACATGACCGACGCGACCATGCCGCGCCACAGATGTATTTTCAGGATATGCGCTGGCGGCCATTTCTGCCGCGTTCCGATAAACAACAGCCCCATGAACAACGCACCAAGGCAGTTGCGCCACATCACGGCATTATAGGTACCAATCGACAAAGCGAGGTCCTTCATCGCCACATCCATTAACGAAAATGTGCCGATGCCCGCGGCAGCCACCATGAACGGGATGAACGGACGCGGGTGGAGTTCAGCCATGTCTAAAGGCTGTGTGCGGCAAGGTTATTGAGCGCGCTACCATCGACGCGGTAGACCGTCCATTCGTCCATAGGCGTTGCCCCCAGCGCCTTGTAAAAATCAATCGCTGGCGTGTTCCAATCAAGCACCGACCATTCCAGCCGCGCACAATCGCGCTCGACCGCAAGCCCGGCAAGCGTGCCCAGCAACGCCTTGCCAAGCCCCGAACCACGGGCATCAGGCCGGACGAATAAATCCTCCAAATAAATGCCCGGCCGTCCTTCGAAGGTCGAAAAATTATGGAAGAACAAGGCGAAGCCCTGCGGCACGCCGTCAATCTCGCCAATCAGCACCTCAGCATAAGGGCGTGGTCCGAACAGCTTTTGTGCCATTACCGCCTCGTCAAAACGCACAGCATACGCCAGCTTTTCATATTCCGCCAAGTCGCGAATGAACTGCCCAATAAGCGATATATCGGCCGGCGTTGCAGCCCGTATCGAGAGGCTCAAGCCGCTTTTCCGTGTAGCGTGTCCATGCTCACGCTTGCGCCTGCATCAATCTCTGCTGCCTTGGCTTCGACTAAGCGCACAATATGGCTGACCATGTCGTCATCCTCAACATGATGGTCGGTAACGCCGGACAGATAGACCATGTGCTTGCCATTGCCGCCGCCGGTTATGCCAATGTCGGTTTCGCGCGCTTCGCCGGGGCCGTTGACGACGCAGCCAAGGACCGAAAGCGACATCGGTGTTTTGATATGGCCAAGTGCATCCTCAAGCTTCTGCACCGTGCGGATGACATCAAAACCTTGGCGTGCGCAGCTAGGGCAGCTGACCACACGGACGCCGCGGGTGCGCAGGCCCAAGGCTTTCAAGATCTCATAGCCAACGCGCACTTCTTCTTCGGGTTCAGCCGACAGGCTCACGCGGATCGTGTCGCCGATGCCCGCCCACAGCAAATTGCCCATGCCGATGGAGGATTTTACGGTTCCGCCAATAAGGCCGCCCGCCTCGGTAATTCCAAGATGGATGGGGCAATCAACCGCGTCGGCAAGGCCCATATAGGCCGCAACCGCCAGGAAGACGTCCGACGCCTTCACCGCAACCTTATATTCGTGGAAATCATGATCCTGAAGCAGCTTGATATGGTCCAGCGCGCTTTCAATCAGCGCCTCCGGGCATGGCTCACCATATTTTTCGAGCAAATCTTTTTCAAGACTGCCCGCGTTTACGCCAATACGGATCGCGCAACCATTTGCCTTGGCGGCGTTAACGACTTCTTTCACGCGCGCGGACGATCCGATATTGCCTGGGTTGATCCGCAGGCAAGCGGCACCAGCGTCCGCCGCCTCAAGCGCGCGTTTGTAATGGAAGTGGATATCCGCGACGATGGGCACATTGGCCGCACGGACAATCTGTTTCAGCGCCGCTGTGCTCTCAACATCGGGGCAAGATACGCGGATGATATCAACACCAGCATCTTCGCAGCGGCGGATTTGGTCGATGGTTGCGCCTGCGTCACTCGTCAGCGTGTTGGTCATCGTTTGCACCGAAATCGGGGCATTGCCGCCAACGGGGACTTTACCGACCATGATCTGGCGGGACTGACGGCGCGCGATATCGCGCCAAGGGCGTATAGAAGACATAAAGGGGATATAGGCGGCCAGAACGGCCAAGGCAATCAGGCTTAATCCAGCCCGCCGTGCCATTCTAAAGCTTGTGTGGCGGCAATTCTCCCGACATCCGCCAGCACCGCCTGATCCTGATCGCGGGTTTGGAGATATTTGCCGTCAGATTCATAATAAGCCGTGACGATGACGGGCATGCGCGCAGGCGGCCAGAAGATAGCGACATCGTTGGTCTTATTGTTATAGTTGGGGCTGTTTGCGCTGCCGGTCTTATCACCGCTGCCCCAAGATGCCGGCAGTCCCGCGCGAATCCGTTTGCCACCCGTGGTGGTGTCAACCATCCATTGAATGAGCAGTGCGCGTGACGCCGGCGACAATATTCGGTCGGTCGTCAACAACCGCGCCATAGTCTGGGCAAATGCGCGCGGTGTTGTCGTGTCGCGTTCCTCCCCCGGCGGGACATTGTTCATTTCGGTTTCGTAACGATCAAGCCGCGTGACATCATCACCCCAGCTTCTCAACAAAGCCGTGACCGCAGCCGGTCCACCCATATGGCGAATGAGCAGATTTGCAGCGACATTGTCACTGGTCTTTTGCGTTGCTTCGGCAAGTTCAATGATGCGCATCGCGCCTTTGGCAAGATTGGGTCCGGTAACGGGCGCGTGCGGCACCATGTCGGCTTCGGTGTAGCGCAGTTCGGCGGACGGGTTCAGCCTGCCCTTATCGGCCAGATGCAAGACCGCGCCCGCGAGTGCCAGCTTGAATGTCGAGCACATGCCGAACAACTCGCCATAGCGATGCCCAGTCATTCGCCCGGACGCGGTGTCGAGTACACATGCCCCAAGCCGTCCGCCAACGCGGGCCTCAAGCGCCGCCAGCGCAGCGTTGGCTGAAACAGACGGGAGCACTTGCCGCGGCCCAGCGCAGCCGGCGATCGTCAACGCCGCAGCACCTGCCATGAGCCCACGTCTATCAATTTCCATCACCCGCCTCCCAATGTTTTCGCTAGTGGCACCAAATCGCAATGCATGCCGCTACTGCTTTGATTTACGCATGGATACAAACTAAGGCGCACTTATGAAACGCTTCCTTATTTTGATCGCCCTTTTGCTCGCACCACTCGCACCTGCCCAAGCTTATTGGGAATATGGCCATGAAACCGTGGCGAAAATTGCTCAAGCCAATATGTCAGCCAAAGCACGCGCAAACATGCAGCGGCTGTTGCGCGCGGCACCGATGCTTGGAACCCCGAAATGTGCAATGCGCAATATCGGCGATGTCAGCGTCTGGGCGGATTGCATCAAGGGCGACCGTGTGCGCTGGGGTTATACCAACAGCTGGCATTACCAAAATGTTGATATCTGCAAACCATTCGATCTAAAAAGCGCCTGCGCCGACGGCAATTGCGTTTCGGCGCAGATTGACCGCAACTTCGCTCTTCTATCGAATAAGGCCTTGCCCGCGCATGTCCGGTTGGAGGCGCTGGCGTTTCTGGTTCATTTTGTCGGCGACATTCATCAGCCATTACATGCCGGCGACCATGCGGACCGCGGCGGCAATGACCTGAAAACTACTTATGGCGTGATGCCAGGCTATAATCTGCATTCGGTTTGGGATGGGCTGTTGGCTGATCGCGCGCTGTCAGCGGCGCCAGCTATCGTCCGGACATTTGCGCCCGCAGAAAAAGCGGCTGTGGACCAAGGCAATGTGCGTCTGTGGAGTGAAGAAAATTGGGCGATATCCAAAAACATCGCCTATCCGCGCGCCGTCGATGGTGACCCTTGTAGCGCAAAACCAACGGCCCCCGTTGTTATCGACGAAGCTGATGTAACAGCCTCACGCGCCGCTTTGCGGCAACAGGTCGAACGCGGCGGTATTCGTCTGGCGCGGTTGTTGGAGCAAGCCTTGAGCTAAGCGCCGGAATCTGCGCGCCATTTCCGCCCGCTTTCTGTGCGTTTGCGCACGAGGACGACGAAAATTGCGCTGATGCAGAGCATCAGTACAACAGGTCCTGACCCCAAGTTACCCCATGAGCTGATGTCAGCAAGCAGCCAGTCCGCCTAAACTGTCTCATCCGTTGCGGATGAAAGTTTTTTTACAAATTTCAAAAAATTTTTATTTTTCTTCTGCAAAAGTAGATGTTAATCAAACGCTTGAGGGAGGCAACCTGCCACAATTTCATTCCGAGACGGGATTGCGCCATAATGGACGTGTCGCGATGATCGCTGGCGGCTCGTTGGAACGCGATGCTGACCTGGCAAGACTCGCAACGCTTTCAGGCTGCACCCCCTTGTCATGAATGATTCGCAAGCTGCCGATTTTTTATTGATTGATCTTCGCTCCGAAATGGAGGTACTCGAAGCTAGTGTTGCGCGGATTAACCATTATCTTAGGGCACACAACGGCATTGCACTGATTTGGTCCAGTATGGATGCTGTGGAAGAGATTTATGCGGCATTTCCGCTCGGCCAATATCATGTTATGGTTGACGCGCACGATGTCGAGGCAATGCCAATCTTGGCAGGAGCGTTTGGGCGGGAAAGCATGGCACGACTGCGAGACACAGATCGCGAGGTGGAATTTGCATCTTTGCACCGCATCAGCGATGAGCTGGCCGAATTTTCCAGAACTTTGGCACGCCTAGCTGAATCAGAACAAAAAGGTAAAGTATCCGAAAAGCCTGTGTCTTTCCGTCCAGCGCCGCGTGATGGTTTTCAGGAGTTTCCTGACAGCAGCCTGTTCACGGATCATATGGCCGGGCCGCCTAATCTGCGTGAAATAATTAAGCTGCGCCGGTTGCGTGACAGTTTTTTTCAGCCCGACCTGTTTGCTGACCCGGCATGGGACATCCTGCTCGATCTCAAAGCAGCGGCGCAGGAAGGGCAGCAGGTGTCTGTATCCAGCCTGTGTATCGCGGCTGCAGTGCCGCCAACAACGGCCTTGCGGTGGATTACCGCCATGGCCCAAAGCGGAATGCTCGTGCGGCGTCAGGACCCGGCGGATGCCCGTCGCGTATTCATTGAGCTTTCTGCCGAAACTTCCGCAAAACTCGATGATTATTTTGCCGCGCTCACCACGCGTTCGGCGCTAATTATCTAATTAGGCTTGCCAAAGGCATAAAGCTTTGGCAAAGGCCCGCTTCCCGAGAGGGGCGCTTAGCTCAGTTGGTAGAGCATCTCGTTTACACCGAGAGGGTCAGCGGTTCGAGCCCGTTAGCGCCCACCATTCCCGAACATGACATTATATTCGATAAAGATCCCTTTTTAAGGGCGTTCGGATCAGTCTGCTGCGCGGAGCAGCTTAACCTTATCGGCTTCATTCCATTCGACACCGCCAACAATCCGCCAAACTTCCTGGCCTTCACTGTCGTATAAAATGGTCGTCGGCAGCGCGATAGCGTTGTTGAAGGCAGCTAAGATTGCATTGTCAGCATCAGTATACGGCACAAGGTTTTTCACCCCCGTTTCTTTGAAAAACGCAAGGACGGGCGCACTACCTTCCAAGTCTTGAGAGACCACAACAACGTTCATCCGGCCCTTTTCAAGCTTTGCCAGCGCATCCAAGGTCGGCATTTCGGCCTTACACGGCGCACACCAGGTCGCCCAAATATTCAGCAATAATGGCTTGCCGGCAAAGTCCGCCAAGGTCACATCCTGCCCATTGGCATCAGCAAAAGGCGCGGTTGGCGCCTTCTGACCCGCATTCTTGTAACTGAGCGCTGCGCGACTGCCATTTGCGCTTTTCAACATGATATCGTCTTGGGCACCCGTGCCTGAATTTGCACCCAATGCGGGTTGCGCTTGCCCCCCCGCTTGGCTTTCTTTATCGCATCCAGCCAACACCAGAAGGATTAGAGCAATTACAAAGCGCATGTCGAATTCCAATAGCATGTGGGGCGGCCGGTTTGGCGATGGCCCTGGGGTCATTATGCGCGAGATAAATGCCTCAATCCCATTCGACAAGCGTCTTTGGCAGGAAGATATTGCGGGCAGTAAAGCCCATGCCGATATGCTGGCGACGGCGGGCATCATTTCGAGCGCCGACAATGCCGCAATTCAGCAGGGTTTGGACGCGATCTATGCGGAATATCAGACCAATGGCGTGCCCGAAGATCTGGCGCTTGAAGACATCCATATGGTAACTGAAACGCGGCTGCGCGATTTGGTTGGCGAGCCTGCCGCACGGTTGCACACCGCGCGGTCACGCAACGATCAGGTCGCGACCGATTTCCGGCTGTGGGTTCGTAACGCGACACAGGAAATCGATGCTGGCTTGCGCGCCTTTCAATCTGCGCTAGTTGCCCGCGCCGAAGAACATACCGACAGCATCATGCCGGGCTTTACGCATTTACAAGTGGCGCAGCCCGTTACGCTTGGCCACCATTTGATGGCGTATTACGAAATGGCCAAGCGCGACCGCAGCCGCTTTGCCGATTGCCGCGGTCGCCTGAACCTCTCCCCTTTGGGGGCGGCTGCATTGGCTGGCACATCTTTCCCGATTGATCGCGCCGCAACTGCGGCTGCGCTTGGCTTTGACGGGCCGATGGGCAACAGCCTTGATGCGGTATCCGACCGCGATTTCGCGCTTGAGTTTCTAACAGCCTCGGCACAGACCGCTTTGCATTTGTCGCGTCTGGCCGAAGAAATGATCTTATGGGCGTCGCAGCCTTTCGGCTTCATTACCTTACCCGATGCGTGGTCAACGGGCAGCTCGATCATGCCGCAAAAGCGCAACCCAGATGCCGCCGAATTGGTGCGCGGGCATTCAGGGCGCATCATTGGCTGCATGAACAGCCTTATGATCACCATGAAGGGTCTGCCATTGGCCTATTCAAAGGATATGCAAGACGACAAGCCGCCAGTGTTTGAAGCTTATGACCTGCTGGCTTTATCCATTGCCGCAATGACCGGCATGGTCGCCAATGTGACATTCAACGCCCCCCGCATGCGCGAAGTCGCCGCCACCGGATTTTCAACCGCAACCGACTTGGCCGACTGGCTGGTCCGCGCATTTGCCATGCCCTTCCGTGAGGCGCATCATGTTACTGGCAGCATTGTGAAGGCGTGCGAGGCGCGTGGCATTGGCCTTTCGGACATTACGGCGGATGACCTTGCGGCCATCAACCCAATGCTTGCCGGTTGCGTATTGCCTGACCTGTCGATCGACGGCTCTGTCGCCAGCCGGACAAGCGCCGGCGGCACAGCGCCAGTGCGCGTGAGAGAAGCCATCGCTGCTGCACACAAGGAGCTACAGGCATGAAGTCGCAACCTATTCTGCTGATTATCGCAATCGCAATGACCGCCACTGCCTGCGGCAAGGTCGGCGACCTTGAACCCCGCACGGGCAACAGCTTGCCACCCAAGGCCTATGGCCAGATGACAGCGCAAACGTCAGCGATTTTGTCCACACCATCGGTGCAAGCACGCCCTGGTCGCACGGACGAATTGCTGAAACGTTCCGACCGCCGCGAGGACGACCCCTTTGACGTCCCACCGGGCGAGGAACCCATAGCGTTCAACCCCGAACAACCGACGCAATCCGCCAAACCCAATCCAAAATAAGTCATAAACCATGAACCATTTTAATCTCATCAATGGCGTGCTGCACGCCGAAGATGTCGCGCTATCTGATATTGCGGATGCAGTTGGCACGCCTGTCTATGTCTATTCACGCGCGACATTTGAGCGCCATGCGCAGGTCTTTCGTGACGCTTTGTCCGGCCTTGATAACCCGCATATTGCCTTTGCCGTCAAATCGAACCCCAATCTTGCGGTGCTGAAGGTTCTCGCGCGGCAGGGTTATGGCGCCGATGTTGTGTCGGGCGGCGAAATGGACCGCGCACTTGCCGCCGGGATGGCGGCAGAGGATATCGTATTCTCAGGTGTTGGCAAAACGGCGGAAGAAATCACGCGCGCGTTGAAGGCAGGCATTGGCCAATTCAACATCGAATCGGAAGAAGAAGGCCGCGAGCTTGCAGACATCGCCACCTCCTTAGAACTTACCGCACATGCCGTGTTGCGTATTAACCCTGATGTCGACGCAGGGACGCATGGCAAGATTTCTACCGGCAAGGCCGACAATAAATTCGGCGTTGGTATTCACCGCGCAGCCGAAATTTACGCCCGATTGAGCGTGCTTCCGAATTTGCATATGCGCGGTTTGGCGCTGCACATTGGCAGCCAGTTGACCAGCTTGGAGCCGCTTGAGACGGCCTTTACGAAAGTCGGCGTGCTTGTGCAGTTGTTGCGCAGTCAGGGGCATGAAGTTACCCATGTGGACTTGGGTGGTGGCCTTGGCGTGCGCTATCGTGACGGTGACAATCCGCCAGAGCCAGCCGATTATGGCGCTATGGTCGCGCGCGTGACCCAGGATTGGGGCGTCCGCCTGATGTTTGAACCCGGCCGCGTTATCGCGGGCAATGCCGGCATATTGTTGACGCGGGTCATCCGCGTAAAGCCCGGCGCAGGCAATGCCCCGTTCGTGATCGTCGATGCGGCCATGAATGATCTGGCGCGCCCAGCGCTTTACGATGCGTGGCATGATTTTGAAGCAGTTGCGCCCAATGGCGAAAAGATGATGGCCAATATCGTTGGCCCAGTGTGCGAAACTGGCGACACCTTTGCCATGGGGCGTGAGATTGATCCGGTTGCGGCCAATGACCTGGCCATTTTTCGGACCGCTGGCGCTTATGGTGCGACGATGGCGAGCACTTACAACAGCCGTGGACTCGTGCCCGAAGTGCTGGTCGATGGTGACAGATTCGCGGTCGTCGCAGAACGGATTTCGCCTGAGACGATTTTAGCTGCGGAACATGTGCCCGACTGGCTGAAATAGGAAAATCGCGTTGGACCAGCTGCCGATATTTGTGAACCTGAAAGGCCGGAACGTCATTCTGGTTGGTGAAGGTGAAATGGCGGATGCCAAGCGGCGGCTGATTGAGCGGGCTGGCGGCATCTGCGTCGATGCTGATGACAAGGACGCGCGCATTGCTTTCGTCGCTATCGCCGACGAAGACGTGGCGCGGGTGTCTGCCGATGCGTTGAAGGCGCGCGGGTTACTCGTCAACGTCGTCGACCGCCCCGAAATCTGCGATTTTACTACGCCTGCTATTGTTGACCGCACGCCCGTTCTGGTGGCGGTGGGTACAGGCGGGGCGTCGGCTGGCATGGCAAAGGCCATTCGCCAGCGGATTGAGACATTGCTGCCCGAAACCTTAGGGCCGCTGGCCAATGCGATTGCCGACGCGCGCGGCGCAATCCGCGTGCGCTGGCCCGAGGGTCCCCAGCGCCGCCGCGCATTGGACCAGGGCTTTGCCGCGGGCGGCCTGTTGGATCCGTTCGGAAACCACACAGCCAACACGGTGACACACTGGCTTGACGTGGCGCAAGAGCCCAAGGGTGACCGTATCATTGAAATCGCCTTGCTTTCGGATAGCCCCGACGATCTGACGTTGCGCACCGCGCGGTTGTTGGGTGAGGCAGACCATGTTTTCCATGACGCAGATGTACCAACAGCGATCCTTAATCGTGCACGCGCAGATGCCGTGCGCCATGCAGGTGCGCCGCCCGTACCAGCGCCAGAGGGTCTGTCGCTGTTCCTGCGGTTGCCGTTAGCGCATGGATAGGGCATGACGTTCGCCTAAACAGTCGCAAGGTTTTCATTTTGTCCGTTTTCCCAACTCAAATTTGTTTCTACGGCTGCGGCAACATGGGCGGCGCGATGTTGCGTGGTTGGCTTGCCGCAGGTGTGGCGCCGGATGCTTTCCATATTGTTGACCCTGTCGCCGAAAACCTGCCCACAGGCGTCGCGCTATCGCGGTCGGCACAGGACGTTGGGCGGCAATTCGACATCTTGGTGCTTGGGATCAAGCCGCAGCTTTTGCCATCGCTTGCACCCGACATTGCGGCATTGCTTGCACCCGGGGCATTGGTCATTTCGATACTGGCTGGCACAACGTCACACACGCTGGGCAACGCCTTTCCCGATGCGCGGATCGTTCGGCTCATGCCCAATTTAGCGGCAGCCATCGGCAAGTCGCCGCTTACACTCTTTGCGCCAGACGGAACGGAACGCGCAGATATAGCACATTGGCTCGCGCCTTTGGGGTCGGTCATCTGGATTGAGGATGAGGGCCAAATGGACGCTGTCACGGCGCTGGCCGGATCAGGGCCGGCCTTTGTCTACCGCTTCATCGACGCGTTGACCAAGGGTGGCGCAGCGGCGGGTTTACCTCGCGACATTGCCGCGCAATTGGCGCTGTCTATGACCGAGGGCGCAGCGATGCTTGCCGCGTCATCGCCGCAAACGCCAGATGCATTGGCGGCACGCGTTACCAGCCCCGGCGGGACCACAGCCGCTGGCCTAGCCGTGCTTGATTCAGCGAACGCCTTGGAAGCATTGATGACACAGACGCTGCGCGCCGCACGCGACCGTGGAACAGAATTGGCAAAGGGAGACGTCACATGAAATTGAAAATCGCCCTCGCCTTCACCTTTGCTTTAGCGCAGCCAGCCGCGGTATGGGCAGCAATTCCGCCTCCGACTGCACAAGCGGCTGCCAACCTTACCAAAGCGGGGCCGATTGAAAGTTTTGATCTATCCCAGCTTGCTGACGGTGTTGAGGACGGCACGCTAAACAGCGAAGCCATCACCGCCGCATATCTGGCGCGGATTGCCGCAGTGGACGATAGCGGGCCAACGCTGAATGCGGTCATTGCGACCTTTCCCGACGCACTTGACCAAGCACGCGCGATGGACGCGGAATTGCGTGCGGGTACATATCGCGGGCCGATGCACGGCATTCCCATTTTGGTGAAGGACAATGTCGAGGTTGCTGGCCCCATTGCCACAACCGCTGGATCGCTGGCGCTTGCAGGCAATATCACCAACCGTGACGCGCCGTTCATCGCCCGCTTGCGTGCGGCAGGCGCCGTGATCTTGGGCAAAACCAATTTGAGTGAATGGGCCAATATCCGGTCGGACAATTCAACCAGCGGCTGGAGCGCGGTCGGCGGCTTGACCAAGAACCCGCATGCGCTCGACCGCAACAGCTGCGGCTCATCAAGCGGCAGTGGATCCGCAGCAGCGGCAGCCCTTGCCGCGGGAACCATTGGCACCGAGACCGATGGCTCCATCACCTGCCCTGCGGGCGTAAACGGCGTTGTTGGGTTTAAACCAACCGTTGGCCTTGTCTCACGCCGTTATGTTGTGCCCATCAGCCACAGTCAGGATACTGCCGGACCCATAACCCGCTCTGTGCGTGATGCGGCTATTATGCTGACCGCGATGGCCGGTAGCGACCCGCAGGACGCGGCGACAGTGGATGCCGACCGCTGGCGCGGCAATTACGCCGCTGGCTTGTCTGTCGATGCCTTGAAAGGCATGCGCGTTGGTGTGATCCGGGCGCCCACTGCCGACGCGGTGCTATTCGACGCCGCGATTGCCAAGTTGAAGGACGGCGGCGCAGAGATTGTCGTTCTGGATGCCAGCAAGATTGATCGGCAAAAAATCGGACAGGGCGAATTTAAGGTTTTGCTCGCCGAGCTTAAGGCTGACCTTGCCTCCTATTTACAAGGCCTGCCTGAGGGCCTTGTCCCGCACAAAACATTGGCCGACGTGATTGCGTTCAACACCGCCCATGCCGACAAGGAACTGCAACATTTTGGACAGAACACGTTCGAGACGGCAGATAAGGAAAAAGGTCTTGATGACCCAGCCTATCTGCAGGCGTTAGCAACGTCACGCGGGCTTGCCACAAATGCGCTGAACCAGTTGTTCGCCAACAACAAGGTGGATGTCATCATTGCCCAGACCAACGGCCTCGCATGGGTATCAACATTGGGAAAGGGTGATGCATTTTCGGGGCCAAGCGCCAGCCAGTTGCCCGCCGTTGCTGGCTTCCCGCATTTGACCGTCCCCATGGGACTGTCATCCGGGCTTCCGGTCGGGCTTAGCTTCATTGGCCCAAAATGGCATGACCACAATGTCCTAAAAGCGGGCTTTGCGTATGAGCAGCTTTCCAAAGCACGCGTTACGCCGCAATTTCCGGCAACCATAGCGAGTAAATAAATGGCATTCGGGAAACCTGATCTGGGCAGCATCATGCCAAAGGGCGAGGCCTTTGACCCTGCTTTGGTCAACAAAATAATGGGCAAATTTGGTCATAGCGGGTTTCTTGACATGGAATATGTCGGGCATGGCGATGATTGGGTTGAGCTTTCCGTCGACTGGCGAGAGGATCTTGTGGCCGACCCCGAAACCGGCATTCTGGCCTCTGCGGTGATCATCAGCCTGATAGATAATGCGACCAGCATGTCGATCTGGACCAAACTTGGCGAATTCAGACCGCAGGTCACGATGGACCTGCGGATTGACTATCTGCGGCCTTCCCCATCAGGCGAACGCGTCTATGGCCGTGGCATTTGCTACCATTTGACCAACAGCATAGGTTTTGTTCGCGGCTTTGCCCATAATGGTAACCCAGACGAGCCTCTGGCGCACGCCAGCGGCACATTCATCCGCATCGGAGACCGGGTATAATGACCGAATTGGCATTGGCCCTTCCGCCTTATGCGCGCGCGCTTGACATGGCGATCGTCGACGAACTGGACGGCGCGCCAGTCATTGGCATGCCCTTTACTGACCGCGTTCAGGGGCGTCCCAACTTCCTGCATGGAGGGGCCATTTCCGGCCTACTCGAGATTGCGGCCATCGCCGCTATTCACCAGGCGTT
>CAIJLW010000121.1 GCA_903821685.1 uncultured Sphingomonadales bacterium | reverse complement strand
GATTAAGGGCGATAGTGAATCGCACCCGTTTTTGTCGCCTAACGACGAGTTCTCCGGTTTCGGCACCGCTGGCTGGGACCTTGGCAATTTGACCATGCAGGCCGCGAAGAAGCCACAGGATTATGCGGGTGAGTATATTCGTGAGGCGTTGAAGCGCGGCCTTGCAATTGAAGCGCGCACAGGCGTGAACCCTTATAAGTTCGGCGTCATCGGGTCGACCGATAGCCATACGGGACTTGCAACGGGTGATGAAAACAATTTCTTTGGCAAGCACTCGGGCGGCGAGCCTAACGCCAACCGTGCGTCGCAGGCCCAAAATCTTGGCACCCGGAAAGGCCGCATTGGTTGGCACTATCTTGCAGGTGGCTATGCCGCCGTATGGGCGACCGCCAATACGCGCGCAGCCATTTTCGACGCCATGATGCGACGCGAGGTATACGCCACAACTGGCCCGCGCATGACATTGCGGTTCTTTGGTGGCTGGGATTATGACGACACGCTGTTTGCAGGCGACTGGGTAAAGGCCGGTTATGCAAAAGGTGTGCCCATGGGGGCAGATCTTAAACCCGGCAATGGCGTACCCAAATTCATAATTTCGGCATTGAAAGACCCGATGGGTGCCAATCTCGACCGTGTTCAGGTCGTCAAGGGATGGGTAAATGCATCAGGCGTGCTGCAAGAAAAGGTCTTTGACGTTGTATGGGGCGACGCGGACAAAAGGCCAAAGGGCACGAACGGCAAAGTACCTGCCGTGGGCGACACTGTTAACATCGCCAAAGCCAGCTATACCAACAGTATAGGCGACCCCGAATTGCGCGCGGTGTGGACTGACCCCGAATTCAACCGCAACGTCCGTGCGTTCTATTATGTCCGCGTAATCGAAATTCCGACCCCGCGCTGGGTGCTGTTTGATGCCTTGCGTTATGGGACCAAGCTGCTGCCGGGTTCGGAGCTAAAGGCGCAGGAGCGGGCCTATTCTTCACCGATTTGGTATAATCCTAAAAAGAGTTAGCGCAGGCTATTATTCGACATCGATCCCGGCAAGCATCAGGTCGGGATCAGCAATGCCCATCAAGCGGCGCATCGCGAGCCGGGCCAGTCGCTGGGTTTCGGTTTTTCGTCGCGCCGGCGCGACGGGCACCAAAGCGGCCGGGCGGGCGATCTCGGCGTCATAAGCGTCGGCGATAATCAACCCCGCGCGTTCGGGCATGAAGGCGTCGCTATGCAGGGGGCCAATGTCGAACCCTGCGGGCACAGCCCAGAAAAAACGGTCGCAATATTCCAGATATTCGGGCCATTTTTGGTCACCCAAAAGGTCGGCGCGCGAACATTTGATTTCGACAATGATAATCTCACCCTTGATGGTGAGGCCCATCAGGTCGGCTCGGCGATTGTTGCGTAAGCTGACCTCGGGCTGCACCATGATCTGGTTACGCAGGAACAGGCGCGATACGCCACGCGCAACCGCGGGCGCCCCCGAAAAAGACAAAGATGTTGAAGCCGAATCCATCATCGGAGCCTAGAACGAAACCAGAACATAATAAAGGCCCCATTTAGGGGCCCTTATCGTCACGTCTGTTTATCGCACATCAGCGATAAAAAATATGATTGTCTATGCTGCCAATGCGCGTCAGATTCCAACCCGGCGTTACATGACGGGCGTGAAAGAACAGCGCGCCTTCAACGGGGCTTTTCCAACTGTCGTTCAAAGCGATTTTGCTGATGGCGACAGCCTCCTGCCAGCCTTTGCTGCCGGTCCGGATCGGCGGCATGCCTGCGCCGCGGACAAAAGAGAATTGGCTTTTCTGAAACACAACGCCGCACAAAGTGCTGGGGAAGCGACCCGAATTGGCACGGGCGAGAATGACCCGCGCGACTGCCAACTGCCCTGTGAGCGATTCACCCTTGGATTCGAAATAGACGGCACCTGCAAGGCAACGTTCTTCGTTGCTTAGGCTGTCATGAACATCCTGAGTGTCAACAAGGTCAGCCAGTGAAGAGGCGGATAGCGCATCGTCACTGTTATTCCGTGTTGCTATATTACGTGAAGGCTCCGTGATCGGCATTCCGCCGTTACTTGGAACAAAAATAATGTCACCATTGTCAGCGAGCGTCGCTGTAACCTTGCCGCTTTTCGCCAGATCCAACTGCGCGCGTTCGGCGGCGATCTGTGTAGCGTCCACGGTGGTGGTGTTGGCTTTTAAATAGGTGCCTTGGTCATTGCCAAAGGCGAAACTGGCATCCGCGGTAAAAACCGCAGAAGCCAAAACACAAGAAACAGCCACCAGGGAAGTGGCACGAAAAAATTTTAACATGAAAAATACATTAAAGCGGCGGCACCAGCGGACGAAACTGCATTACTTTGTTATTGTTCGTCTTTTGTTGCATCCGACTCGCGTGTTTATCTGGTCACCCCATTTGTGTACCGTATGACAACCTTCGCTACTCGTTGATGGCGCATTTATGATGCGGCGCAGCAAAGTCAATTCAGCGCGGTCAATAGTCCGTCCAACCGTGCACCGGATGCGACATCCAGTTCTAAAACCCATAAATCTGGATCGCGAATGGCCCGCTTTTTCCAATAATCCTGCACTAAAGCATCGCTTGAATTGGCCAAATCGACGCTTTTCCAAGCAGACTGGCCGTCCAATGACGGGTAACGTTCGTACAATATAGGGTCTGTCCCGCGCACCTGCCCAATTAACAGGATCGCGCCGGACGTGGCATCGCCCTTCTTCAGGACGGTTGCAAAATCACCTTCTGCTTCGGCCAATCGCTTGAGGGCGGAGATTTGTACTCCACTGGCAAGCCGTGGTTCAATCAAGCGGCATCACGCTCTTCAGAAAAGGTGAGCACGGCATACATGGCCGACGAGTCTGCTGCACCGCGCAATTGCGCGCAGAATTTTTCATCTCGGAAAAGGCGTGAAACCTCGGCCAGAGCGCGCAAGTGCGACGCTCCGTCTTGCGCAGGCGACACCAGAGCGCACACCAGATCAACAGGTTCGTCATCTACGGCATCATAAGGGACTGGCTTCGAAAGCCGCGCAAATACTGCGACTGGCATATCGATACCGGATGTTTTGCAATGCGGGATCGCCGTGCCGCCGCCAAAACCCGTCGGGCCAAGCCGTTCGCGTTCAACCATGCCGTCAAGCACGGCATGCGCATCCACAAAATAATTTTCTGCCGCGATAACCGATAACCGCGCCAGCAAGTCCGATTTTCCCGAACATAATATATCAGCAGCAACGGCCCCTTCAACGAGCCTAGTAGAAAGTCGTATCATATCTTTTTCAAAAGCGCTCGGTGTGAACGAAGCACAATCCTTTGAATTGGTTTAGAAAACTATAAGATTTTGGCCGAGGTCTAAGGTGCAGATTTTGGTTCAACCCACCCGATCGTGCCGTCTTCGCGGCGGTAAACCATATTATGACGTCCAGTTCCAGTGTTTTTGAATAACAGGGCCGGCGTATTGCGTAAATCCATGAGCATGACGGCGTCTGACACAGTGGATTCAGGAATATCGACACGCATTTCGGCGACAATTACTGGCGCGTCCGGCAAGGACGTCTCTTCATCGTCATCGCCTGCGTCAAACACAGTGTAGGCCGCTTCTTCCTGCGCCAAGGCGTAAGCCGTTTGTTCATGCCTATCTTGCAAGCGGCGCATGTAACGGCGCAATTGTTTCTCGATGCGTTCTGCCGCGCGGTCAAAGGCAACATGCGCGTCCTGCGCCTCGCCTCTGCCTTTGAGGACAAGGCCCTGCATGACATGCATGACAATATCGCTCGTAAAGCCGTCATGCGGCGCGCGGCCAAAAGTTGCATGCGACGAGAGGGCTTTTGAGAAGTATTTTTCGGCAATGGACCCAAGTCGTGTTTCCACATGGGTTTGGAGCGCTTCACCGGTATCGACCTGATGTCCTGAAACCCTGATGTCCAATGCCTGTCTCCTTTTGTTAAAGCGTTGACCCCGGTTGAAGCCAAAGCGCGTCCTTAATCTTCGCTATAAATTCTGCATGCCGCGCTAGTTCTTCCACAGAAGCAGAATGGGCGCGAACTGACCTAAATACTTTTGTTGACTGAACGCTGCTAACGTCCGTTTGGGCCAAAGCTTTATCGGAAAAAGCATTGTCGGCGAGTCCAAGGCCGATTTGCCGGCCGCCCGTCAGCTCAATATATAATTGCGCGAGAAGCTCTGCATCAAGCAGCGCGCCGTGCTTTATGCGGTGGCTACGGTCGATGCCATAACGGGTGCACAAAGCGTCGAGTGATAATTTTGCACCCGGATTTTTAACGCGCGCGAGGGCCACTGTGTCAACCATTCGGTCCATGGCAACAGGTGCGCGTCCGCAATGCTGCAGTTCGTGGTTGAGAAAACCGAAGTCAAAGCTTGCATTATGGGCAACGAGCGGACTGTCGCCAAGAAATTCAAGGAGTTCATCAGCCTTTTCGCCAAAGGCAGGTTTGTCAGACAGAAACCGGTCCGACAGGCCGTGCACATTTTCGGCAGCCGCGGGCATTGGGCGCTGCGGGTTGAAATACGCGTGATAGTGATTGCCTGTCATCACCCGACTGACCATTTCGATGCAGCCAATTTCAACCATCCGATCCCCAGTTGCAGGGTCAAAGCCAGTCGTTTCGGTATCAAATATAATTTCACGCATTCTGTTATTAGATGTGAGCCTGTTTAAAGCCTTATGCAAGACCCGCGCGCAGCTTTTTAACAAGTGCCTGCACATCGGCGCGAGTCTCGGCGATATCTTTGCCGGTGTCGATAATATGGTCGGCGCGTGCGCGCTTCTCAGCATCGTCCATTTGTAGTGCGAGTATATGTTCAAACTTTTCCGCGGTCATATTGGTCCGCGCAAGCACGCGTACACGCTGAACCGCTGCCGGCGCGCTGACCACCACGGTAACATCAACGCCGGCCTGTCCGCCTTTTTCAAACAACAAAGGAATGTCGAACAAGATTATGTCCGCATCTTGATGCGATGCCAAAAATAGCTTGCGGCGTTCAGCGACGGCGGGGTGGATTATCGATTCCAGCAATGCCAGCCGGTCGCGGTCGCCGAATACAGCGGCGCCCAGTGCCTTGCGATCGACGCCGTCAGCACCCGTTGTGCCAGGAAAGGCCAACTCAATAATGGGCACCAGCGCGCCGCCCGCCTTTTGCAGATCATGCACCGCCGCGTCAGCGTCAAAGACGGGAACATTTTCATCTGCAAACATCGCCGCAACGGGCGACTTTCCCATGCCGATGGAACCGGTGAGACCAATGATCAAAGGTTGCTTCATGTGAGCAACAGCGCCCGCAGTGCATCCTCACCATCGTCGGGTGGGGCCACGCCAAAGAATAGCTCAAAGGCGATAGCTGCCTGCCCAACAAGCATTTCAAGGCCATCCACCGTTTCCAAATCACGCATCCGCGCCGCCTTGAGCAAGGCCGTTTCAATTGGCGCATAGACGAGATCATAAACAATCGCATGTTCAGGCAAGGGCGAAAGATCGATTTCAAGTGCCTCTTGCCCAACCATGCCCAGCGGGCTTGCATTCACCAACAATGCTGCATCGGGCAAGCGCGCATCAAGGCCGATGACTTTGCCCTTCAGGCCAAAATGCGCCAGCAAGCCTGCAGCCTTCAAAGCATTGCGGGCCACCAAGACCACTTCACCAATATCTGCTTGCGCCAAAGCGAACAGGACCGCCCGCGCCGCGCCGCCTGCGCCGATGACCACGGCCGTCTCGCCTGCAATCGGGATGTCCGAAATCGGCCCATAAAAGCCGCCCGCATCGGTGTTGGTGGCAACAAATGCGCCCGCGTCATTGCGAAACACAGTGTTGATCGCGCCAATGGAGTTGCGCACATCGCCCGGGTCGCTGACAAAATCGAGCGCCGCAATCTTGTGCGGGATCGTGATGTTGCATCCACGCCAGTCGGTATCGGCGGCACGCTCGGCAAAATAACGCTCCAAATCTTGGGGTTTTACATCAGATGCGCGGTAATCGCCCACCAAGCCCAATTGTGTAAGCCAGAAGTTGTGGATCAATGGCGATTTTGAGTGCGCAATCGGGTGCCCGATCACTTCAGCGTAATGTGTCATGTGGATAAAAGGCCCCTCAGTCGCAAATAATCAAGCACCGGAAGCAATGGCATCCCGATAATGGTGAACTGACTGCCGCTGACGCTTGCGAACAATTGCGCACCCTCGGCTTCAATCCGGTAGCAGCCGACGCAATGGCGGATGCCCTCCCAATAGGTGTCGACATAATTGGTGATGAAGGCGGGGCTAAGGGGACGCATTGTCATTTGCGCAGTGTCAACCACCCGCCAAACAGGCGCGCCGCCTTCACATATCACCGCAGCGCTGATCAACCGGTGTACGGATCCAGAAAGTCGCGCAAGATGTGCGCGTGCGTCCTCCGGTGTTTTTGGCTTGTCAAAAATATGCCCGTCGGCGCCAACGCAAATCTGATCACAACCAAGCACTAATGCGGTTGGCACCTTGCGGGACACCTTGCGGGCCTTTGCCTCAGCCAGGGCGTCCGCAATGTCGCGCGGTTTAGCGCCAGCTTCGGTCAAGGATGTTTTGATACTATCTTCGTCGACCAAAGCAGGCACCACTTCAACCGCGACCCCGGCCGCGTTCAACATCGCGATCCGCCCAACACTTTGGGACGCCAAGATCAGCGTCATGTTTGAATTTCCGTTTCGCCTGCTTGCGTCACTTCACGCTCGTTAAACAAGTTAATGATCGCGGCTGCACTTTCTTCAATTGAACGACGCGTCACGTCCAGCACGGGCCAGCCATTATCGGCAAACATCCGCCGCGCGTGCGCAACTTCGGCGCGGACTTTCTCTTCATCGACATAATCGGTGTCCGGCAATTGATTCAACGACAATAAGCGGTTGCGCCGCACCTGAATCAGCCGTTCGGCGCTGGTGACCAAGCCAATGACCATCGGATGCTTGAGCTGAAACAAATTCGGTGGTGGCGGCGATTCCGGCACGATTGGAGTATTTGCAGTCTTATACCCACGATTGGCCAGATAAATACTGGTTGGCGTTTTCGATGTTCGGGATACGCCGGCAAGCACAATGTCGGCCTCTTCCCAATTTTGGGCGTTTATCCCATCATCATGCGCAATGGTAAATTGAATCGCCGCAACCCGCGCAAAATAGGCTGCGTCCATGACATGTTGGCGGCCAGGTCGTGCCTTTGCTTCTTGGCCAAACATGTTGGACATTGCGTCACTGACCGCGTCGAGTGCCGCAATGGCAGGCAAGCCCAGCGCCCGGCAACGTGTCTCCAATTTGCGGCGTGTATCGCGATTTACCAAGGTAAAAAGCACAAGCCCAGGGTTGGCGGCCACGTCCGTCAATATCCGGTCCAGATGGCTTTCGGAGCGCACCATGGGCCAGAAATGCTTGACCACATGCTCTGCGTCGTCAAACTGCGCCAAAGCTGCCTTGGCGATACTCTCTAAAGTCTCGCCGGTAGAGTCCGACAATAAATGTAAATGAAAACGCTGGGTCATGGCTGACAGTCTTGTTGGCAGGCTGGGGATAAATCAAGGGACAAGTTTTGCACGTCCATTTCTCCGGCACTAACCCAAATTTGGGTCTCGATTCGAGCACAGCCTATCCACAGGGGTATTTCTGTATCCACAGGGTGTGGATAATGGGGATGAGTGTTGCGACTCCCGTTCGTTGTGTTCACGCCGGTGCGTCAAGCTGTTGGCAATATCCGCAAAAGCTTTTAAGGCCCGATTTATCGACAGCACATCATCTTTCATCATCCTTTATATAAATATATATTTTGATTGGATCTCGCCGCTCTATGTCAGCGCAAAGCCCGAAAAAACTGCTTAACGTCCTTCTGGGCAATCAAGAGGCTATCCCCCCTATTTGGTTGATGCGCCAAGCAGGACGTTATCTGCCCGAATATCGCGCGCTTCGTGCTGAAAAAGGCGGGTTTCTGGCGCTTGCCTATGACAGCGACGCAGCGTGTGAAATCACGTTGCAGCCAATCCGCCGCTTTGGCTTTGATGGCGCAATTTTGTTTTCAGATATCCTCGTAATTCCTCATGCCATGGGCCAAGATCTTTGGTTTGAAACAGGTGAAGGCCCACGCCTTGCGCCACGTCTCGCGGAATCAAAACTTGAAGAATTTGTGCCTGCCCCACAACGGCTTGCACCGATTATAAACACTGTGCGTAAGGTATCGGCCGAGCTACCCACTGAAACCACCTTCCTGGGCTTCGCCGGAAGCCCGTGGACGGTCGCTACCTACATGGTGCATGGTCAAGGCAGCAAAGACCAAGCAGAGGCACGCAGGATGGCTTATATGGAGCCGGAGCGTTTTGCCGCATTAATCGAAGCTATCATTTCGGCAACGGTGAATTATCTGGGCGACCAGATTGATGCGGGTGTCGATGCCGTGCAGTTGTTTGACAGCTGGGCTGGGTCATTGTCACCGGCGCAATTTGAAAAATGGGTGATTGCGCCCAATGCAGAAATCGTGCGCCGGTTAAAGGCGCGTAATCCCGAGGCGGTGATTATCGGTTTCCCGAAAGGTGCGGGCGGAAAGCTTGCCGCTTATGCAGAAGGAACAGGGGTTGATGCCTTAGGCCTTGATGAAACCGTTGATCCACATTGGGCAAACCGACAATTGCCCAAAGGCCTGCCGGTTCAAGGTAATCTTGATCCACTTGCGCTGATTGCGGGCGGTGATGTATTGAAAGATTCCGTGCATAACATCCTGTCTGCGTTTGAAGATCGGCCCCATATCTTCAACCTTGGACATGGTATTCAGCCCGACACGTCAATCGAAAATGTTGAATTGCTTCTCAATCTGGTCCGTAAGGGTTAACCCAAAAAGGCCGTTTTTATGACGGAAACGCTATCTGTGCTGTATATTTGGTTGAAATCTGCTCACGTTATTTTTGTCATTTTTTGGATGGCGGGTTTGTTCATGATTCCGCGCTTTTTCGTCTATCATCAGGAAAGTGCTGAAGGGTCTGAAGAAGCTGCCAAATGGGTAGACCGTGAATCCAAACTCATCAAAATCATCCTTAATCCGTCCATCATTGTGGTTTGGGTTTTGGGATTATTGCTCGCTTATAATATCGGCGCGATGGCGCAAGGATGGTTTCACGCCAAATTATTGTTTGTTTTGGGACTGTCGGCTTATCATGGCTGGACTGTAAGCTATGCCAAGAAGTTGGCGCGCGGTGAACGCCGTTTAACAGGCAAGCAATTGCGTTTGCTTAATGAAGTGCCCGGCATTGCCTCTGCCCTCATTGTCATATTGGTAATTGCCAAACCCTTTTAAGCGCCAGCCGCTTAATGAACTGACTAAACTATTGTGATTTTAGAACAGTTGACGGCGTGGCCATCACGGAGTATTTAACAGATCAAGCCCGTCCTGGGCATGAGGCGCTATCCACATAACAATTGCGCCACCGACTTTTCAAAATTCGACCGATTATCTTTTTCATATCGGCGACCAACCTGGGCACTGCGTCCACCCAACGGAATTTTCTATGCATTTGAAAGAGCTGAAAAGCAAAAATCCTGCTGACCTTGTATCGATGGCTGAAGAGCTAGGTGTCGAGGGCGCGTCTACCTTGCGCAAACAGGACCTTATGTTTGCGATCCTAAAAGAACTTGCCGAAGATGGCGAGCAGATCATGGGTCTGGGCACGATCGAGGTTTTGCCTGACAGCTTCGGCTTTTTGCGTTCGCCCGAGGCCAATTATCTAGCAGGTCCAGATGATATTTACGTGTCCCCAAATATGGTCCGCCAGTTCGGTCTGCGCACTGGTGATACAGTAGAAGGCGAAATTCGCGCGCCAAGGGACGGCGAGCGTTATTTTGCCTTGACTAAGGTGATGAAGATCAATTTCGATGATCCCGATGCCGTGCGCCATCGCGTCAATTTCGATAACCTGACGCCGCTGTATCCGGATTCAAAGTTGATACTCGATTCACTTGACCCAACGGTTAAGGATAAGTCAGCCCGCGTCATCGACATAGTCAGCCCGCAGGGTAAGGGCCAACGTGCGTTGATTGTTGCGCCACCGCGGACAGGTAAAACCGTGTTGCTGCAAAATATTGCCCGCGCCATCACCGAAAACCATCCGGAGGTGTTCCTGATCGTTCTGTTGATCGACGAACGGCCCGAGGAAGTTACCGATATGCAGCGTTCGGTGAAGGGTGAGGTTGTCTCCTCCACCTTTGATGAACCCGCAACGCGTCACGTGCAAGTCGCGGAAATGGTTATAGAAAAAGCAAAACGTTTGGTTGAGCATAAACATGACGTCGTCATCTTGCTCGATTCCATCACACGTCTTGGCCGCGCCTATAACACCGTTGTCCCATCATCCGGAAAAGTGCTGACGGGCGGTGTGGATGCCAACGCATTGCAACGGCCAAAGCGTTTCTTTGGCGCAGCCCGCAACATCGAAGAAGGTGGCTCGCTGTCCATCATCGCGACGGCCTTGATTGATACCGGCAGCCGCATGGATGAAGTTATCTTCGAAGAGTTTAAGGGTACAGGCAACTCCGAAATCGTTCTGGACCGCAAGGTCGCCGACAAGCGCATCTTCCCAGCGCTGGATGTCGGCAAATCCGGTACGCGTAAGGAAGAATTGTTGGTTGAGGAAAACAAGCTCAAGAAAATGTGGGTCCTGCGCCGTATCCTCATGCAAATGGGCACTATCGACGCGATGGAGTTCTTGCTCGATAAGATGAAGGATTCGAAGACCAACGAAGACTTTTTTGACTCGATGAATCAATAAGCAATAGGCGAAGTGATGATGTTTGAATTTTTGATCGCAACGGTTTCAGCCGCGCCGTCCTTGGGCGGGCCTGCCGAAATTTGGGGACATATCGTCAATGATTTCTCCAACTTAAATAGCAGTAGCGCCTGGACGGCCCTGGCTTCTGTCATCTTGCTCGATTTGGTGTTGGCGGGTGATAATGCCATTGTCGTTGGCGCGTTGGCGGCTGGGTTGCCTCCGGAACAACGTAAAAAAGTTATCTTCATCGGCGTTATTGCCGCGCTCGTTTTGCGTGTCGTATTTGCGTTGATGGTTAACATATTGATGGGCGTCATCGGTCTGATATTTGTTGGCGGGCTGCTTTTGATTTGGGTGGCGTGGAAGATGTACCGCGACTTGAAACGCAGCGAAGCAACAGAATCCCCTGGCTCACCTGAAATATTAGGTGACGAAAATAGCGGTATTCCAGCGGCCAAAAGCTTCGCCGCTGCTGCATGGGCTGTGGCGGTTGCCGATGTGTCGATGAGCCTCGACAACGTTCTTGCGGTGGCAGGCGCAGCCAAGGACCATCCCGGCATTATGATTGTTGGTCTGATCTTTGCCGTTGCTCTTATGGGCATCGCCGCAAATGTTATCGCGCAATATATTGAACGCTATAAATGGATCGCATGGTTCGGCATGGCGGTTATCGTCTATGTCGCCGGCAAGATGATCTATGAAGGCTGGACTGACCCCGACTTGGGGGTTGGCCGTTATGTGATTGCGATGATAGGCGGCTAAATTGGCTTCCCCATGAACAGGGGAAGCCCAAAAGTTTATCCCAGATGCTCTGAGAAAAACGCGGCGGTGCGGCTATCTGCAAGTGCAGCGCCGACCGCGTCGCGCCGCGCACCCATCTCGGCAGCAAAGCCATGGTCAAGGCCAACATAGTCATGCAGTGTCACCTTGGCATTATGGCCAAGGCCAGAATGTATTGCGGCCTGCGCTTCTGGACCAACAAAATGGTCCGCGGTCGGAATATGCAGCATCAACGGGTTAGCAATGGCGTGGCTTTCATGCAGCATCTGGTCAATCATGACGCCATAATAGCCAACTGACGCACT
>CAIJLW010000120.1 GCA_903821685.1 uncultured Sphingomonadales bacterium | reverse complement strand
CGCGGGTCGCTCTGATCGGCAGTATACGCCATTCTGCGTTCTTGGGCGTCGCGATATTGAACCGCAATCGCCGCATAGTCCGCGAGCAAGGGTAGCAGCTCCTGCGCATTTCTGACCACAGGACCATTGTTCCAGAAATCATATTCCGGCGGTGCATTTGGAGCGACTTTGCTATGCGTATCAATGAAAAAGCAGGCGCGTGGGCGATAGAGAAACTCATACACCTGGCTTGATACATCGCCGATATAGGCGTCTGCGGACAAGGTGTAGCTCATGTCAAACAGGCGCGCGCTATCCACATCAATCCGGATATTGGGCGCGTTATAATATTTCGTGTCAATATCCGGTCGTTTGCGGGTCACGCGGTATTCGGGCGAAATATGCACCTTTTTGTAAAAGAGCATAACATGTGGCGCAAAGATCAGATTGTATCGGTCCGAGTTCTGATAAAAATACTCCAAAATGTCGACCCCATGGTCGAACCAACTCGACAAATGCGGATCGAAATGCGGATTATACAGGAAGGTGGGGTTATCGTTGTCAAAAAACACCTCGGGCACACGGCCTCGCAAAATGTCAAATTTTGCATAGCCGATAATGCGGAATTGGTCCGCAGTCGCTATGCCCGTGTCGATGAATTGATCTTGCACCTTTTGACCGCTGACGAGCAACAGATCAAATTCTCCAAGCGCTGGATGAACGGACACACTCCGGTCTCCCGAACCATGCGGAACACAGATAAAGGCGGGGCTGCGATCATGCCCGCGAAATCTGGACCAATGACGTTTCAAGGTTAGGCAAGTACGCTCTGTCGAGATGACAGCCGAACATTGGCGTAGCAAGCGGCTATGATAGTATAAGCGCATGAGACGATGGACGGGCACCAGCTTGTTTAGGCCCCTGGTCAGCACTTCCAGCGGCTTAGGAAGAGCCAGAGATTGCCACTCCAACGCCGCAATCTGTTCAGAAGACAGCAGTTTCTCCACCTCTTTCTTGGTTGCCTCACTGCCGAATGCAATGACCGCACGAAGCCCATTTTCCTGCAGCGCAAACGCACCAGCTATGCCTGCCAGATGCGCCACCTGATGACCCGCATCGTGATTGAACAGAAATACTACAGGGGCGCTGGCGGTTGAGTCAGGCCGTTTTTGGTGCGACTTCGTGATCATGCATTTTCATTATCTCTTGTGGGAGAGTTTGGCGACCTTTTTGCCACAAATCAGTTGGGTTTTAAATGAGCATACCAGACGAACCGCGGGCGTTTTAGATATTCACCGGCCATTTGTTCAAATCTGATCGGCGGGCCTATTTTTAAAAACTCCTCAGACCTTTTTTATCTAAGACATAATGACATCTCTTTGAATGCGGAGCGAAGTGGATTAGTCCTTAGTCAGATTGGGGTGTGCACTTGATAGATGAGCAGAAACAGGGAAGTGGGCGCCGCATATTGCGATCTGGCGCCTGGCTTTTTTTACCAAAAACAGTTTCTGCGGTCCTAAGCCTTGTCTATCTTGCCGTCTCGACGCAAACTTTGGGGCCAGCAAACTTCGGCAAGTTCATGCTGATCTTTAGTTTTGCCCAGACCATAGCTGGGTTTACATCATTCCAGACATGGCAAATTTTGATCCGTTATGGGACCACACTTGTCCACGACAAATCACATACAAAGCTGGCAGAATTGACGTGGTTCTGCCTGATCCTAGATTTGGTTGGGGCCGTGATTGCATTATTGGTGGCAGCTATCGGTGCATGGGCGCTTGCCAGCAATCAAGGCTGGGATGATTCAGAAGCCATAGCAGTCATTGCCTTTACCGCCCTTCTCGTGTTGTCCGCGCGTTCAACGCCCACCGGACTATTGCGGATCAGCGACCGGTTCGGCGACGCCGCCATTCCCGACATGCTGGTTCCTATCATTCGTCTGATCGGCACCGGCCTGCTGATTTTAACGCAACCAACGGTGTGGGGCTTTCTGGCGGTCTGGCTGATTTCTGAGATGGTACCAACGATATGCGTTTGGGTTAATGTGTTGCGTAAGCTCCAATTGCCCTTGCGCCTAAAGACGCTGCCCACACGCCATGGTTTTCAGCAGAGCTTCCCCGGCATCGGCAAATTCGCCTTGTGGTCAAATGTGGGATCTAGTTTTAAGCTGACGAGCCAGCAAATGGTGGCCGTGATAGTCGGCTTTTATGTGGGCGCGACCGCCGCTGGATTCTTTCGGCTGGGCTATCAATTGGGCCAAGTTTTCGCGCGTGTTGGCGACGCAATATCAATGGCAATCTTCACCGAATATGCCCGTGTCGCGCATACAGGTGACCCAAAGGATGCACGCAATTTGCTCAATCGGATGATGAAGGCCTCCGGCGTTGCCGCAGTGCTTGTATTGGCAATCGTGGGATTGGCGGGCAAACCAGTTATCATATGGATATTCGGCGCTGAATTTGTCGCTGCTTATCCGCTGGTCATGATCTTGGGCGCAGCCACCGCCGTGCAATTTGCCACGCTTGGGCTGGAACCTGCATTATTGACCGCTGGCAAAGCCGGGCGCGTGATGCTGTGCAGCTTCGCTGGTGCAATCATGGTTGCACTTCTGCTGGTCTGGTTGATGCCCATCTATGGGGAAGTCGGCGCGGCCTTGGCTATGCTAGGCGCTGCCATAGTGAACGCAGGATTGCTCATCATTTCCTATCGCCAAAAGATAGTTGGCGAGAAACCCCAAGCTGCTCCTTAAGGGAGTCAGTGCGCGTTTATGAAGTCGACGACATCCGCAACGACCGGTGCTTTGTCGCGGAACGGGCGTGCGACGGCCATGATGATGTCGGCATGGCCAACACCGGGATAGATTTTCAACTGCTGCTGTCCGCCTAAAGCTTGGATCTTTTCAGAGAGAATTTTGCTGTTCCGCGGCTTTACGACGGTATCTTTGTCTCCGGTAAGCAGCAACAACGGCGGGGCATCGCCGCGTGCATAAGTGATCGGCTGCGTCTCGTTGAGATCAGGCCATTGGCCCAATGCGATTTTCGACGAATCGCTCGTTAGCGGCAGAAAATCATAAGGCCCGGCGAGGCCAATGACGCCCTTGATCACGTTCGGCTTCAGATCCATCGCGGCAAGCCATTGCGGGTCTAACGCAGCCATCATCGCAATATGCGCTCCAGCGCTATGCCCCATGAGAAAAATACGTTTTGGGTCGCCGTCATGCTTTGCGATGTTGGTAAGGACCCAAGCAATGGTGGCGGCCGTGTCTTGCACAAATGCAGGAAAGCGCACCTTTGGCGATTTGCGATAGTCCGCGATGACAGTGACAAACCCACGCGATGCAAAGGTACGCCCCACAAAGCCATAGCCCTCTCGTTCGCCATCACGCCATGAGCCGCCATGAAAAAAGATAAGCACTGGATGTGCTGTCTCGGTTCTGCCGAGGGGCGCATAGATATCAAGCTGCTGTCGCGCATCACTTCCATAGGCAGTGCCGGTGATCGGCGTTTCCGCAAGCTCAACAGCACCCGGTGCCATGCGGTCTGCAAAATCAAGCTTCTGTGGGTCAGTTTTGTTCCAGAACCAAAAGCCGGAAACGACGAGGGCAAGAAGCAACGCACTAAGTATATATTTGATCATGCGGGCTATGTGCCAATCAAAGCGTTGGTCCACAACGAAAAAAGGCGACCCCGGTTGGAGCCGCCTTTTTGGAAGTGCAAGAGTGAACCCTTGCGGTTCTGAACGTTTTTAGCGCTTCGAAAACCCTAATCTCGCCAAAACAATGATATTAAACAATTAAAAAACGTTTTATATACTTTTTTCAATCAGGGTTTGTTAAGTTTTCATATATAAATCAGATACTTATAAACTTGCGCAACCCTAGCACGCCTCAATTTTGCGGCGCAGAATTTTTTGCGGATTTTGGTTGGAAACTTTTCAGAGTTTCCTCGGCGGTCTTGATGAAAACAAGTCCACGCTAAACCCCGTTTTAAGCAAGGTGAATATGGGACCCGTCAATATGAGATGGTCATTATCACCCCTAATGCTGAGGCACTCCGTCTGTAATTTCGTAATAGTCGCCTTTTTCGGCGATGAAGATGTTCATTTTCAGTGATGTATTGGTCGGTCCATCAAATGCCCCCATCGCAACTGCTATCCAATCGCGATGTAACGGTTCCCAAAACAGGGAAGAACCACATATTCTGCAGAACCCACGCCGAATTTTTTCAGACGAAAAATACCAAGAGATGTAACTATCGCCACGGATGTTTATCAGCGATTTTGGAATGTCGGTTGAGGCAAAACAATGCCCAGAATTTTTACGGCATTTGGTACAATGGCAAACATCAGGTTGTGGAATTTTGCAATTTACTTCGAACGTGATTGTGCCGCACAAACACGAACCAGAATGTAATGCTGACATATTGGAAACCCCCTCATCGGCAGATTAAAGCAAGATAAACTGTCGCACAATAAGCGACAAACCATCATCAAGCAGTGTTAGGATTTCGCTTCGGTCAATGAACCAAAATCAATTTAATAGGGTTGCGGTTCATAAAAGGTACAATGAGCGAAAAAACGTCCAACCAGAAACGACGGAAATGCGTGAGTTTTAAAAGGTGCTGGTACTTTGATAGTACGTTCGCAAGACAACAAAAAAGGGGTCGCAAAACCTTGCAACCCCTTGATTTTGTTCGGACAAACAGAATGTTCGGTTTACCGCTTCGAGAACTGGAAGCTCTTACGCGCCTTGGCCTTACCGTATTTCTTACGCTCAACAACGCGGCTGTCACGTGTCAGGAAGCCTTCGGCCTTCACTGCACTGCGCAGCAACGGTTCGAATTTCGACAATGCCTGTGCGATGCCATGCTTTACCGCGCCAGCTTGGCCAGAGAGGCCGCCGCCCTTAACGGTTGCGATGACGTCATACTGGCCCGTGCGCTCGGTTACACCGAACGGCTGGTTGATGACGAGGCGCAGCGAAGGACGTGCGAAATACACTTCCTGGTCGCGGCCATTGACGACGATTTTACCTGTGCCAGGCTTCAGCCATACGCGGGCAACGGCGTCCTTACGGCGGCCAGTTGCATAAGCGCGGCCTTGCGCGTCAATTTCCTGTTCACGGATGACAGCAGCGATCTGCGCAGGCGCCTGAACGTCGGCGCCCAGTGTTTCGAGATCAGCGAGCGAAGTTGCAGTGTCGGACATTATGCACCCACCTTGTTCTTGCGGTTCATGGAAGCGACGTCGAGCGTCGTTGGCTGTTGACCGGCATGTGGATGCTCGGCGCCATTATACAGATGCAGCGCACGCATTTGCGCACGGCCCAAAGGACCGCGTGGAACCATGCGCTCTACAGCCTTTTCAAGCACGCGCTCAGGGAACTTGCCGTCCAGCACCTTGCCAGCGGTGATACCCTTGATACCGCCGATGTAGCCGGTGTGGCGATAATAGACCTTGTCGGTCAGTTTCTTGCCAGTGAACTTCACTTTGTCAGCATTGATGACAATAACATGGTCACCGCAATCAACGTGTGGCGTGTAGCTTGGCTTCGTCTTACCGCGCAGGATATTGGCGATGAGGCTGGCAACACGGCCAACAACCAGATCTTCTGCGTCAATGAGGATCCACGATTTTTCGACGTCCTGTGGACGGATCGATTTCGTAACTCTGGATAGCGTTTTCATCGCTAATCGCACCTTTCGAAATTTTGTAGAAGCGCAGAATCATAAAGAAACCGCACGCGAAGCGGAGCCAATGGCGATGAAAGCTCTAACAGTCAAGCAAAAGCGCCTGTTTTACGGCGGGTATAATAATACCTCTAGCGCTAAACCGCCTTGCGTCCCAGAACATGCGCCCCCCATACGGCCGACGCAACCACCAAAGCACCAACAGCCTGATGTGAGACCGCCAAGACAATATTGACGCCGGTCATAACCGTGGCAATGCCCAAGATGATTTGGATACCATAAGTGCTATGGATAGCTACCGACGCTCCGCGCACGCCCGCTTTTTTAACACGGCGCGCTAATAATAAGAGTGCAGCCACCGCGACCCACGCCCACCAGCGATGGACGAAATGCGTCAGATATGGGTCGTTGACGAGGGCAAAGAATACGCCTTGTGTGGTGTCGACACCCTCGGGATAGAATCTGTCGTTCATCAGCGGCCAAGTGTTGGCAACGTAACCAGCATTCAATCCTGCGACCCAGGCCCCGAACAATAATTGTATAAAGAGAATGGAAAGGACAGTAGCGGCATAGCCAGTCATCGTGGCTGGCCGTGCCAACGGGTCCTTCGCAAGCGCGTGCAAATCAAGCGCAGTCCACACCAAGCCGCCGAGGATCGTCAACGCCGTCAGCAAGTGGACTGCGAGACGGTAATGGCTAACATCTGTCCGTGCAGAGAGGCCAGATGATACCATCCACCAACCAATGGTACCCTGAAGCGCACCAAGCGCCAAAAGCGCCAGCAGACGCGGCTTATATCCTGCCGGGATGGCTTTCTTTACCCAAAACCATGCGAGCGGCAATGCGAAGGCCAAACCAATGACGCGGCCAAGCAGGCGGTGGATCCATTCCCAGAAATAGATGAATTTAAATTCCGCGAGCGTCATGCCCGCTGGGCCGTTGATCTGCGTATATTCTGGTATTTGCTTATACTTTTCGAATTCTGACAGCCAACTTGCCTCGTTCAGCGGCGGCAAAGCGCCGGTGATTGGCTTCCATTCGGTAATGGATAGCCCCGACTCGGTCAGCCGCGTAATGCCGCCTACCACCACCATAGCAAATACAAGGCCCGCGACACACATGAGCCATGTGATCAGCGCGTTGGGCCGTGAGATCGCAGTTTCGACGGGTGGAGAGGCAGAGTTGTATGTGCTATTCATATGCGGCGATATGCGCCGGATTAACGCCAATCGCAAGCGTCAGAGGTTGCAAAAACTGCTATCCTGACTGCAAATATAGCGATGTAATGTTGTAACGTGCAGCGAATCACTGTAGGGCTTGTGAAATGGCACACGCGTGGAATAAATGGCGATGGGACGGGCTTGGCCTCAGCATTGCTGGACTGTGCCTGATCCATTGCATCGTAACCACGATATTGCTCGCGGTTCTCGCGTCCGCCAGTGGCTTTTTTCTGAACCCGGTTATCCATGAAGTTGGGCTGTTGCTGGCCATCATTCTTGGGATGTTAGCACTAGGTAAGGGCTTTCAGGATCACGGACTATTCCTGCCCGCAACGGTCGGCGCGCTTGGCATCGGCATGATGGGCGGCGCGTTAACGTTACCACATGGCGGCGTAGAGATTGCGTTCACGGTTGTCGGCGTCACGTTACTTGGTCTGGGCCATTTGCTTAACCATCGGGCCAAAACCTAAGTTTCAGCCAATCGCAGCCCACCGCTAATTGACCAGTCCCGTGCCACAGCTTACATGGGCGATATGGCAGTACATCATCACCACGAACATGAAGGCGCATCGCTCGCGCATGCCGCACAGAGCGCACTGGTTGCGGCAGGCGAACAATGGACTGACATGCGGTCGGATATATTCGCCGTACTCGCGACATTTGAAAAACCGGCTTCTGCCTATGATATCGCTGATCTTGTATCACAACGGCGCGGGAAACGCGTTGCGCCAAACAGCGTCTACCGCATATTGGACCTGTTTGTGGCGACGAACCTTGCCCGCCGGGTCGAAAGCGCAAATGCCTATATCGCCAATTCGCACCCGGGATGCCTGCACGACTGCATTTTCCTGATCTGCGACAGTTGCGGCACCGCCACTCATATTGATGACGACACGTTGACGATGCATGTGCGCACTGCGGCAGAACAGGCCGGGTTCGCAGAGGTGCGCCCCGTCATCGAAGTGCGCGGGATTTGTGCAGATTGCGGATGAACGCGCGGTAATTACCCGTTCGACAGTCCGATAAAACGCCGCTAAGCTATTTCCATGACACATTCCCCTGACACGCCGTTACTTGATACGGTTAAAGTGCCCTCGGACCTTCGTAATCTTGCCGCGTCGCAGCTGCGCCAGTTGGCCGATGAACTGCGTGCCGAAACTATCTCTGCAGTCTCAGTGACCGGTGGCCATCTGGGCGCAGGCCTTGGCGTTGTCGAACTCACGACCGCAATCCATTATGTCTTTGATACGCCTGATGATCGGCTGATTTGGGATGTCGGCCATCAGTGCTATCCACACAAGATCCTCACGGGTAGGCGCGACCGTATTCGCACATTGCGCACCGGCGGAGGCCTATCTGGCTTCACCAAGCGCAGCGAGAGCGAATATGATCCATTCGGCGCTGCCCACAGCTCTACGTCGATCTCTGCGGCATTGGGTTTTGCCGTAGCTAATAAAATTGCTGGAAAACCCGGCAAGGCGATTGCAGTCATCGGTGACGGTGCGATGTCCGCCGGCATGGCCTATGAGGCGATGAACAACGCCCAAGCCGCGGGCAACCGTCTTGTCGTAATTCTGAACGACAATGATATGTCGATTGCCCCGCCAGTGGGTGGCTTGTCAGCATATTTGTCGCGGCTGGTATCCTCCAGCGAGTATCTCGGCCTGCGCAGCCTTGCCAGTAAGCTCGCAAAAAGACTGTCCCGCCGGATTTACACCGCTGCATCAAAGGCCGAGGAATTTGCCCGCGGCATGGCGATGGGCGGCACTTTGTTCGAAGAGCTTGGCTTTTATTATGTTGGCCCAATCGATGGCCATAACCTCGACCAGCTTATTCCAGTTCTCGAAAATGTCCGCGACAATGCCGAAGGCCCAGTGCTGATCCATGTCGTTACGCAAAAGGGTAAGGGCTACGCCCCTGCAGAAGCCGCGGACGACAAATATCATGGCGTTGTCAAATTCGACGTCATTACGGGCAAGCAAGAAAAGGGCCCCGGCGGCGGTCCGCCTTCATATCAGAATGTCTTTGGCGCAACGCTCGCGAAGCTTGCGGAAACGGACCCGAAAATTTGCGCCATCACCGCGGCTATGCCCGGCGGCACGGGCGTCGACAAATTCTCCGCAGCACACCCCGAACGCTCGTTCGATGTGGGTATCGCCGAACAGCATGCAGTGACCTTTGCCGCTGGCCTTGCCGCGCAAGGAATGCGTCCATTCTGCGCGATCTATTCCACCTTCCTGCAACGTGCTTATGACCAAGTCGTGCATGATGTCGCTATCCAGAATTTACCCGTGCGCTTTGCCATTGACCGCGCTGGCTTGGTTGGCGCCGACGGCAGCACACATGCCGGATCGTTCGACATCACCTATTTGGCGACTTTGCCGAATATGGTCGTGATGTCGCCGGCGGATGAGGCGGAGTTAGTGCACATGACTTACACTGCCGTCCTGCATGACAGCGGGCCAATCGCTTTCCGCTATCCACGCGGTAACGGGACCGGTATTGTGCTGCCCGAAGTGCCCGAGCAGCTGGAAATAGGCAAAGGCCGGATCATGCGCGAAGGGAAAAAAGTCGCGATACTCTCGCTCGGCACACGTTTGGCCGAAGCGATGAAGGCGGCGGATACACTAGATGCTAAGGGCCTTAGCACCACCGTTGCCGACTTGCGTTTTGCTAAGCCACTTGATGAAAAAATGATCCGCCAGCTGATTGCTACACATGAAGTAATCGTGACCGTCGAGGAGGCCTCTGTCGGCGGCCTTGGCGCGCATGTGCTGACGTTGGCCAGCGACGCAGGGCTGATGGAT
>CAIJLW010000119.1 GCA_903821685.1 uncultured Sphingomonadales bacterium | reverse complement strand
AGCCAGAAAGGCCTGAACATGAACTGGGTCACCCGCGTCCGTAATGCTATTCCCTTCATCGCGAAGCGCGAGACCGCCGAAACACTCTGGCACAAATGCAAGGGTTGTGAGGCGATGATCTTCCTTAAGGAATTTGAAGAAAACCAGTCGGTCTGCTCCAAATGCGACCATCATGGCCGCATTGGCCCTGCTGCGCGTTTTAACGCTTTGTTTGATGACGAAAGCTATAGTATTCTGAAGCCACCGGTTGTCGGCGAAGACCCGCTGAAATTCAGAGATACGAAGAAATATGTCGACCGTATCAAGGCAGCGCGTCTTGCCACTGGCGAAACCGACGCAATGAAAACCGCACATGGCGCAATCAATGGTCAGACCGTCGTCATCAGCGTGCAGGACTTTGCCTTCATGGGCGGGTCAATGGGCATGGCTGTGGGCGAAGCGTTCATTGACGCGGTAAAGGCGGCAATCCGCGCGAAATGCCCTTATGTCATTTTTACTGCTGCCGGCGGAGCGCGTATGCAGGAAGGTATATTGAGCCTGATGCAAATGCCGCGTTCCACCGTGGCGATTCAGATGCTGCATGATGCAGGCTTGCCGTATATCGTTGTATTGACAGACCCAACCACTGGCGGCGTCACAGCGTCTTATGCGATGCTTGGCGATGTACAGATTGCAGAGCCGGGCGCGCTGATCGGCTTTGCCGGACAGCGAGTAATTGAACAGACCATTCGCGAAAAATTACCTGAAGGGTTCCAGCGTGCGGAATATCTGCTTGAGCATGGCATGATCGATATGGTTACCCATCGCCGCGATTTGCGCGGCGTGTTGTCGCAACTCATCGGCTATCTCGCACCGGAAAAAAGGGCGGCTTAACCCAATCTCGCGAAAACCACTTGTTGTCATGCCCGCAAAAACGGGAATGGCAAAGGACGAGCACATGCCTGACCACGCAACATCCACTGACCCTGCCGTTCAGGCACAGCTTGACCGGTTGACCATGCTGTCGCCCGGCAAAGACGTTTTGGGCCTAGAAAGAATCGCCACGTTGCTGGAACGGCTTGGCAATCCGCATCATCATCTTCCGCCCGTATTCCACGTCTCTGGTACCAATGGAAAAGGTTCAACCTGTGCCTTTCTGCGCGGCGCGATTGAGGCGGCTGGGCTAACTGCACATGTCTACTCCAGCCCCCATCTGGTGCGCTTTAACGAACGGATCAGGGTCGCAGGACGGTTGATTGATAATACAACTCTGTCCGCACTCCTGTCCGAAGTCCTCGACCATGCGGAAGGGCTGGAGGCCAGCTTCTTCGAAGTCACCACCGCCGTCGCCTTCTGTGCCTTTGCGCGAACAAAGGCCGATGCATGTATTGTCGAGGTTGGCCTTGGCGGCCGGTTAGACGCCACTAATGTTCTAACTAAACCTGTCGCCTGCGGCATTGCTTCACTCGGCTTGGACCATGAGGCATTTTTGTTGGCGGCGGAAGATGGCGTGCCCGACATGCCACCGCTTGACCGCATCGCCTTTGAAAAGGCAGGCATTGCGAAGTCTGGTGCGCCTTTAGTGACGCAGAAATATAGCGCGTCGATGGGAAGCACCGTTGCCGCGCAAGCGTCCTTGCACAACGCCGTGTTACACGTGCGCGGCGACAGTTGGGATGCGGCGGTATATGATGGGCGTCTCCATTACCGCGACGCAACCGGAAAGCTGAACTTGCCCCTGCCTCGCATGCCAGGTGCGCATCAGGCCGATAATGCTGCCTTGGCCATTGCTATGCTGCGGCATCAGTCAGCGATCCACATTCCAGAGGCGGCGTTGTCCGCCGCTATGGAATGGACACGATGGCCTGCCCGGATGCAGTTATTGGCAAGTGGGCCGCTGACTGAATTATTACCCGAAGGCTCCAACATCTGGCTCGATGGCGGCCACAACCCCGATGCAGGGGCAGCGATTGCCAAAACATTGGAAGACGGCCCAAGCGTGCATGTCATTATTGGCATGTTAGAGAACAAGGACGCGAACGGCTTCCTCGCACCCTTTGCGCACAAAATTGAAACGCTGACCGCAGTGCCAATAGCGGGGCATACGCATCATAATCCCAAAGACCTGACCAACGTGGCGCGTTCCAAACTGCAAATCGCAGACGCGCGGCCAGCCAGCAACGTCACCGCAGCACTCGAATTCCGGGCGGCACAAAAGGGGCCAAGCAACGTCCTGATATGCGGGTCGCTATATTTGGCTGGAGAGGTTTTAAGACTTAACGATCAGGTCCCAGACTAGGGTCATGACCTAAGCCACTCTCTTCGGCTGCCCCTTCCACGCAAGCAATGCACCTGCAACCAACACCGCTGCAAAGGCCAATGTGAGATTGGTTGCAAACTCAAGCGGTTGCGAGAGTAATAGCCCGATAAGCCCAGCCACAACCAGCAGAAAGCCAAGAATACGTAAGGGCCCGACAGGTTCCTTCAGCGCCTTTTCATTGATGGCTTCAACTTGGTGGATGCCTTGGACGACATAGCCTTTGCTCCAAAGCAGCCAGAGCAAAATCATACCAGGGATCGCTGCCACGACGGTGAAGCCCCAAAAGCCCACCCAGCCGACATTCTCGGCAACGATGCCCGCAGGTCCCGCCATAAACGTTCGCCCGACACCGGCAAAGGACGACAGCAACGCAAATTGCGTCGCGGTGTAGGCTATACTCGACAAGCCCGACAAATAGGTAGCAAACACTGTCAGACCAACGCCGCTGGTCAAATTCTCGGTGCAAATAGCGGCGACCATCATCCAGTAGCTGTTCCCTGTGGCAGCCAAGATCATGAACATGACGTTGGAGAACATCATTAACAATCCGGAGATAAGCAACGCGCGCCCCATGCCGAGCCACAAGATGAAAGGAGCGCCCAAGGCAGAGCCAATAATCAACGCGCCAAAGCCCCATAATTTGTTCGCCGAAATATAGTCCAGATCGGAAAAGCCAAGGTCAACGATCATCGGGCTTAACATAGCCTGCCCCATGGCATCGCCAACCTTGTACACAAGCACGAAGCCAAGGATTAGGAAAGCGCCATGCCGTGTCAAAAATTCACGGAATGGGTTGACCACTGCCTCAGTCAACCACTGCTTTGGCTTCATACCCTCGACATGCGCGAAGCGATCAACAAACTTGCCCGGGCCGGCCCATAACGCGCCAATAATCGCAGGAATGATGCAGAACGCGGTCAGGCCATAGGCCGTTGACCAGCCAAGCCCTAGCCCCTCTTGCGAGGCGAAATAGATTGTCCCTGCACCCGCGATCAGATTACCTGTGCGATAGCCAAATTGGTTTGTCGCGGTGCCGTGCGCGAACTCTTCTTCTTCCAAAATCTCAATGCGATAGGCATCAATGACAATGTCTTGCGTCGCCGACAGAAACGCTGTGATGAGCGCCCATATAGCGAACTCTCCCATGTCACCAGGCTGCGGATTGCTCGCGCCCAATTGCCAGATCGAGACGAAGAGCAAGGCCTGCACACAGAACAACCAGCTGCGCCGTTGGCCCAAAAGCTTGGTGAGAAAAGGCAGATGCAACTTGTCGACCAACGGGGCCCAGAGAAACTTAATGGTATATGGAATACCCAATGCGACCGCAAAACCGATCGTGGCCGTGTCGATACCAACTTTAGCCAGCCAGAATGTCATGGTTGCGACCAGCAACGTCAGGGGAAAGCCACTGGAAATTCCGAGCAGGAAGGTGATCACGGGGTTTTTGCGCAGATAGGGCCGGAATGTAGGGACGGTTAGCGCAATCAATGGCAGGGCAAGCAAGATGCCCGCAAAAATGATAAAACGCATTAAATCAACTGACATGCGGGTCCCTCCGAATACATTGCGACGATGACTAACGGCATTTTCCTGAATGGCCAGTGACTTTTGAAGCAATATGCGTCAAAGGCGCGGCATGGTTAAACCTCCTTCAAAAGCACCTGCCCGTCCTGCCAAGCCACCGCGTCTGCGTTGGGACAGCAAACCGTCACGTAAACCCAACCCAAATGCCGGCCCGAGCAAGGGCGCTTTGGAGCGCAAGGACGGTGAAGAACGCATCGCAAAGCTGCTCGCGCGCGCTGGTGTCGCGTCGCGGCGCGAAATCGAACGTATGATTGCCGATGGCCGCGTTACGCTGAACAATGAAAAGGTGGAAACGCCCGCAACTTTGCTGAAATCGCTGCACGGGGTCGCTGTGGATGGCAAGGCCGTGGGTCAGCCCGCGCCAACCCAGCTTTACATGTTCCACAAACCTGAAGGCTGCCTAACCGCTGAACGCGATTTTAGTGGGCGCAAGACCATCTATGATGTTTTGCCCAAGGACTTGCCGCGTCTGATGCCGATTGGCCGGCTCGATTTAAATACCGAAGGCTTGTTATTGCTTACCAATGATGGCGAATTCAAACGCCAGATGGAATTGCCATCAACGGGCGTTGAACGCACCTACCGCGCGCGGTGCTTTGGTGATGTCAGTCAGGAACAGCTAGAAGAACTCATTCACGGCATCGAGATTGAGGGCGTCAAATATGGCAAAATCGATGCCAATCTGGAACGCCGCACAGGCCGTAATGGCTGGGTGGAAATGACGCTGACCGAAGGCAAGAACCGGGAAGTCCGCCGCGTTCTTGAACATTTGGGGCTTGAGGTCAGCCGCCTTATCCGCACGCGTTATGGCCCATTCGTGCTGGGCGAACTCGCGCCGGGCACGGTCGGCGAAGTGCGCCGCGTGGACCTCATCGAATTTCGAAAGACGTTGAAATAATGCGTATTATTTCCGGCCAGTGGCGCTCGCGACCGTTGATCGCGCCGAAAGGCGACACGACCCGCCCAACCGCAGACCGCACGCGCGAGACATTGTTTTCGATGCTGACGAGCCGGCTTGGGTCTTTTGAGGACTTGCGCGTTCTTGACCTATTTGCAGGCTCTGGCGCGCTTGGGCTTGAGGCATTGTCGCGTGGTGCCGCGCATTGCACCTTTGTCGAGCAGGACGCGCTTGCCCTTGATGCACTTCAAACAAACATCTCGAAATTAGGTGCTAAGGATCAAAGCGACGTGCGCAAATCATCCGTGTTGTCACTGGGTACCGCCATCAAGCCTGCCGACATTGTTCTAATGGACCCGCCTTATTTAAGCTGCGCAGGCTCCGTGGCGCTCGACAAGCTTGTTCGATTCGGCTGGTTTGCACCATCCGCATGGATCAGCGTAGAAACCAGTATCAAGGAAAACGTTGAAGTGAAGGGTTTCACGGTCGACACCGTCCGTAATGTTGGCAAGGCGCGACTGACATTTTTACGTCCCGAAGGAATTTAGCCGCGCGCCTGCTTTGCGGCATGTAATAGTTCCGCCAACACGCCGAACAGCGCTTGCGGTTCATCGTGCCGTTCCCTAACTGTTCGCCTTATGTCAGATATTCAGGTCCAAACCGATCCGTCAGAAACGGAACCGCCATGGCTGCGCGGGTTGAACGCGCCGCAACGTGAAGCCGTGCTTACCACAGAGGGGCCGGTGCTGCTGCTGGCGGGCGCAGGCACCGGAAAAACTGCGGCGTTAACGGCACGGATGGCGCAGATTTTATACACGCGCCAAGCATGGCCATCGGAAATCCTTGCGGTCACCTTTACCAACAAAGCAGCACGCGAAATGCGCGAACGTATTGGTGCAATGGTCGGATCAGCCGTTGAAGGAATGCCTTGGCTCGGTACGTTCCATAGCATTGGTGCAAAGCTACTTCGCCGCCATGCTGAAGTCATTGGATTACAGAGTAATTTTACGATCATCGATACCGACGACCAGATTAGGCTTTTAAAACAGCTTATCCAGTCCGAGGATCTAGACGAAAAACGCTTTCCCGCGCGCGGGTTGGCGGGTCTGCTCGACAAATGGAAAAACGCGGGCAAATCGCCTGCAGATTTAGACGCCGCAGATAATGAAGCCTTTGCCAATGGCAAGGGAAAGCATATGTACGCGCTGTATCAGGCACGTCTGCTTGCATTAAACGCCTGCGACTTTGGCGACTTGTTGTTGCATGGCCTAAACCTGCTTAAAAATAATCGCGACATCCTCGAAAAATATCAGGCGCAGTTCAAATATATCCTTGTCGACGAATATCAGGATACGAACGCGGTCCAATATCTCTGGCTGCGGCTGCTGGCGCAGAAGCGCAAAAACATATGCTGCGTTGGCGATGATGACCAAAGCATTTATTCATGGCGCGGAGCGGAGGTTGCAAACATCCTTCGCTTTGAAAAGGATTTCCCGGGCGCAAAGACGATTAAGCTTGAGCAGAATTATCGCAGTACACCGCATATTCTTGCCGCAGCATCAGGGCTGATTGATGCCAACAGCGCGCGGTTGGGCAAGACATTGTGGACCGAGCTGGACGATGGCGAAAAGGTTCGCATCATCGGCGTATGGGACGGTCCCGAAGAGGCTCGCCGCGTCGGTGAGGAAATCGAGGCCGTGCAGTATAAGGGCGAAACCCTCGACAGCATCGCCATCCTCGTGCGCGCGCAGCATCAAACGCGTGAATTTGAAGACCGCTTCATACAAATTGGCGTTAACTATCGGATAGTTGGCGGTTTTCGCTTTTACGAGCGCGCCGAAATTCGCGACGCCATCGCCTATTTGCGTATCGTCAATCAGCCCGCCGACGACCTCGCGTTCGAACGGATCGTAAACGTGCCCAAGCGCGGCATTGGCGATAAAGCGGTGGAGAAAATACACATTATCGCACGTGCAGAACGTGCGCCATTGTCGGTAGCTGCGGCGCGTCTTGTTGGAACGGATGAACTTACCGGCAAGGCACGCAAGTCGTTGGCCGATCTGGTGGTCGACATTGCCCGCTGGCGTGATGAGGCGACGGCGATGTCGCCTGCCAATCTGACACGCCTGATATTGGATGAAAGCGGCTACACCGCCGTCTTGCAAGCTGAACGCAGCGTTGAGGCATCGGGCCGCCTTGAAAACCTAAGCGAACTTGCCCGCGCGATGGAAGAATATGAAACTTTAGGCGAGTTTTTGGAGCATGTCAGCCTCGTCATGGACAATGACCGCGGCGACACGGGCGCACGCGTAACGATCATGACCATTCACGCCGCCAAGGGCCTCGAATATGATAATGTCTTCTTAGTCGGATGGGAGGAAGGCATTTTCCCGTCGCAGCGCGCATTGGATGAAGGCGGCCTTGCCTCGTTGGAGGAAGAGCGCCGCCTCGCTTATGTCGCAATTACCCGCGCCAAACGTAAATGCACTATCATCCATGCCGCCAACCGCCGGATTTATGGCCAATGGACAAGCAGTATCCCGAGCCGCTTCATTGAAGAACTTCCGCTTGACCATATTGAGGCAGAACAGAGCATGACAGGTGGCGCATCATTATGGCGTGCAAACTGGAGCGAGCAATCGGACCCGTTCGCGCATTTGGCAGCCGCGAACCAAGGCAGGAGCAACGCGCGTGGCCCCGGTTGGCAAAGGGCCGCAACATCGGGCGGTTTCAACCCCCGCCCCCAGCGCATTGCCGAAAACACCCGCAGTGCCGTCAGCCTTGGCAACAGGGGTCGAAGTGACCTCAGCATTGGTCTTCGCGTCTTCCATGAAAAATTCGGCTATGGCGCGATTGCGTTGATTGAGGGCAACAAGCTGGAGATCGACTTTGAGCAAGCCGGGCGTAAGCGCGTAATGGACAGCTTCGTGAGCTTAGGCTGACGGAACGTTCGCGCTTTGGAAGTGTTTCCTATGAAGATTTCATACCATAGGAGACTGCAACATGCCCATGATCGAAACCCGCGACGGCACGTGGCTTTATGTGAAGGATTGGGGCAAAGGCAATCCGGTTATCCTGATCCACGGTTGGCCGCTTTCCTCCGATAGCTGGGACCCGATAGCCGAGGCGCTCGCCAATGCAGGGCATCGCGTGATCTCTTATGACAGGCGCGGCTTTGGCCGGTCGGAACAGGCATGGGACGGCTATGATTATGACAGCCTGACGGATGACCTCGCTGACGTCATGAAGGCAACTGATGCTACCGAAAATGTCACGTTAATTGGATTTTCCATGGGTGGCGGTGAAGTGGCGCGGTACATGTCGCTTTATGATGGCGCAGGCGTTGTCCGCGCGATATTGGTGTCCTCCGTGGTCCCTTGTCTGTTGCAGGCAGAAGACAATCCCGGCGGCGTGCCGCAAGAGGCATTCGAACAGATGGCTCAGGACATGATCGCTGACCGGCCGGCATTCATGCGGACATTTCTGCACGACTTTTTCGGTATCGGTTGGCTGACAAGGCCCGTCAGCAGCGCCACTTTGGATTGGGCATGGAATATGACCATGCAAGCAGGGCTTCGCCCTACGCTAAAAGCGGCAGAGGCATTCTCATCGACGGATTTCCGCAAGGACCTGCCAGCGTTTAAGGTGCCGACTTTGATTATCCACGGCACGGCAGATTCGACTGTGCCCATCGATCCCACCGCACGCATGGCGGAGGCGCTGATTAAAGACGTCCGCCTCGTTGAATATACTGGCTCACCGCACGGCATATTCGAAACCGACCGCGATCGGCTCATCTCAGACATGTTGGCGTTTCTTAATGGTGAGGAACCAGGGTCGCAGGACCTGGAAAACTTCGTCATCAATCCCGCATTGCCGATGGGTGGATACTGAATGACAGGTGAAAGCTTGGAACCAGCAAAAGGATAGTCTGGTAAAGTGTCACTCTTTCGGCTTATGATTAAGCATGGATGCGGCGGCTGCAAATATCATCAACAATGCCAGAGTGGCGCTTCAGCGACGTGAAGGTGAACAAGCAAGACGCTTGTTAGCGGAACTTGCCGACAGCGACATGCCATGGTTGCTGCTAGCCCAAGCATGCAACTTAGATGGTGATGTTGCAGCAGAAGAGTCAGCGCTCAACCGCCAGCTTGCGCTTGAGCCAAGAAATCTTCCAGCCCTAATCCTATCCGGCGAGTTAAAGGCGCGTGCGGGCGATGACCGCGCAGCTAATGCTTTTTTTCAAGCAGCTCTCAATCAAGCCGCAGCAACACCAAACTTGTCCGCGGCTTTGCACGCCATGCTCGAACGCGCCCGCCAATTTGTAGACCAAGTGCGGGTCAAGTTTGAGCAACATTTGATGGAAGGGCTAAATCAGGCTGGTCTTACCCGTGACGGCAGGGTTGGTTCTGCAGTAGATATGCTGCTCGGCCGGAAACAGCTATATCTGCAGCAGCCTTCTAGCTTTTACTTTCCCGGTTTGCCGCAGCGCCAATTTTACGAACGAGATGAATTTTCTTGGCTGGCCGAAGTCGAACAGGCTGTGCCTGAAATGCAGGCGGAGCTACGCACGATTTTGGCGGAAGGCCAAGATTTTGCGCCTTATGTAGAATCTTCAAGCGAACGGCCAAGAGCGGCCAACCCGCTCATTAATGACCCAAGCTGGGGCGCGTATTACTTCTGGCGCAATGGCAAAATCGTGCCGGAAAATGCAACGCGCTGTCCCGTGACGATAAAAGCTTTGGAGCATGCGCCAATGCCGCTAATCGACGAACGATCACCGGTTGCGTTATGGTCGCTGCTAAAGCCGGGCACACATATCCAGCCCCATCACGGCATGTTGAATACGCGGTTGATTTGCCACATCCCACTTATTGTCCCTAAAGATTGCGCCATTCGCGTCGGCAATGAAACACGTGCGTGGCGTGAGGGCGAAGCGCTCATTTTCGATGATAGCTTTGAGCATGAGGCATGGAACAAAAGCGGCGATACGCGAGTCATTCTGCTATTCGAAATATGGCGTCCGGAGATATCGCTGGAGGAACGCGCGGCACTGACTAAGATATTCGAAACGATCAACGATTATCAGGGCGTTCCAGAAGATGCAGGTTAGTCATCACAGACAATAACAGTTATCTTAGTATGCGAATGCACGTCCCTGCATTGCACTTGAGTGCGCAAGCCGATAGGCCTTAGGCCATGTCCGACAGTACACCAGAAATACATCCGCTTAAAATCGCCGACTTCCGCTTTTATTGGATGGCGCGTTTTATGGCTGTGCTTGCGACCATGGGAATGGTCGTCGTGATTGGCTATCAGGCCTATGACATTGCACGCAGCGATTATGGCATGTCTATTCGGGAGGCATCGCTGCAGCTTGGTCTGCTTGGCTTTGTGCAGTTCGTGCCATTGGCACTGTTGACGCCTGTTGCCGGATGGGCCGCCGACCGCTGGGAACGCCGCACCGTAGCGCGGCTTGCCAACAGCGTCGACATGCTGGTTGCGCTTGCTCTGGGTTGGTTCACCTATATCGACGGCATTACCCTACCCCTGCTGTTTTTATTTGCCACATTACATGGCGTAGCGCGTGTATTTGT